>NZ_JBLXEC010000022.1:0-67914 GCF_048263515.1 Marinovum sp. | reverse complement strand
CCACATCAGTGTAAGGGGGTCATTTTTGGACGCCGATCACCCCGTTACGGGGTCAAAATTGCACGCCTGTTCACACCCGACGCCCTGATGCAGATCCGCGACCGCTTCGGGCCGGACCTCAAGATCCTGCACGATGTCCATCACCGCCTGACCCCACGCGAAGCGGCCCAGTTCGCCAAGGAGGTCGAGCCGGTCCGGCTGTTCTGGCTGGAAGACCCGACCCCTGCCGAGGATCAGGATGTCCTGCGTCTCATCCGCCAGCACAGCACCACGCCCATCGCAATCGGCGAGGTCTTCAACTCGATCTATCAATGCAACAAGATGATCGAGCAGGAATTGATCGACTTCATCCGCGTCGCGGTGACCTACGCCGGCGGCATCACTCCGGTCAAACGCATCACCGATCTCGCGGGGCTCCACAACGTCAGCACAGGCTTTCACGGCGCGCCGAGCCATTCGCCGCTCTGCATGGCCGCGCAAGCCCATCTCAACGCCTGGGCGCCGAATTTCGGCATTCAGGAGTGGCTTGTCCTCGGCACGCCCGAATGTGATGCACTGTTCCCCACCGAGCACCGGATGGAGAATGGCATGGTCTGGGTCAGCGACGCACCGGGCCTCGGCATGGATCTCGACGAGAGCGAGGCGGCCCGCTACGAATACGAGCCCTCCAGCCACCCCGTCACTCGGCTGACCGACGGCACGCTTTGGAACTACTGATCGACGGCCAACAAAGACCGGAGGCGCCTGACCATGCGCCACCGACCCCTGCAGATATTCGACGGCGCGGGAAGGTTTGCATGGGCGTATGGCGGCAATTTTCTTTCGGCGCCGACTGGCCTGAACCCTCGGTTGGCGCGTCTTGACCGGAGTTGTTCGGGACCCTGCATGCTGGGTTCCGGCTACCTTGTTAAGGATTTTGCAAACCTCAACGATCTAACGCAAGCGCTCGAGCACGCTCTCAAACGGAGGGGCGACCTTCAGTGCTTTGAGCAGCCGCATGACGTTCAGAGGTGGCAGCCGGCCCTATGCAGACCTTTGCCAAGACAGCCCCCGCTGCGGCGCAGCTTCCCCATATCGGTCCTCCATCGCAGCGTGCAGAAAGGCTTCCCAGGCCAAAGTGATAAATGTGGGCGAAGCTGTCGCTCGTTGCCCAACCAATGAAAATTGCTAAATATCCTAAGCAGGCCTTCATTTTGCTTTCCGCTCGCCACTTATAGTGCGGCCACCGATGAAATGCTCACAATGTCAGAGTGATCGGCCACGAAGTCGCCCGAATCTTCCGTAGGCGAAATTCAATGATGGCTCAGCCTTCTGAAATCCGCCACAGCCGAGTCGAGACCGACGAGCCGTAGTAGGCTCTACACGAAACCGGGCGTTTGACGTAGCGCCATTCCGAATAGGACCTACATCGTCAGGTACATCTGGATCGCGGAATCACTATACGGAGGCTGCCAGCCTCGCTTGCCGTTGGCGGCGGCATCCAGGCCATGGCCAGATCGAACCAAATCGTCAGCGAGCCGCGCTGCTTCGCCGCTTTGTTGTAGGCTGACCAGTTCTTGGTCTTGTCGCGCGGCGCCACAGGTCTGCTCTCACAGACAAACTACTACGCTGGATTCGCGGGTTAAATACCCCAACCGGCCTTTGCGCAATAGAGCCCCCGCTCCGGACAAAGAGCAACATACGCCACCCCCCACTGGACATCTCCGAGGCGTCGCCGGTGGGTCCCGAAGAACGCAATACACCAAAAAACTGGAACGCACAGGGAGAGGCAAGGTCTATTATTGTACAACCACCTCAACCTAAACCAAAAAAAAACGTTGCCCGACAATCAGAGCTTGAACAAATAGTTTTGATCTGAAACGCTATGCTGCGGAGAGGGGTGATCGGTAGTGTCGAAAACAATACGTGTCTTACAAATTGGTGACATTCATCTTCCTGACTGGCCAGATACCAGGACAGCTATTGATGACAAAGACAAAACCTTCTCATCCGAAATAAAGAAAGAAGTAACTTCTCGTCCACTGCAAAACATCCTGCGTCGCTTGAACGAGATCACTACCTCCGGCATGATAGACGCCATAATATGCATGGGGGATTACACCTCTCGCGGGCAAACTGACGAGATCAAAAAAGCAGTCAAAATAATTGACAGCCTAACCAGTGATAGCTTTACCGATGTTCCGCTCAGAAAAATGGGGGTGCCCGGCAATCATGATGTATCAAGGGAAGACGCTGTAGCTTTTGGTCAGAGCGGGAAATTTACCCACGTAGAAGAGGCCTTTCGCAGTTGCGATTGGGATGCTCCACCTATCGATGAATGCATTAAGTACGAAATCGGGCGTTCAAGCGACGCCAAAATTGATGTACATTTGCTCAACTCAAGCTTGGGCTCATGGTCAACTCACCTGCTGCCGCAACCTTTATCTGATTCACTTCAAGGAGATAGACTTAATGAACAGCAAGTTCAGCTAATAGGTGCTGATCCAAACGGGAAAAGCTGTGACGACGTAGGGGACAGCCCGTCGTTCAAAGATCGGCGGGAGCAGGGCTACTATCAATTGGACACACCCTATCTCTCGAACCAGTCTCTCTCTTCTATGAAATCTTTCAGCACACGATCCGATAAAGATTCCGTCTTAATTGTCTCACATCATAACTTGTTACCACAGTCCACGCCGAGAATTACTCACTATGCCGAAATGCTCAATGCGGGGCAGGCTCGAATGTTTTTGCAGAATCTCAACAAGACCGTGATTTACTTGCACGGGCACATCCACACGGATCCTGTTGAGAAAATTTCATTTCCTGCCGCTGACGCCAGCGCGCAGCGAGGTGGCGAAATCATAAGCATCTCAGCACCCGCAATATGGGACGGATTCAACGAAATTTGCTTCTTCTTGGACGACGACGGAGAGATTTTTTTGTTACGAGTAACGGAATACCGCCCTGATTCTCTTGGGCATTTAGGAAATTTTTCAGACCAGGTGTCTCGATATATTCCAATACAAAATAGAATTGAGCATTTAGTGACACCGGAAGTCCAGAGAGTTTGGTCAGCCATTCGCGATAAGCGTACAGTTTCGTGGCCTGAACTTGTAGAACTTGGGAAGAAACAAAGTTTGTCTTCGGAGAAGATCGAGCACGCAATCTTAAGCTTGTTTTGCTGTGCTCTCGTGCAGATTGGTCAACTTGGACGCGACAAGACCAGGTGGAGAGTCCGTGTTAATGAGAGAGCAGCATGAAAAATCCATTTAGACCAACAAAGTTCGAATGGGAGGATGATCCGCAAATTTGGCTATCGCCGACGGCGAGGGGCCTTACCCAGAGCCTGAAGCCCGTTTACATAAGTGGAACCCGGGGAAGCGGGAAAACGACAATACTCAGATCTCTAAGCTCTAAGATCCTACTGGAAAGTGCATTTCTTCGGCTACAGTTCTCTACAAAAACTTTTACTTGGTTTGGTGTGTATCTACAATTTAACCGAAATTTGCAGTTTTACACCTCTGAGCTAAGCCAACTACTCAATTCAGCAAGATCTGAATCTCAGCCTGAAATTACTGAGTATGAAGTCTTCTCGAAGTATTTCGAGGTAAGTTTGTTGTCTGCTTTCCTTGAAGAAGCCAAGGAACTTGAATCTCGTGGCATCCTTCACACGAAGGCCGCGAACGAAAGAGAAGCCTGTAGGGAACTTGAATCTATATTCGTGGATTGCGATATTCCAGGGGTAAAATTGATAGAGGACTTTTCAGATGCGAGACGCCTTTGCGAAAAGATCCTTGATATTTTTCTGGCCCGAGATTACGACTATTCGCCTGAGTTTGTCCGCCGGATAATATCAGCATTTAGGACCGGCCGACTGATAAGGTTGATAAAACGCAGTGGTGTACCCGCCCTCTCATCAGCGAATTTTCGAGCGACTAAACCACTTGAGTTATTCATTTTGATCGATGACTGTGAGAGCTTGAGCTCGATACAACAGCGAGCGCTCAACACCTACATCCGGCAAACGGAAGGCGAAGCTAAGTGGGTGGTGTCATATCTGAGTGGTCAGTTCAACACGACAGATACATTGTTGCCAAACACGTCGCTCATTGAGGCCGATAGAGATATAATACGCCTGAATAGCATGTCCGATAAAGATTTCACTAATTTTTGCGAGAAGGTGGCGGACATAAGGATCAAAGGGACTATAACAGACAACGTGGCAAAGCGCGTATCTGATGAAAAGTCTTTTTCTTTTGGAAAGTTCGGCGATTATTCCTACAATGACTTGTGCGAGGAGTCGTTGAGACGCAGTCAATCTAAGCATGTTCGCCGCTTAAGAGAGGATGTGGCTCATACCAAAGCACGATTGAGAAAATGTTTGCCGTCCCGTCTTTTTAAAAGGTTTCATTGCGATAGCAATCAATCTCCCTTCATCGAGCATATCTTGGTGACCGAGTTGGATCTTGATGTTGAAAGGTATGTGCGTGAGCAAAGCGAATTGACGCTATTACAAGTCATTGCGCGAAAGCAGGTTGCCGCATTCATTTATCTGTGTCGAAGCGTTAACACGACACCACGTCTGTTTGGAAAAAATGTGGCATCAGCGTTTTCCGACACGACGATACGGGATTTTTTGGACTTAATGGCTGAAGTGTTTGCAGCTGGCCTCTCACTGGAAAACTCAGACGCAGTTTCCGAGCAAACGTTTTCAAAACGGGCGCGTAGCTTTTTGGACATGCGTTCTCCGATACCCATGTCCCTGCAAGACAGTGCTATAAGGAGAGCATCTGTTGCCAAACTTCAGTCGGTAGAGGCGCTGGCTTCTTCGACGGAACCCCACATCGCCAATTTTGTTCGAGGAATTGGGTATCTTACGCGGGAATTGCATGGTTTGCGGGATCGGCCATCGGCGCTAAGGGTGGCCGAACGCGGAGTGTTTCGAATAAATGTCGATGCGGTGGATGCACAACTCGGTGAATCCTCGAAACTTGGTGACTTCTTAAGAATAGCGCGTCGCACGGAACGTGACGGGTTCGTCAAAATAGTTGAGATGCCAACTCATTCCGAGCCGTTTATTCGCTTGCGTATTCACAAACGTCTCTGTCCTTTCTTTGAATGCTCTCCCAGAAGCGCCTATGAAACTGTTACGCTGTCGACACGCGACGTAATCACGATGCTCATGTGGGAGCCGGATAAAGATATTGAGAAGTGGTGTGAGGTCTGGGTAGAACAGAAAGCTGCCCAGGGCGAGTTTAGATTTGGCGGGCCGGAATGATTAAGTTTAAAGGTTACTCTATATCAGAGTCATTCTGCGATAATGGCGCTTGTGTTGAAGCAGATGTTGGGGTTTTTGTTTCTGGATGGGAGGAACGGTCTAATCATGTTGCAAGTAGTCTAAGTCTGAATATTGGAACTTCATTCTTAGTCAGCTTTGATGGCGATGGGGTTGACGCTGAGTCATCCTCCGAGTTCCTTCAGTTGTTGAAGTCCGGGTCAGAACATGTCGTTCCTTTGAAGTTTGGGTGCGCAAATCAGCGCAATATGTGGAATGGTTCGGTTGACCACTTTCTGGCAAATTCGACTTTAACACAGTGCCGTTCAGTGGTTGTTGATTACTCATGTATGCCGAAAGCAGTCACCCAAACGATGTTTAGAGGAATGGTTCGAAAAGGTTTGTTCGCCAAGGCAACGTGGCTCTACTCTATGGGCGTGTATTGTGCTGAAGACGGGAATATGACTTTTGCACAGGGGGTCAAGAGTTTTTTCCCAATTCGACATACACCAGGCGATGGCGGCATGTCATCTAAGCGTGTCGCAATAGTGGCGATAGGCGGGGATGAGGGGCTTATCATTGAATATTTGGAGCACTATAACTTTGATCGGATTTTTTGCATCTGCGGTGAATCACAGAAGAGTTCAGGGTTGAGCGAGAATATCCGCGCGATTTCGTCGAGGTTATTGTACGACAACAAGATATCCAAAGATGACGTAATTACCTGTGATGCGTCCTCAGTAGTTGATTGTCTTGATAAAATGCAGACGATCGTTAGGTCTTTGGATAAAAATACGAGTATTGAGATTTTTTGTACTGGCCCCAAATCACATTCGGTCGCGGCGTGCATTTTAGTCGAGAAATATCCATCTGTTCGCCTGATGGGCCGCGACGTTTCTACATATTCGCGACACAACGTCCGTGCTGAAGGTGCGATTTCTCGGGTTGACCTAATCGACTACTCGAATCCGGAAGTCCGTTTTGTGTTGTCTTAGGGTCAGAATTTCTAACCGGCATTTGACGACCGCCGAGAGGGCGGTGGCTACAAAAACTCCTTTGGACACCGACCATAGCGGGGGGAGTTCCTCTGCCAATCCTTGAGTTTGCCGAGCATGATCTCAATGCGGTTTCGCTATTTGTAGCGTCGTTCGTCGTATTTGACCGGGGTATTCCGCTCATTCGCCGTACAGTCATTGATGTAGGCTGCAGCATGCTCACGCCGAAGCTGGCCTCTTTGAACGACCGCTTTCGTCCTGCCTTCGGGCGATCCTCGCGAATGCAGCGAATTCACACTTCCCGCCCATCATGCCGGTTTATGCGCCGGCGAAACTTCAGCGCGTGCATATACCACCAATGGCAGCTGACTCCTGCACTGCCGGCACGGTTTCCAAACACCCTCAGATTTCTGAGTACTGTTTTCCCGTATAGTGGCACTTCGCCCTGATGCGGATTTTGTAGCTTTTCTTTGCTCCCCGACCCGCGCGGACCCATCTCCGGTCTGCAAACGACAGGAGAGAAGAATGCGTATCGCACAAGGTCCATTGGGGGCAGCCAATCAAAGTGAGCTTGGCCACTGGCTTGGCATATCGCGCAACCGCGTCCAACAGTTATTGGGTGACCTCGGGGTGCAGCCGCACGGGCGGAAATATCCCTGGCGGCGCGTGATGGAAGGCGTGTTGGCCCTGGCGCCGGAGGCGGTCGGGGCCGAGCTGGTGGACGACAAATTGATGTCGCTGGTCGAGGCGGCCGAGGAACTGGGTCAGTCGACCGAGGAGTTGAAGGGAAGGGCGCTGCGAGGCGACGAGCCACTGCCGCCGCTCTATGTTTTCGGACCAAAACGGCAGCTGTTCATTCGCAGCCAGCTGCTGGGTCTGGCTCGCAGCCCGCGCAATCGCTTCCCGGAGCTGGCCCTGAATGACGCCCTGTTCATGAGCCTCGCGGACCTGGCCTCGAAGATGGGACACCCCGCCAAGGACCTGGCCTCGGCCTTCGAGGCAAAAGTATTGGCGGAGCCGAAGCACGTGGTGCTGACCGGCGGGGTGAAGCGGTATTTCAAAGCCGACGTGTTGCGGCTTTGCCCCTCGGCAGAGGACGACACATCGGCCCTCGACAGGGCCCCGGAACCGGTCTTTGCCGTCGGCGTGCTGGGCGCCGTGGCGCGGTCGGTTGTCCGGAAGGCCCTGTGACGAGAGGGCGCCCCGATGCACCGGATTGCCGGAATCTGCACCCTGGCCCCCCCCCGGCGCACCCTGGGCCCGGCGATGTCAAACTGCCGGCCTTTTTCGGGTCCGGTAAAACAAGAGCAGAATGACATTTTCTGCACCCAAGCCCTTCGGATGCACCGAAAACGGCCAATCTCCCATTCGCAACCACACGGACATATTGAATGAGCATACTCACCCACTTCACAAATTCCATGGCCGTTCCGACCGGCACCGAGACCCCAACCCCCAAGACCCTGCAAGACGTGCAGGACGAGGCCATGGAGCTGGGGCTCGCCGATGTGGCGCGTGCCATCGGGCGGCTTGCCGAGTTCTTCGCCGCTCCGCTGTCGAGCTTCGAAGCCGACCTCGACTGGTTCGACCGGAACTTCGCCCTGGCGAAACGCACAGGCCAGGTGCCAGGGCAGGAGCGTAGTTTCTGGAAAACGGTGAACGCCTACAACAAGTGGCGTAACAAGGTGCGACGCCGGATCGAGCACAGCATTGGGGCGGTTGCAGAGAAGCAGGAGCGCAAGGCGCGAGCCGACGGTTGGGCTCCGCTGATCGACCTCATGGGTGTCCTGTCGTGCGACGGCGGCCCGATCCACGCTGCAGAAGTCGGCGTCGCGGTCGCATTGGCCGACTGGGCGCGACGCTTCGACGTGGACGGGCCTCTCCAGCTCGATCGAGAGGCGATCGACCGCTTGCTCGACCACGCCCCCAGCGAGAAGCGTCGCAAGAGCCTGCTTGGTGGGCTGGGTGTCCTCAAGCGCTACCAGCCGATCCGGAGCATCGCCACGCATTTGCCGGACAATCTGGATGTCGAGACCGTCCGTCGTCGCTTCGAAAACGTGCTGCCTCGGCACGTGGAGGCCTGGGTCGATGCCGCGATCGAGACCGGTCGGCTGTTCGGGACGACCTACGACCCGACGACCAGACAGCATGCCGGCGGATGGCGACCGGCGACGGTCACGACCAACAGGTCTGCGCTGCGGTCGTATATCTGGAGCGCCTCGCTGGAGCGTGGTGGCCCTGTCGACCTCGAAAGCCTGTCGGACTTCTCCGAGCTCTTCACCGAAGCGACAGCCTGGCGCGTTGTGGCCGGCTGGAATGACGGCTCGGAACTCCCGGACGGCGTCCTGGCCCGAACGGCGTACAAATATGTCTCTCGCGTGATGACCATCCTCGACCGCAACGGGATGGACGCGGGTCCTCTCGCCACTGTGCGCAGAAACAGCACGTTCCTGATTGAAGGCAAGCAGGCCGAAGACGTCATGTCGCCGAAGACCATCCGGTTCTGCCGTCCCCTGGTCGAAGACCTGAAAGCGCGCAGGCAGTTCCTCACACAGCACATCGCCTATCGCGAGCGCGCCGAGGACCTGCTGGCGACCGACAAGGTGCTGCCGGAGACGCAGTTGACCCAGCTTCGCATGTTCGGGGTCTCAGCGGCCTTCGCGGCGATCGAGCTCTGCGGTGCAGCGCACCGGGTGACCAATGTCCTGCAGCTGCACCATCGCGGGATGTCGCCGAACCTCTTGCTGCCCAACGGGAAGGCAAATTACTACCAGATCGTGCTGGACGCGAAGAAGATGAAGGTGGCCAGGCACAAGCCTGTCCCGCAGCCCAAGATCAGGAGGAACGCGCTGGAGGGCGCACAGACGCTGGACTGGTATCTCAAGTCCATCCGCCCGCTGTTTCCCTATGGCAACCCTGCCTGGTGCAGTGGCGTTGACCAGCCGTTCCCGAACCTGCGGTTTCGAGAACTCGAGACGCCCTCCAAGCGCTTGGAATCCTGTTATCTTTTCGTCGCGCCGCGCTCAGCGGACCACCTCTCGAAGTCCGTGCTCTACACCTACCTCTGCGACGCCAGCGACGCGATCGGTATGCCGCTCACACCGCACAACTTCCGTCATGGCCTCGCGTCGATCCTGTTGAAACGATCTCTGGCCAACGTAGGTAAAGTCGCGACGTTGCTCAACAACACACCAGGCGTGGTCTTGCGAAATTACGGCTGGATCAACGAGGAGGCCGTCATCGAGGAGGTGCAGGACGAGATTGTCGAGGAGGCGCTGTCTTGAGTGCCGAACGTTTTCGCATCCTGGCGAAGCCTGCCTGGCAGACGATCGTCGGCCATCCTGTCGTCTCGTCGCTGAGCCTCGACCAGCTGCGCGCCCTCGACGGGTTTTTCGAGCATCTCGCGCAGTACCGCGTCACCGATCCGCAGCCGGAAGACTTCCTGGCCTTCGCGTCGCTCGGTCCCGGCGGCCGAGCCTTGCAGCACCTGCATGCTGGATTGGCACGCTTCGACGCCTCGGACCCCAACCTCGAGCACGTCGACGCGGCTCTGGCGCACATCCTGCCCAAGGAGAACTTCAAGGGCCATACCGGCAAGGGCAGGGCGACCTATACTCGAAGCGTGTCGGTTTCCCTTGAGGAACTGCCGCCCAGCTGGAGGCAGGTGCTGCAGGACCTCGATGTGCGCCGAATGGCAGGGGACCGGAGCGCGCCGGCCCCTTCCATTCTGGACCGCATGAAGCAGAAACTGGGACAGTATATCCTGGTGGTGCGCCGCGAAGGCCTGCCCGAGGAGTTGCACCAGGAGGGCCTGACGGCGTTCTACGCCGATCTCTCGTCACGACGCAGTCTCGCTTCCGGCGCGCCCTTGCGACCGGCGACCCTGCGCGCGACCTGGGAGGAGTTGGCACGCTTCGCGCGCCATCGCGGGACATACCCGGACGAGTTGATGCAGGCGTTGCGTCAGACCTTCCGAACCCTGACCGACGAAGAAGCGACGACCACGCAGCTCAAGTACGAAAAACTGCACGGCATCGGAGGTCCCCCTGACGTCATTCGCGAAGCCTTGAAGATGGTGGAGACCGCCCAAACCAAAGCCTCGCCGGCGACCCGTCACAACCTTCGCAACCGGGCCGCGGCCTTCGCCTTGCCGGCCGTCCTGCCTCTTCGGCGCGAATGGCACCGGATCGTCTTCGGCAAGACGCTGTTCTTCGAACGCGGTCGCTACCGGCTCCGAAACTACAAGCCCGGCAAGACCTCGCTGCTGGACGGCAGCCGCGCGTTCCCAGGGTCCATTCATCCGATGCTGTCGCGCTTCGTCGATGCGTTGGTCCTGCAAGACAACGATCCGCGGTATCTCAAGGCTTTGCGCAGTCATGCCGAGACCGTGCACCGCCCGCTTTTCGTACATCCTGACGGCACCCCGGTGGCAAGGAATTACGTCACCAACGTCTGGCGCGACGTGGCGGGCACCGGGGCCCATGCCGCGCGCACCATGATGCACAACCACTTCGGGGCACGCGGCGAGGAGGGGGTAAGGAAAGCCATGATCCTGTGTCAGCAGCGTTCTCGCCAGAGTGCCGATCGATACACCAGCGCGTCGGTGGGCGAGCATCACCTCGAGTTGGTGAGCGAGGACCTGCTCGACGAGTTCACATCCCTTCAGGCCTGCGAATAACGGAACCGATGGAGGCCCGCGTCTCCCCGTGTTGCTGCTCTTTCTTGCGAGAGCAGCAACACGAGGAGGACGCGTCACCAGGAAAGCAATAGCAGAACACAGAAAACACAAAACCGGCAACGACCGGCTCCGGCATCGATCCGAGGCCGGAGCAGGCATGACATGAGCAAGAAGCCGGGCCAGGGGCCCTGCGGTAGCTGAGAGGAGTAAGGCCGCTCTTGTAGATTTCGCATGGTGCGAGATGCAACATCGAGGAGAGTTCCGGATGTTCGACACACCCTTCATGTCAACCCAACTGCATGCTTTTGCGGCAGAAAATCAGGAGGCGCTGCAGCATGCAGCTTACCTTCTCGGCGGCAGACCCTGGTTGCGTCGCAGCCAGCGCCTGCTCGACGATCTGGCCCAACAAGGGCCGGTCACCAGCCGCATGCGTCGCGAGGCGCGGGCGCTGCACCGGCTCCTGAGCCTCGACTTCGGCCACGATCCGGAAAGCCCGGAGGCCGAGTTCTTCGCCGTGCTCGATCCGATGGATCCGCAGGTCGAGGAGATCTGCCTCCTGACAGAGGCTCTCGGCGCCGCCGTCGAGGCGGTGGAGGTTAAATCTGGACGAGGCACATCGTTCGGGGAGGTCGCTCATGACTGACGACCAACACACCCCGGTCGAGACCGCCATCTACCTGGCTCTGGTCGCCGCGGAATCCGTCGAGAAGGCACTCGCAGAGGTCCACGAGGCAGACGCCCTAAACGAAACCAAAGTGGCCGCGTTCAACGACCTATGCTCCGGTACTCTGACGGCCGACAGCTTCTGCCGCCAGAATTGCGTACGATTGCGCACCCTGGCGCTGTCGCTCGACCCCGACATTCGGGAGCAGACCGTCTCGTGGTTCGTCCACGACGAGCACGACATGTCGGGCGGCCACGAGGAAAAGTTCACCTCACCGCAAGGGGACACCCTCGTCCATCTGCGGTTCGCGGTGCGCAACCTCGCCGACAGCCTCTCGCATGTCGTCAGACTGCAGGAGGCGGAGCAGCTTGCCGGGTTGCTCGATTGACAAACGGCTCGGCCGAGGGAGCCCCCTCGGCCGAGCTGACGGGGTAGGCCAGCACAGCCGCCTATCGTCAAGCCGACAGCTTTTCTCCATCCCTCGCGACCAGGCGAGGGCCTCGGGCCTCTGTCGAGGACGGACCGAAGCGTCGCGTAACCATCGTGAGGTCCAATTGCTCCTGTTCGATATAGGCCTTCAACGTTCTGAGCGGGAATCCCTCAGGGAGATAGTTCGTGATGCCGACATCACCGTTCTTGTGGCCCATCAGATAGCGCCGCGCCGTGTCCGGAACCGATCCCGCAACCAGAGAGCTGTTGAACGTGCTGCGCATGGCGTGCAGATCGCGCCGCTTGTCGTATACCTTGCGTGATGTGCGGTAGTAACTGAATTTCTTGGTGAAATTGGCGGTGTAGGACAGCTTCTTGGACTTCGAGCGCGAGACCTTGTCGAAGATCCGGATCTTGCCGAGGCGACGCTGGCGATCAACCAGCTGGAGAAATCCGAGCTCGATCAACTGCGAGTGTATCGGGACCATGCGACGGGCATTGTTGCTCTTCAGGCTCTGTCCGGTGCCACGTTCGACGTCGAAATAGTGGATATCGGCGTCGTAACGGACGTTGTCGGGCGTCAATTGGAGGATTTCCTCGCTCCGCAGACCATGCAACAGCGCGATGAGAGGGACCCAATAAACGGGATCGTCGATCTCCGTTTTTGCAGATTGCCACCTTTCCGTGGAAAGCAAGGCAGCCAGATCCTTGCTGTGCCAGATGCGACGGGTGGTGTCTTCCCGGCCTTTGCGCAAATCGTTGATGGCATTCTCCCCGAGAACGTAGGGCTTGAAAGGATTGACGGACAACCAGCCGCGATCCACGGCATAGTCGAGCGGGCTGGATAGGTACTTCTGGTGTCGCTGGAACGTCCGGGGCGCAATCCGTGGGTACTTGGAATCCCGGAGGAGCGCTTGCTTCGCATCCCCTTCCAGTCCTTCCTTCTCGATCCTCGCCCGCGCCGATTTCTCCGCGCGGTTTTCCTTCGTCTTGGCGCGCTTGACGATTTCGAAACAGGACATCTGCCGGTGTTCGGAGGGGCGGCCATGGTTCTTGGGCAAGGCCATCACCATATCGTTGAAGCGGATCCAGTCGCTTGTGCCGATTTCGCTCATTCTCCGGTGCCCGAAAGTGTCGGCAACGAGTTTGCGTGTGGAGACAATCGTGTCGGACTCGGCTTTGAAGCGCGCTGCCTTGCCTTCGTCTTCATAGACGTAGGCGCCTTTGATGGTCACCCCGCGGCTGCGTTCCTCGAACCAACGGTCCCAGATCTCCAACAATCGCGGGTCCTCCCCATGTGGGCTCTTTTCCTGCTGCGACGCCCTTGGGTCAACGGTGATCCTGACGCCATCGCCCTCATGGAAAACCCGAGATACCGGTTCAGCGATGTCTTCCAGTTTTTCCGGCTCATCGTGCTGGGAGGGAGCACCTTCATCCTGCGCCTTCGGTCCAGTCGTCGCTTGGGGCTCGATGTCCACGGCACGCGGTGGCTCCGCGAGGGACTGGGTCCCGGCCGTCAGGGCCATGGCGAGATAAGGCTGCGGGTCTGAAAACTGCCCCCGCGCGCGACGTTCCTTTTCCTCGCTGAGTTCGATCAGGAGTCGCAGCATCCGGTCTGCGAGAATGGCGAAGTCGTCCTCGTTTTCGTCGATCTCCAGGCCAAGTCGAGCTGCGATGTCGCGGATCGGCTGCAACGCGGGTTCCCGGTCGCAAAGGAAAATGGCGTCGCGCAGTGAGGCGCGTGCTGCGAGTTCCAGGGCGAGCGAGGCTTCGGCTGCGGCCCGGGTGCGCGGTCCCGTGAGGGCACGCAGGCGGTCTGCAGTGTCGATCTCGAGGCGTGCGTAGGTCACCAGGATCTCGGTCATCATTTCTGGCGGCATGGTCTGCTCCGCGTTGAAGCAAAGCTCGCTGACAGCGGTCAGTCGCCGGGCGAGCTCTGCGGCATCGCGAGGGAGGTGCGTCCGAAGTGAAAAGCAGAAGAATCGTGGTTTGATCCATTTTCTTGCCCGTGCGGGAACGCGACGCCGGAAATAGAAGCCGGTCGGTCGAAGCTCGAGAAACGGATGTTTTGTCGTCATGATGACGTGCCTCCTGATGTGGGAGGTGCCGCGAGAAAACCGGAGAAATGTGCCCAGCATTGTGCCGAGAAAACGAAAAATCCCCGGGTCTCGGCGAGAGACCCAGGGATTTTATCTTTGACTTCAGCGCTTTGCGGAAGTTTTGGCTCCGGCGGTAGGGATCGAACCTACGACCAATTGATTAACAGTCAACTGCTCTACCGCTGAGCTACGCCGGAACACGAGGGGTGATATAGCGATGCCGGTTCGGGGCGTCCAGAGGATTTTGGCAGAAAATTGCAGAAAATTTCAGGACGTCGGGGAAAGCGCAAAATCGCCGGCAAAAGACAGGGTCGAAACCGGCGTGACGCGGTTTTTCCCGGTGAGATCAACGAGGTGGGCAAAGACATTGCGGGCGGCGGCGGGCAGCAGGGCCGGGGGCACGTCGTGATAAATCTGTCGGGCGAGGGCCTGGGCGGTCGATGGCCCTCGGGCGAGGGCTGCGAGGATTTCGGCCTCGCGGGCGCGGCGATGGGTGATCAGCCAGTCGAGGCGGGCAGAGGGGTCCTCAACAGGTGCGCCGTGGCCGGGGTAGAAGCGGCTCCAAGGCCGTGCGGCCAGGCGCGCGCAGGAGGCCATGAAGTCGGTCAGGTCGCCGTCGGGGGGCGAGACCAGCGACGAGGCCCAGCCCATGACGTGATCGCCGGAAAACAGCGCGTCGCCCCAGGCGAGGCAGATGTGGTTGCCCATGTGGCCCGGCGTATGCAGCGCGGTGAGCTGCCATTCGCGGGTGCTCAGGCTGTCGCCATCTCTCAGGACCTCGTCCGGCATGAAGTCGCGGTCGATACCCTCGCCGCCGCCGGTCAGACCGGTCTCGGCCAGCGCCGTCATCACCGCGCTCCGGCCGGCGCTGGCGGGGCCGAAGGCGTAGACCTTGGCGCCGGTGGCCTCTGACAGCGGCCGCGCGAGGGGCGAATGATCAAGGTGCGCATGGGTGACGATGATATGGCTCAGGGTGCTGCCGGCGGGCAGGGCGCGCAGGATCGCCTCGAGATGCGCCGGATCGTCGGGGCCGGGATCGATCACCGCGACCTCGCGTTCGCCCAGCAAATAGGTGTTGGTGCCCCAGAAGGTCATCGGCGAGGGATTGGGCGCGAGGAGGCGGCGCAGCCCGGGGGCCAGCATCTCGGCATGTCCCGGAACGGGCGGGTTTTCCTCGGCGGCCATGCGGGTTTTCCTTCTAAGCTACGAAATGACCGGATAAGCCTTACCCATGTCGTTCGAATGGCTCAAACGTTATATGCCGCGCAGCCTCTATGGCCGCGCCGCGCTCATATTGGTGCTGCCGGTGGTGACCCTGCAACTGGTGGTCACGGTGATCTTTGTCCAGCGCCATTTCGAGGGGGTGACGGAACAGCTCACCCGCTCGGTGCGTGACGAGATCCGGCTGATCTCGGCACAGGCCGAGGGGGTGGCGGACCGCGACGCCGCCCTTGCAGCGATGCAGCCGCTGGCCAGCGCGCTGGACTACACGCTGTCCTGGCAGGAGGCGGCGCCGGCAGAGGACAGCCGTCGCTGGTTCGACCTGTCCGGGCTGGTGGTGATCCGAGAATTGCGCAGCGAGCTGGACGGAATCGCCGCCATCGACCTGCCCAACGACCGCGATACGTTGGTCTACCTCGAGCTGCCGCAGGGGGTGCTGAAGCTGCGCTTCGACCGCAAGGGCGTCTCGGCCTCGAACCCGCATCAGCTGATTCTCAACATGTTCCTGTTCAGCCTGATCATGACGCCGATCGCCTATATCTACCTGCGCAACCAGCTGCGGCCGATCACCCGGCTGGCGGATGCGGCTTCGGCCTTTGGCCGCGGGCGGGTGGTGCCCTATTCGCCGGGCGGGGCCAACGAGGTGCGGGCGGCGGGGCACGCCTTTCTCGACATGCGGGCGCGGATCGAGCGGCAGATCGAACAGCGGACGCTGCTGCTTTCGGGGGTGAGCCACGATCTGCGTACGCCGCTGACCCGGCTCAAGCTGGGGCTGTCGATGCTCGACGACGACGAGGTGATCGACCTCCAGCGTGACGTGCGCGAGATGGAGCGGATGCTGGACGAATTCCTCGACTTCGTGCGCGGCAATGCCGAAGAGACCGAGCCGGACATGGTCGATCCGATCGCCCTGGTGCAGCAGATCGTCGAGGATGCCCAGCGGGCGGAAAAGCCGGTCACCCTGGGCGAGGTCGAAGGCGCCGGTCAGGTGGCGCTGCGGCCCGGGGCGATCCGGCGGGCGGTGGAAAATCTGATCGAGAATGCAACGCGCTACGGGACGAACTGCAGGGTCAGCGTGAGGCTGTCCGGCACTTCGCTGCGCATTCGTGTCGAGGATGACGGGCCCGGTATCCCCGAGGACATGCGCGCGGCCGCGACGCGGGCCTTCGTGCGACTTGACAGCTCTCGCAACCAGAACAGGGCGCCGGGTGTGGGGCTCGGGCTGGCGATTGCCACCGATATCGCACGGGCGCATGGCGGCACGCTGCGGTTGGGGGCGTCAGAGACCCTGGGCGGGCTGCAGGCGGATATCGTCGTCGCACGGTGAAACTACCCTGTTTTCAGAGGTTTGTTTGCAACTTTTGACGTTCTGCCTCAATTGCGGATGTCGGCGCTCTGCCGCGTTCTGTCCTCTCGCCAGGCGGACGGGTCTTCGATCAGCAAGCCGATCTCGGCGAGCGGCGCGGGCGCTGGCGGCGCCAAGTGCACGGGCTCTTCGGCGCTGTCAGACGCCACCGCCTCGGCGGCAGGGAAGTACATCTCCACCGTCGTGCCTTCGCCGGGCTGGCTCTTCAGCGTGATATGCCCGCCGGACTGCGCGATGAAGCCATAGACCATCGGCAGGCCGAGCCCCGATCCCTTGTCGATCGGCTTGGTGGTGTAGAAGGGCTCGAACACACGGGCCTGAGCGTCTTCGCTAATGCCTGTGCCGGTGTCCGAGACCGAAATCACCACGTAATCCCCGGGCTCCGGGCCGCTGCCACCTGCGGGCTCGGTCACCCGTTGATGGCGCGTTTCGACCTCGAGCGCGCCGCCCTCGGGCATGGCGTCGCGGGCGTTGATGGCAAGGTTCAGAAGCGCGCTTTCCAGCTGGATCGGGTCGGCCTTGACCGCCGGAAGATCGCAGTCCAGCCGGGTCCTGACCTTGATGTTGCAGGGCAGCGTGCGACGAAACAGCGTGTCCATCCGGTTGATCACCAGGTTGGCGTCCAGCGCCTCGGGCGCCAGCATCGAGCGGCGACCGAAGGCCAGCAACTGCTTGGTCAGCTTGGCCCCGCGCGAGGCCGCGTCGAGCGCCTCGGTCAGCAGACGGTGCTGATCGGCGCTGGTGCTGTCATAGCGCGACAGCTCAAGTCCCCCGGTAACAACGGTCAGTATATTGTTGAAATCATGCGCAATTCCGGCGGTAAGTCGACCGACGGAATCCAGGCGCTGCGCCTCGGCAAAGAGCCTCTCGTTGGTCTTCTGATCGGTGATGTCGAGCGAGGCGCAGATCTCACGCACCACGCGGCCGCTGTCATCCGTCTGTGGCTGGACGATGGTGCGAATCCACTTGGTGTCGCTGCCGGTCGCAACGCGATATTCCACCGTAACGGGCAGGCCATTGCGCGCCTCTTTGTAACCGGCGATGACCCTGGCGCGGTCTTCGGGATGGACGAGGGTGATGGCGCTGCTGAGCGTGGTGACGGTCCTGAGGAACCCCTCGACGCTGGTGCCGTGGTTGCGGGCATGCTGGTCAGAGACAACCACCGGCTGATCGTTGACCGTGTCCCAGATGTAATAGCCCAGCTTGGCAATCTTGGCGGCCAGCAGGAGGGGCTGTTCCTGCTCGCGCCGCTGCTCCTCGATCCGCTTGTCGATCAATGCGTTACGCTGATCGGCGATGCGGCCGGTCATGTAGCCGATAAGGATGAAGATCGCCATCGATCCAAGCGTCTGCGGCAGCGAAGAGGTCACCGCCTCGGGGCCGATGCCGACCACATGCGCATGCAGCAGCTGGCCGGCGCCGATCATCCCGGCCAGCGCCCCGGCAAAGCGGCCGCCGGTCACGCCGGCATACATCGCCGCCACAACCAGCAGCAGATAAGGGATCGGCAGCCAGGGCCCGAAGTGATGCCCGGCCTCGATGGCGATGACCACGAGGAGGGTGGGAACGACAGCGATGAGGGTTTGCCGAGGATCGGTTGATTTCATGACGCAACAAACTCTCGGCTACCGTTTTCGTAAGCACGTCGAAGTTATATCAATCAGGAGTAGAAATGTAAAAAAATTGCGCAACCTGCGTAGGTGACGCCACGTCAATTGCGCGGCGGGCTTGCACAAGGCACCGTTTGTTGCAGCGCGGCAATTTCGGGGTCTGACAGGCGAGGCGGCGTGGTAGGCCCGGCAGGACTTGAACCCGCAACCAAAGCGTTATGAGCGCTCTGCTCTAACCAATTGAGCTACAGGCCCGCCTGAGGGTGGGATTATCCAGCCACGGCGGGAGCGTCAAGGCTTTCAGATTGCGCCTTCGGGCGTGATGTTTTAACCGGGCTCAGACCAGTTGACAGGACGGAGCGGGCGATGAGCGCTGAGAACGGCAAGACGGGGCTGACCTACAGCCAGGCCGGTGTGGATATCGACGCGGGCAATGCGCTCGTCGAGCGGATCAAACCCGCGGCAAAACGCACGGCGCGGCCCGGCGTGATGTCGGGGCTGGGCGGCTTTGGCGCGCTCTTCGACCTCAAGGCCGCGGGCTATAACGACCCGATCCTGGTGGGCGCCACCGATGGCGTCGGCACCAAGCTGCGCATTGCCATCGACACCGGCGAGGTCGACGGTGTGGGCATCGACCTTGTTGCCATGTGCGTCAATGATCTGGTTTGCCAGGGCGCCGAACCGCTGTTCTTTCTCGACTACTTCGCCACCGGCAAGCTCGAGACCGAGACCGCCGCGCGGATCATCGAAGGCATTGCCGAGGGCTGTCATCGCTCCGGCTGCGCGCTGATCGGCGGTGAGACCGCCGAGATGCCCGGCATGTACACCGAAGGCGATTTCGACCTGGCGGGCTTTGCCGTGGGCGCGATGGAACGGGGCACGGCGCTGCCCGACGGAGTCAAGGTGGGCGATGTCCTGCTTGGCCTTGCCAGCGACGGCGTGCATTCCAACGGCTACAGCCTGGTGCGCAAGATTGTCGAAGTTTCCGGCCTTGGCTGGGACGACGAGTGCCCGTGGGGCGAGGGCACGCTGGGCGCGGCGCTGCTGACACCGACGCGGCTTTATGTCAAACAGGCGCTCGAAGCGGTGCGCGCCGGCGGCGTGCATGCCCTGGCCCATATCACCGGCGGCGGTCTGACCGAGAACCTGCCGCGGGTGCTGGACGAAGGGCAGGGCGCCGAGATCGACCTCGATTCCTGGGAGCTGCCGCCGGTCTTCCAATGGCTCGCCGAAACCGGTGGTCTGGCCGAGGCCGAGATGCTCAAGACCTTCAACTCTGGCATCGGCATGATCCTGGTGGTCGACGCCGATCGCGGCAGCGAGATCATCAAGGTGCTGATCGCCGCCGGCGAGCGGGTGCATGCTCTGGGCCATGTGACCCAAGGTGAAGGTGTGCGCTATCGCGGGACGCTTGCATGAGCCTGCGCGTCGCCATCCTGATCTCTGGCGGCGGATCGAACATGGTGACGCTGGTCGACAGCATGACCGGCGATCACCCGGCGCGGCCCTGTCTGGTGCTGTCGAACCGGCCCGAGGCCGGCGGGCTGGACAAGGCCCGCGCCCGCGGCATCCCTGTAGCTGTTGTGGATCACCGCCCCTTTGGCAAGGATCGCAAGGGGTTCGAGGTTGAACTTCAGGCAGCGCTTGAAGCGGCGAAGCCGGATGTGATCTGCCTTGCCGGCTTCATGCGGGTGTTGACGGCGGAGTTCGTGACCCGCTGGCAGGGGCGCATGCTCAACATCCATCCCTCGCTTCTGCCCAAGTACAAGGGCCTCGACACCCATGCGCGGGCGCTGGCCGCCGGCGATGCCGAGGCCGGCTGTTCGGTGCATCTGGTCACGCCAGAGCTTGATGACGGCCCGGTTCTGGGTCAGACATCTGTGGCAATTGCCCCCGGCGACACGGCTGACAGCCTTGCGGCGCGGGTTCTTGTCGAGGAACACAGGCTTTATCCGGAAGTTTTGCGCCAATTCTGCGAAAACCTCCGGCAATCATAAGAGATCGCACACTCTTTTCATCCCGACTTTTAAAACATATGTTGGTCTAGAGGGAGCGCGAAAAGAAGAAAAAGGGCGCCTATGCGTATCATCACGACGACTGCGGAACTGGCCGAATTTTGCACAGCTGCGCGTCAGGAACGTTATGTCACTGTGGACACCGAGTTTCTGAGAGAGCGCACATATTATTCGAAACTGTGCCTTGTCCAGATGGCCATGCCCGGCAAGGACGACAGCACCGCCGCGCTGATCGATCCGCTGGTCGAGGGCCTCTCGCTCGAGCCGATGTACGAGCTCTTCCGCGACAGCAACGTGGTCAAGGTCTTCCATGCCGCGCGCCAGGATCTCGAGATCTTCTTTGTCGATGCCGGGGTGATCCCGCATCCGCTGTTCGACACCCAGGTCGCCGCCATGGTCTGCGGCTTTGGCGAGCAGGTGGGCTATGAAAAGCTGGTGCGCTCGATCGCGCGTCAGGGGCTCGACAAGACCTCGCGTTTCACGGACTGGTCGCGCCGTCCGCTGACCGAGGCGCAGCAGAAATACGCTCTGGCTGACGTGACGCATCTGCGCACGATCTACGAATTCCTCGCTGCCAAGCTGGAAAAGACCGGCCGCGCGCCCTGGGTCGAAGAGGAGATGTCGATCCTCGAGGACCCGGAAACCTATATCATGCGGCCGGAAGAGGCCTGGCAGCGGGTGCGCACCCGCACCACCACGCCGAAATTCCTCGCCATCGTGCGGGAACTGGCCAAGTTCCGCGAATCCTATGCCCAGACCAAGGACATCCCGCGCAACCGGGTGTTCAAGGACGACGCCATGCTCGAGCTGGCATCGACCAAGCCGACCTCGGCCGCCGATCTCAGCCGTTCGCGGCTGCTGTTGCGCGAGGCGCGGCGCGGCGAGATCGCCGATGGCATCCTCGAGGCGGTCAAGGCCGGGCTGAACTGCCCGCCCGAGGACATGCCCGAAATCGACCGTTCGCGCGACAAGCTGCAGGTCAACCCGGCGCTGGCCGATCTTCTGCGGGTGCTGCTCAAGGCCAAGACCGAGGCCAGCGATGTGGCCTCGCGCCTTGTGGCGCCGTCCTCGGACCTCGATGCGCTGGCGGCGGGGTTGCGGGATGTGCCGGCGCTGCGCGGCTGGCGGCACGAGGTCTTTGGCCGCGATGCGCTGCGGCTTTGCGATGGCAAGGTGGCGCTGACCGTGCGCGGCAACGACGTGCAGATCGTCGAGCTCTGACACGAAAAAGGGGGCCTCGGGCCCCCTGATTTTTGCCTGACTTCCTGGCCTGACCTCAGCGCTGTGCGCTGCGAATATTGTTCCGCGCCAGCACGCGGATGGTCTGCACCCCGGCCAGTTCCTGATCGGTCAGCTTGACCGCAGCGGTGACCGCGCGGGCATGGGCATTGCCGACGCCTGTGCCGTATTGCGGCTGAACGGCGCGGAATTCATAGCTCAACGTGCCGGCATCGCCATCCTCGACCGGGATCAGCCGCACGTCGAAGCCTTCGATTGAGGTCAGCACGCCCGACACCTCGATCAGCGCGCCGCCACCGACGCGGCGGACGTGCAGCTCGGTCACCTGTTCCACCAGCTCGCCGGCGTAGGGCGGCGCATCGCGCTTGCCGAAAAAGGCGCGGCGTTCGGGGATCAGGGTGTTGACCTCGCTCTCGCCGGGGGAGACCTCGACCGACTGGCTGCGGCCGAACCAGTTGAAGGGATTGACCCGCGACTCGCGCACCGTGGCGCAGCCGGCCAGCGAGGTTGTCACCACCAGTGATGCCAGAACCAGTTTGCGCATGGGTCACTCCCTTTGTCTTTGCCTTGGGTTAGCGCATTGGCTGCGGGTTGAAAAGCGATTGCCGCTGGACCTTTGGCATTTGGCTCCCTAGGTGAGGGGCAGTTGCATCGGAGGGGTTATGGCCAGCGCTGCATTTGAAGAGATTGTCGAGGATTTCGAATTCCTCGAGGACTGGGAAGACCGCTATCGCTACGTGATCGAGAAGGGCCGCGACATGGCGCCCCTCGATGACGCGCTGAAGGTGCCGGCGACCAAGGTCGATGGCTGTGCCAGCCAGGTCTGGCTGCACATCCGGCCCGAGGGCGACCGGTTCCATTTCGACGGCGACAGCGACGCGATGATAGTGCGCGGGCTGATCGCCGTGCTGCGGGCGCTCTATAACGGGGTGCCGGTGGGTGAGGTGCCTGCCGTCGACGCCGGGGGCGAGCTGGCGCGGCTGGGGCTCAACGATCATCTGTCGGCGCAGCGGTCGAACGGGTTGCGGGCGATGGTGGAGCGGATCCGCGAACGGGCGGCAGAGGCGGCCTGAGGGCATGGGTCTTTCAACGAGAGGCCCGAACAGCGCCGAAGGCGCCGGGCCAGCGGCTGCCCGCCCCCCGGGCTGCCGCTTTGGCTGAGGTGGGCGCATCGCTCAGAGGTCTTCCGGATTTGGCTGAGATAAAACGCTGCTGAACAGATGTTGAGGCGGCATCCCGCGGGCAGCCACTGCCCCGGCCTCCCAATGGTTGACGCTGACGGTCAAACCCTCAGATCACAAAGCGAAACAGGCGGTCTTCTCGCAGCCCGACCAGCGCCGAAGGCGCCGGGCCAGCGGCTGCCCGCCCCCCCGGGCTGCCGCTTTGGCTGAGGTGGGCACATCGCTCCGAGGTCTTCTGGATTTTGCTTAGATAGAGCGCTGCTGAACAGATGTTGCAGCGGCATCCCGCGGGCAGCCACTGACCCGACTGGCCATTGACTGACGTTGAGGGGCAAGCCCTCAGATCACAGAGCGAAACGGGTAATCTTCTCGCAGCCCGAACAACGCCGAAGGCGCCGGGCCAGCGGCTGCCCGCCCCAACGGGTTGCCGCTTTGGCTGCGGCAAGCACCTCGATCAGAGGTCTTCCGGGTTTGGCTGATATAAAGTGCCGCCGAACAGGCGTCGCAGCGGCACCCCTTGGGCAGCCGCAGGTCCGGCGCGCAGCAGACCGCGCGCCGGGGGATGGCTCAGAACGGGATTTCGTCGTCGATGTCGCGGCTCGGCGGAGTTCCGCCGCCTTGACCGCCGCCCTGGCTGCCACCACCGTAGCCGCCCTGATCCTGCGGACCGCTGTCGTAGCCGCCGCCAAAGCTGCCACCACCGGCGCCGCCGCCGAAGCTGCCACCGCCACCGCCGCCGCCAGCAGCGCCGTCACGACCGTCGAGGAAGGTCAGCTCGCCGGCGAAGGGCCGCAGCACCACCTCGGTGGAATAGCGGTCCTGGCCGGACTGGTCCTGCCACTTGCGGGTTTCCAGTTTGCCTTCGACGTAAACCTTTGAACCCTTGCGCAGATATTGCTCGGCCAGCCGCGCGAGGTTCTCGTTGAAGATGGCGACCGAATGCCATTCGGTACGCTCGCGCCGCTCGCCGGTGTTGCGGTCTTTCCAGTTTTCCGAGGTCGCGATGCGCAGATTGCAGACCTTGCCGCCATTCTGAAATGTCCGCACTTCCGGGTCGCGCCCGAGATTTCCGATGAGAATGACTTTGTTGACTGACCCGGCCATATTGCCCCCAAGTTGCACGTTCTGATTGCGCCGAATTCCGAATCCGGCGGCGAAGTTCGGCAGAGCCTACCTCACCTGATCATGGTTGATAAATGGCAAACGGGCGCCGGTCTGGCGTAATCGGGAAATTTGGGTATATTCGGGGAAAACGACGTAGGGACAGTGGGTATGCGCAAGGTTTTGAGCGTAGCGTTGGTGGCGGCCCTAACGGCAGTGCCGCAGGTCTTTGTGCCGACGGCCGCATCGGCCGAGACGATCTCGACGAAGGGCAGGGCGTCGCTCTTCAAGTCCAAGACCGGCGTGCTCGACCGCCGGGCCGCCCAGCAGTACAAGAGCTCGGTCAGGCTGCAGCCCCCCAAGGTTGTCACCCCCACCAAGTGGGACGCCGAGAAAGCCCCAAATCACCGCTATACCGGCAAGTACAAGGGCGTCTATTCCGGCATGGCCCGTGATGCTGCCCGCGCCCATGGCGTGCCGGAGGACCTCTTCCTGCGGCTGGTGCAGCAGGAAAGCGGCTGGAATCCCAAGGCGTTGAGCCACAAGGGCGCCTATGGTCTCGCGCAGCTGATGCCCGGCACCGCTCGCAGGCTTGGCGTCAACCGCGAGGATCCGGCGCAGAACCTCTCTGGCGGGGCGCGCTATCTCAAGCAGCAATACGACCGCTTCGGTTCGTGGAAACTGGCGCTGGCGGCCTACAATGCCGGGCCGGGCGCGGTCACCAAGTACGGCGGCGTGCCGCCTTACAAGGAAACCATGAACTACGTGAAGGTGATCTGGGGCAGCTGAGCCACTCAGGCCTCGTCCCAGCCCTCCGGCAGCGGGCGGAAGGGATAGTCCGCCAGATCGTCATAGACCGGCGCGCCGCCGCCCAGCGTGGACCGGGTGAGGGTAAGCCCCCGCGCCACGAAGCCGGGGAGCTCGGCGCGCGCAGTGTCTGACAGGTAGCGTTGCACCTCATCGGCCAGAGAGGCCGGCGGTCGCGCACCGAACCGTGCCAAGGTCACATGCGGTTTGAACTTCTGCCGGTCCGGCGTCAGCCTGGCCTGTCGCGCCGCGCCCTGCACCGCGCGGTGCAGGGTGTCGAGCTCCGGCGAAGGGCGCACCATGGCCGCCAGCAGCCGTGGGCGGCTGCCGCCGAAGATATCGACCCCGGAAAAGGCGACATCGAAAGGCCAGGCGGTGATTTCGTCCAAAGCGGCATCGAGATCGGCGCAGGCCTGCGGTGCGACCTCTGGCAGGAAGGCCAGGGTGATGTGGAACTGATCGGGGTCAACCTGACGGCCGACGCGCAGGCCTGCCTGCAGATCGCTCAGCGTATCGCGCGCGGCATCGGGCAGGGGGATCGCCACAAAGAGCCGCATGGCGGTTCAGCTTCCGCTGGTGTGACGGCGAAACATCGGCCCGGGCGCCGGTTTCGGCCGGGGCGGCGCATCGGGCTGGGCGGCACGGCGCAGGGCCGAGGGCGGCTTGCCGGTGTGATGCTGTACAAAGCGCGAGAAATAGGCGGCCGAGCCAAAGCCCAGGTGCCGCGCCACCTCCTGCACCGGCGGGTCGGCCTGCATCAGCAGGGTCCGGGCCTCGTGCAGCACCCGCTGGGTGATCATCTCGGCGGCGGTCAGCCCGGCGTTTTCACGACAGACCCGGGTCAGATGGGTCGGCGTCACCTCGAGCATTTTGGCGTAATCGGCCATGTTGCGGCCACTGCGGAACTCGGCCTCGAGCAGATCGGCAAAGCGCCGCACCAGCCGCTGGCCGGCGGTCTCGCGGCTCATCAGCGCCGGCGAGACCTTGTCGCCCTCTTCGAGCATCACCAGCATCTGCCGCCGCAGCCAGACCGCGGCGAGGTTGAACCGCGCGACCAGCGCCTCGGCCTGAAGCGGTTGTTGCGTGGTAAGTTCGCGCTGCAACATCTCAAATATGCCCGACAATTCGCCTTGGGCCACCACGTCGCGCATGCGCAGATGCTGGGGGTCTTCCGGCAGCAGCGGATAGGCGCCATCCTCGATCAGGATCGTCTGGCCGAAACATTGCGGCCCGGTCTCGATCGAGAACTGCGTGCCGCGCGGCAGGTAGATCACGTTGTTCGCGCCGATGCCGCGGCGGATACCGCGGATCGTGGCGCGCCCCTGTCCTCGGGTGATCCAGATGAACAGGTGGTCCGGGCGGCCATGCGGCAGGCTGGCCTGCCAGCTGCCGGCCGGGGTCATCTGCGCCAGCGTCACCACCCGCAGGGGCAGGGCCGCGCGCTTTGCAGGCTCTGATCGATCAACCGTCACGCCACACCGGTCCTTTCGGTCACAGGGGCTTTGCAAGTCAGATACCTGTTGATGCCGCGACGCAGCATCAATCGCAAGAGAATTCCGGGTGTTCAACACAAAGACGCCGCCTCCACCGCCCGCCAGAGCTTCATCCGTGACCGTAGCCAGGTGCGCTGGCGTTTTGCAAACTGGCAGGTGGCGATGGTGGCCTTTTCCCGCGCATCGGCGAGCGAAAGTTCGCCGCGCAGATGGGCGATCAGCTCCGGCGCGCCGATGGCCTTGAAGCTGAGCAGCGCCGGGTCCCAGCGCGGCAGGTTCTCGCGCGCCTCGTCAAGCGCGCCGTGCTCGAGCATCAGATCGAAGCGGCGGGCGATGCGGGCATTCAGCCAGTCGCGCTCGACATCGACGCGCAGCGCCTGAGCCTGAGACAGGGGCAGCAGCGGCGGCGGCGTGTCATCCTGCCAACTGGCCAGCCCGCGACCGGTGGCGCGCTGCACCTCCCAGGCGCGCTGCACCCGCATGGGGTTGAGCGTGTCGATGCGCGCGCGGGTCTCGGCGTCGATCTCCGGCAGAAAGACGTCATGACCGTGCTCGCGCCGGCGGGCATCGGCCTCGGCCCGCACCTCTGGCGGCGTGGCGGGTATCTCCGCCAACCCCTCGGTCAGCGCCGCGAAATAGAGCCCGGTGCCGCCGATGATGATCGGCCGTTGCGGCCCGTCCAGCAGCGGCGCCACCTCGCGCAGCCAATGGCCGACGGAATACTCCGCGTCCCAGGCGACATGGCCATAAAGCAGATGCGGCGCGCGCGCGAGATCCTCGGGCGCGGGCCGCGCGGTCAGCACCCGCCAGTTCCCGAACACCTGGATCGCATCGGCGTTGACGATCACGCCGCCCTGATGCTCGGCGATCTCCAGCGCCAGCGCCGACTTGCCGCTGGCGGTGGGCCCGGCGATCAGAACCGGCTGTTCCGGCGACAGATCCGCAAGCTCAGGCCGCATCCCGACTGCCCCCTGTGCAAGGGATCTCGCTTTCCCCCGAATGCTGCATTGAACTGCCCCGCGTTTTCCGACATTTTGCCGCCAATTTAGCCAGCCGCCTCACCGGAGTACACCATGTCAGCTGCCACCGACACCGATGCCCGCGCCACCAAGTACAAACGCGTCCTTCTGAAAATTTCCGGCGAGGCGCTGATGGGCGACCAGGGCTACGGGTTGCACCCGCCCACCGTCGAACGCATCGCCCGCGAGGTGCAATCGGTGCACGCCCTAGGTGTCGAGATCTGCATGGTCATCGGCGGCGGCAACATCTTCCGCGGGCTGCAGGGCTCGGCCCAGGGGATGGAGCGGACCACGGCCGACTACATGGGCATGCTGGCCACGGTGATGAATGCGCTGGCGATGCAATCGGCGCTCGAGGGGCTTGGCGTCTTTACCCGGGTGATCTCGGCCATTCCGATGGACCAGGTCTGCGAGCCCTACATCCGTCGCCGCGCCGTGCGCCACCTGGAAAAGAAGCGGGTCTGCATCTTTGCCGCCGGCACCGGCAATCCCTATTTCACCACCGACACCGCCGCCACCCTGCGCGCCAACGAGATGTCCTGCCAGGCGATCTTCAAGGGCACCAAGGTCGACGGCGTCTATGACAAGGACCCGGTCAAACACGCCGACGCGGTGCGCTACAAGGAGGTGAGCTACGACGAGGTGCTGCAGAAGCATCTCGGCGTGATGGACGCCTCGGCGATTGCGCTGGCGCGCGACAATTCGCTGCCGATCATCGTCTTCTCGCTGGACGAACCCGGCGGCTTCCGCGGCATCCTGGCGGGCGAGGGCACCTATACCAAGGTCGGCCCCTGATCCGTTTGTCCCCGGCCCGCGCCGGGCGTCTGCGCCGGTTTGACGGCGCGGGCGCGCGGGCCAAGAGCGCTATACATCGGCGTTCCAATGTCTTATGACCCGGGAAATACCGCCTGTACCCAAGGGGAATGAGCAGAATGTCCGACGATTTCATTCTTGATACCGACGATCTCGAGCGCCGCATGCAGGGCGCCATGGCCAGCCTGAGAACCGAGTTCGCCTCGCTGCGCACCGGCCGGGCCTCGGCCTCGATGCTGGAGCCGGTGATGGTCGATGCCTATGGCAGCCCGACGCCGATCAACCAGGTCGGCACCGTCAACGTGCCCGAGCCGCGCATGGTCACCATCAACGTCTGGGACAAGGGCCTTGTCGGCAAGGTCGAAAAGGCGATCCGCGAAAGCGGTCTGGGCATCAACCCGCAGCTCAACGGCACCATCATCATGCTGCCGATCCCCGAGCTCAACGAAGAGCGCCGCCGCGACCTGACCAAGGTGGCCGGGCAGTACGCAGAGCACGCCCGCGTGTCGATCCGCAACATCCGCCGCGACGGCATGGAGCAGATCAAGAAGGCCAAGTCCGATGGCCTCTCCGAGGACGACCAGAAATTCTGGGAAAACGCTGTCCAGGAGCTGACCGACACCTATGTCAAGAAGGTGGACGAAGCGCTCGAGACCAAGCAAGCCGAGATCATGCAGGTCTGAGCGACCTTGCCGCCCCGCCTGCGGGGCCGGTTCGACACCTACGGAGGATCAATGGCGCGCGACGCAAACCATCCGGAGACGCACCGCGGCCCGCGCCATGTGGCGATCATCATGGACGGCAACGGCCGCTGGGCGCAGCTGCGCCACCGGCCGCGGCTGTTCGGCCACCAGGCCGGCGCCCGTCGGGTGCGCGAGATCGTCGAGGCCTGCCCGGATTTCGGGGTGAAATACGTCACCATCTTTGCCTTCTCGACCGAGAACTGGAAACGCACCCAGACCGAGGTCGCGGGGCTGATGAGCCTGTTCCGGCGCTACATCCACAAGGAGATGGAGGCGTTCCGGCGTGAAAACGTTCAGGTCCGCTTCATCGGCGACCGGGTCAAGCTCGACGCCAAGCTGCGCGCGCTGATGGACGAGGCCGAGGCGCTGACCGCGGAATGCACCGGCACCAACCTCACCATCGCGCTGAACTACGGCGGCCGGGACGAGGTGGCCCGCGCCACCAAGCGGCTGGCCCGCGACGTGCGCGACGGCAAGCTCGATCCCGAAAGCGTCGACGAGGAAACCCTGCCGAAATACCTTGATACCTGCGTGCTGCCTGATCCCGACCTGGTGATCCGCACCAGCGGCGAGGCGCGGGTCTCGAACTTTCTGCTCTGGCAATCGGCCTATGCGGAATACGAATTCATCGACACGCTCTGGCCCGACTTCACCCGCGAGGAATTCGGCAGGCTGGTCGGCGCCTATGGCAAACGCGAGCGCCGCTTCGGCGCAGTAAAGGTCTGAGATCATGGCTGACAAAAGCGGCAAATGGGATGACCTGATCGTGCGCCTCGGCTCGGCCGTGGTGATGGTCGGCGTCGGTCTGGTGGCGATCTGGATCGGCGGCTGGGTCTTCGGCGCGCTGGTCGCGCTGATCGGCGGCGCGATGATCTGGGAACTGGTGCGGCTGATCGGCGGCGGCTCGCAGCAGGCGCTGATGCTGGCGGGACTTTCGGGCCTCTGCCTGCTGGTCGGCGGGGTGATCCCGGCGGGCTTTGCGCTGCCGCTTCTGATGGCGCCGGCCTTCGTGGGTCTCAGCCAGCTCAAGGCACATCGCACGGTTTTCATGACCTTTTCGGCGGCGATCCTGCTGGCGTCCTTCGGCATGGTGGCGCTGCGGCAGGACTACGGCATGGCCTGGCTGATGTGGCTGGTGTTGGTGGTCGTGGTCACCGATGTGGCGGGCTATTTCGCCGGGCGGATGATCGGCGGTCCCAAGTTCTGGCCCCGCGTCAGCCCCAAGAAGACCTGGTCTGGCACCGTCGCCGGCTGGATCGGCGCGGCGCTGATCGGGCTGATCTACTGGCTGTCCGGTACCGCCACGGCCAGCGTCATCGGCGTGTCGATCGCGGTCTCCATGGCCTCGCAGATGGGCGACATCGCCGAAAGCGCGGTCAAGCGGCGGGTTGGCGTCAAGGATGCCTCGACGCTGATCCCGGGCCACGGCGGGCTGCTCGACCGGTTTGACGGCATGCTGGGCGCGGCGCTCTTCCTGCTGCTGGTGGCGCAGTTCCTGATCTTTCCCGCCGGGGGCACGCCATGACGCGACGCGTCTCCATTCTTGGCGCGACCGGCTCTATCGGACAGAACACCATCGACCTGATTGCCCGCGATCCGCAGGGCTATCAGGTCGAAGCCTTGACCGGCGGTCACAACATCAGGCAGCTCGCCACCGATGCGCGGCGGCTGGGCGCGAAGCTGGCTGTCACAGCGCATGACGGGCGGCTCGACGACCTGCGCGCGGCGCTCGACGGATCCGGCATCGAGGCGGCGGCGGGGGCGACCGCGCTGATCGAGGCAGCAGCACGCCCGGTCGACTGGGTGATGTCGGCAATTGTCGGCGCGGCGGGGCTGGCGCCGGGGCTCAGGGCGCTGGAACATGGCGCGACACTGGCGCTGGCCAACAAGGAAAGCATGGTCTGTGCCGGCGCACTGGTCAGCGCCACGGCCAAGGCCCACGGCGGCCGGGTGCTGCCGGTCGACAGCGAACATTCGGCGGTCTTTCAGGCGCTGATCGGCGAGGATATCGCGGCGGTCGAACGGGTGATCATCACTGCCTCGGGCGGCGCCTTCCGCGACTGGCCGCTGGAAGACCTGCAAAAGGCCACGCCGGAGCAGGCGGCGACCCATCCCAACTGGGACATGGGCCAGCGGATCACCATCGATTCAGCCTCGATGTTCAACAAGGCGCTGGAAGTCATTGAAACGCGAGAATTCTTCGGATTGTCGCCTGACAAGATCGAGGTGCTGGTCCACCCCGAAAGCCTGGTGCATGCGCTGGTGGGCTTCTGCGACGGCGGGCTGATGGCGCACGTCGGACCGCCAGACATGCGCCATGCCATCGGCTTTGCGTTGCATTACCCCGAACGCGGAGTGGTGCCGGTGGAACGGCTGGATCTGGCACAGATCGCCACGCTGTCGTTCCGCGCGCCTGACGAAAAGCGCTGGCCGGCGCTGCGGCTCGCGCGCGAGGTGATGGCGATGGGCGGGCTGGCCGGGGCGGCCTTCAACGCCGCCAAGGAGCGCGCGCTCGATCGCTTCATCGCCCATGACATCGGTTTTACCCGGATGGCCGAGGTGGTCGAAGAGGTGCTCACCCGATTGTCAGGTCAACCGGGCCTCATTGACGCCGCAATGACCCTTGATAACGTCGCGCGCGTAGACCATTTGGCACGGAAAGAAGCAGACCGGGTCATCCGGGACAAAACATAAAACAAAGGTAGGGCGGCTTGGATATCTCGCAGTTGATTCCGCAATTCGGCGGCACGTTGTTCACATTGGCGGCCTTCGTGGTGGCCCTGTCGATCATCGTCGCCATCCACGAATACGGCCATTACATCGTGGGCCGCTGGTCGGGGATCAAGGCGGATGTCTTCTCGCTGGGGTTCGGGCCGGTGCTGTTCAAGCGCACCGACAAGCACGGCACCGTCTGGCAGGTCGCGGCACTGCCCCTGGGCGGCTACGTCAAGTTTCGCGGCGACGCCGATGCGGCCTCGGCCGGCAAGGACGACGCCGCGCTGGCCGAGATGAGCGAGGCCGACCGCCGCACCACCATGGCCGGCGCACCGCTCTGGGCGCGAACCGCCACCGTCGCTGCCGGGCCGATCTTCAACTTCGTGCTGGCCTTCGTGCTGTTCTCGGCGCTGTTCCTGACCCGGGGCGTGATCTCGGAGCCGCTGACCGTGGGCGAGCTGCGCCCGATGCCCACCACGCAGGAGCTGCAGGAGGGCGATGTTCTGCTCTCGGTCGCGGGCCAGGACGTGCCGGACTTCAGCGACAGCCAGGGTTTTGCCAATTTCGTGGCGGCGCTGCCGCCGTCGAACGACCTCGACTACCGCATCCTGCGCGACGGTGACGAGATCACGGTGACCGGGCCGTATCCCTATCCGCCCAATGTCACCCGGCTGGTGCCGCGTTCGGCCGCCTATGACGTCGGGCTGGAGCCCGGCGACGTGATCCTTTCGGTCGATGGCGAAGAGATCGCCACCTTCGACCAGATCAAGGAAAAGGTCGAAACCTCGGAGGGCAGGGCGCTGCTGCTCGACGTCTGGCGTGATGGCGAGGTGCTGGAATTTGCCCTGGCGCCGCGCCGCGTGGACGAACCCGGCGCCGAGGGCGGCTTTGTCACCCATTGGCGCGTCGGTGTCGTCGGCGGATTGTTCTTCGAGCCCGCCACCTCGGCCCCCGGCGTGGGCGATGCGCTCAAGGGCGGCGTGCTGCAGACCTGGGCGATTATGAAGGGCTCGGTCTCGGGGCTCTGGCACATCATCACCGGCCAGATCTCGAGCTGCAATCTCTCGGGCCCGGTGGGCATTGCCGAAACCTCTGGGCAGATGGCAGCGCAGGGCACCTCGAACTTCCTGTGGTTCGTCGCGGTGCTCTCGGCGGCGGTGGGGCTGCTCAACCTCTTCCCGATCCCGGTGCTCGATGGCGGCCATCTGGTGTTCTATGCCTACGAGGCCGTGGTCGGCCGTCCGCCGCATGACAAGGTGCTGGGCGTGCTGATGACCATCGGTTTGGGCATCGTGCTGTCCGTCATGGTCTTTTCGCTCTCGAATGACCTGATCCTCTGCCCCTAGGCAGAGGATCGCCGAGCCGCCGGGGCACCCGCGCCTGTGCACAGGCAGGGGGGCACCGGCGCTTTCGGCACATGCCCTAATCTTGCCCAATTCGCCTGCTAGGCTCTTCTTCGTAACACCCGAGAAAGAGCGGAAAAATGCAGACATTGGCCCAGGGATACCGCGGATTGCGCCTGATCGCGCAGCTCAACACCGACCGGATTCTGTTTGTCGGCACGATGGCTGGCGCCTTGATGCTGAGCGGATATCTGGCGACTTTTCTCTGATCACACCCATATTTTGTGGCAACACCCGGAAAATTCCTCGCTTTGCGGGGTTGCATGCTTTTGACAACCCGCCATGATCCCGATACCTACCAAGACGTGGGAAGTTAACGGATTGGCTCATGAAAAATCGAGTGGGAACGCGCGTCAACGAACGTGCGGCAGCAAAAGCGGTCAAATCTGTCCTGTTTGCCAGCGCGGCGGCAATCGCCGTCGAGGCGACGCTGGTGCCGATGCCGGCGCTGGCGCAGAGTTACACCTTTACCGAAGTGTCGATCGAGGGCGCCGGGCGCATCGAGCCGGCGACGATCCTGAGCTACGCGGGCATTGCCCGCGGCCAGACCGTCACCGCCGCCCAACTGAACGATGCCTATCAGCGCATCCTCGGCTCCGGTCTCTTCGAAGAGGTCGAGATCGTGCCGGTGGGCAACAAGCTGGTGATCCGCGTCACCGAATACCCGACGATCAACCGCGTCGTGTTCGAGGGCAACCAGCGGATCAAGGACGAGGACCTTGCCGGTCTGGTGACCTCTGAATCCCGCAAGGTCTTCAACGCCGCCACCGCCGAGCGTGACGCCGAGACCATCGTTCAGGCCTATGCCGAACAGGGCCGCGCCGCCGCACGGGTGACGCCCAAGCTGATCCGCCGTTCTGACAACCGCGTCGACCTGGCCTTCGAGATCCTCGAGGGCGGGGTGATCGAGGTCGAGCGGATCTCGATCGTCGGCAACAACGTCTATTCCGACCGCCGTCTGCGCCGGGTGCTGGGCACCAAGCAGGCCGGTCTGTTCCGCGCGATCATCCGTCGCGACAGCTTTGTCGAGGACCGGATCGAGTTCGACAAGCAGGTGCTGACCGATTTCTACCAGTCGCGCGGCTATGTCGATTTCCGCATCAACTCGGTCAATGCCGAGATCGCCGAAGAGCGTGACGGCTATTTCGTCACTTTCAACGTGCAGGAAGGCCAGCAGTTCACCTTCGGCCAGGTCACCGCGACCTCGGACCTGCCGGATGTCGATCCGCAGGACTTTGCCGAGATCATCCGCATCCGCCCCGGCGTGGTCTATTCCCCGGCACTGGTCGAGAGCGAGATCGCCCGGATGGAGCGCCTCGCCAACCGCCGCGGGCTCAACTTCATCCGTGTCGAGCCGCGCATCACCCGCAATGACCGCACGCTGGAACTGGACGTGGAATTCGTGCTGTCGCGCGGACCGCGGATCTTCATCGAGCGGATCGATATCGAGGGCAACACCACCACGCTCGACCGCGTGGTGCGGCGCCAGTTCAAGGTAGTCGAGGGCGACCCCTTCAACCCGCGCGAAGTGCGTGAATCGGCCGAACGCATCCGCGCGCTGGGCTTCTTCAGCAAGGCAGACGTCAACGCCCGCGAAGGCTCCACCCCGCAGCAGGTGATCATCGACGTCGATGTCGACGAGGCGCCCACCGGCTCGATCGGTTTTGGCGGCACCTATTCCACCGATGGCGGCTTCGGCGTCAACCTGTCGTTCAGCGAGCGCAACTTCCTTGGCCGTGGTCAGGCGCTGGGTGTCGAGGTTTCGACCGCGTCGGGCAGCACCAGCTACGCCTTCAACTTCGCGGAACCGGCATTTTTGAACCGCGATCTGCGCTTCGGCATCGGGCTCAGCTATTCCGAGACCGACAACCAGTATGACGACAGCTACGACACCGCGATCGGCCGGTTCTCGACCAGCCTGACCTTCCCGGTGGCGGAATACAGCACGCTGCAAACCCGCTACACCGCGCGCTATTCCGAGATGCTCAACGCCGGCAGCGATCTGGGCGACATCCTTAGCGCCGAGGTGGCGCAGGGCCCGCTCTATTCCAGCGGTCTGGGCTATACCTACACCTATGACACCATTGACACCGGGCTCGATCCGACCGCCGGCGTGCGGTTGCAGTTCAGCCAGGATTTCAACGGCTTGGGCGGCGACGTCAAATCGGTCACCACGACCGCCCGCGCCATCGGCCAGAAGAAGGTGCGCAACGAAGAGGTCACCCTGCGTGCGGTGATCGAGGGCGGCGCGCTCTGGACCGGCGACACCGACAGCCGGGTGATCGACCGCTTCTCGCTTGGCTCGTCGCGGATGCGCGGCTTTGAACCCGGCGGCATCGGCCCGCGCGAGATCGGCCCAGATGTGAACGATGCGCTCGGCGGCAATTACTACGCGGTGGCCCGGCTCGAGGCCGAGTTCCCGCTGGGTCTGCCAGAGGAATACGGCCTGTCCGGCGGTGTCTTCTACGATGTGGGCTCGCTCTGGGGGCTCGACAATACGACGACCACTTCTGCCGGCCATTCCGTGGTGCATGACGAGCCTGCGGCGCGTCACGTGGTGGGGGCGTCGCTGTTCTGGACGACGGCCATCGGGCCGCTGCGGTTCAACTTCACCAAGACGCTGAAAAAAGAAGAACATGACGAGGATCGCTTCTTCGAGTTCACGCTTGCCACCAGCTTCTGATCCGGCGCCATCGGGCCGGGCACAGGCGCTGCGGCGTGCCGTGGCGCGGGGGCTTCTGGCCCTGGCGCTGCTGGCGCCGGGGCCTGTGCTGGCCGCCGATGACACCGAGCAGAGATCGCCGGTGCTGGTGGTGGATTTCGACGAGGTCTTTCGCCAGTCCGACCGCGGCCAGGAGATCCTGCGCGAGTTCGAGACCCGCAGCCGCGAGCTTGCGGATGAGATCGCCCGCATCGACCTCGAGATGGCGGCCGAGGAAAAGCTGCTGACCGAAAAACGCGCGACGCTGCCGGCGGCCGAGTTCCGGACGCTGGCCGATGCCTTTGATGCCAAGGTCCAGGCCCTGCGCGCCGCCCAGGATGCCCGCGCGCTGGAGCTGAACCGCGATCAGTCCAATGCCCGGCTCGAATTTCGCCAGACCGCCTTTCCCATCCTCGGCCAGCTGATGCTGGATGCCGGCGCGGTGCTGGTGGTGGAAAAGCGCAATGTTCTGGTCTTCAACGATGCCATCGACGTGAGCCGGATCACCGCGCAGCGGCTGGACGCGGCCTTTGCCGAACGTGCGCCGGGCGATGCGGCGGTCGACGAAACCGTGCCCGAACGCCCGCCAGAGCCGCAGCCCGACAGCCCCCCCGGCGTCAGCGTTCCCGACGCCGCGTCAGAGCCGCAAGAGAGCGCCGAGCCTACCGAGAGCCGGCCCGCCCCGGTGGAGTGAGCGCCGCCGGAACGCTTGCCGTGACGCCCCCCGGTTGCTAGGGACAAGGCAGGAGCCGCGCGCCTTCGGGCACCGCACAGGACGAAGAAGGACGAAAGAATGACCGAGACACTCAAAACCGCGGATATCCAGCTGATTCAGCGCATTCTGCCGCACCGCTATCCCTTCCTGCTGGTCGACAAGGTGGTCGATATCGACGGCTACAAATCGGCCAAGGGCATCAAGAATGTCACCATGAACGAGCCGCATTTCCAGGGCCATTTCCCCGGCACCCCGATCATGCCCGGCGTCACCATCGTCGAGGCGATGGCGCAGACCTCCGGCGTGATGATCGGCGTGGCGATGGATCTGGCCGACAAGGACCTGCTGATCTACTTCATGGCGATCGACAAGTGCAAGTTCCGCCGCAAGGTGATCCCCGGCGACGTGCTCGAGATGAACGTCAGGACCGAGCGCGGCAAGCCCGGCGGCAAGGTCTGGAAATTCTCGGGCGTGGCCACGGTCGATGGCGAGATGGCGGCGGAATGCGAATTCACCGCGATGATGGATATCTGATGACCGAGACCTTCATCCATCCCAGCGCGGTGATCGAGGATGGCGCCGAGATCGGCATCGGCTGCCGCATCGGCCCGTTCTGTCACGTCGGGCCCAAGGTCACCCTGGCGCCGCGGGTCGAGCTGAAAAGCCACGTGGTGGTGACCGGCGTGACCGAGATCGGCGAGGACACGGTGATCTTTCCCTTCGCGGTGATCGGCGAGATCCCGCAGGACCTCAAGTTCGCCGGTGAAGAGACCCGGCTGGTGATCGGCAAGCGCAACCGCATCCGCGAGCATGTGACGATGAACACCGGCACCGCCGGTGGCGGTGGCGTGACGCGGGTGGGCGATGACGGGCTGTTCATGGCCGGCTGTCACGTCGCCCATGACGTGCAGATCGGCAACAAGGTGATCGTGGTGAATTCCGCCGCTCTGGCCGGCCATTGCATCATCGAGGACGAGGTGATCATCGGCGGGTTGTCCGGCGTGCACCAGTTCGTGCGCATCGGCCACGGCGCGATCATCGGCGCGGTCACCATGGTGACCAACGATGTCATTCCGCACGGTCTGGTGCAGGCCCCGCGCGGCAAGCTCGACGGGCTCAACCTCGTCGGTCTCAAGCGGCGCGGCGTGGCACGGTCGGACATCACCGCGCTGAGGGCGGCGTTCCAGATGCTGGCGCAGGGCGAGGGCGCCTTTGTCGAGCGCGCCCAAAGGCTGGGCGCCGAAACCCAGAGCGACTATGTGCGCGAGATCGTCGATTTCATCCTCGGCGACAGCGACCGTCACTACCTGACCCCCGGAGGCTGAGGCGGCATGTCTGGCGATTTGGCCATCCTGGCCGGGCGCGGGGCGATGCCCCGGGCGCTGGCCGAGGCGTATCCGCAGGCGCTCTGCGTGGCCTTCGACGGTGTCGAGACCGATCTGCCGCGCGCAGGCGCGCAGCACGGGTTCGAGGCCTTCGGCGCGCTGCTCGACGACCTGAAGGCGCGCGGCATCACGCGGCTGGTGCTGGCCGGTGGCGTCGGCCGCCCGCCGCTCGATCCCGGCGCCTTCGATCCCTTCATGCAGGCGCTGGCGCCACGGCTTCTGGCGGCGCTGCAGGGCGGCGACGATGCGCTGGTGCGGCTGGTGATCTCGGTCTTCGAAGAGGCCGATTTCGCGGTGATCGGCGCGCATGAGTTGCTTCCCGATCTGACCGCCGCTGCGGGACTGCTTGCTGGCACCGAGCCCGACGAGGCCGCGCGTGCCGACATCACCCGGGGCCGCGAGATCCTCGCCGCCCTCTCGCCACTCGACGTGGGCCAGAGCGCGGTGGTCGACACCGGCATCGCGCTGGGGATCGAGACGCAGCAGGGCACCGACGCCATGCTGCGCTTTGTCGCCGAGACGCCCGCGAACCTGCGCGGCACCGGCGGTGTGCTGGTCAAACGCCCCAAGCTGGGCCAGGACCTGCGCGTCGACATGCCCGCCATCGGTCCCGAGACGGTGCGCGGCGCCGCCAAGGCCGGGCTGCGCGGCATCGCAATTGCTGCCGGTCAAGTCGTCCTTATCGAGCGCGAGGCGCTGATCGCGGCGGCGCAAGAGGCCGGGCTGTTCCTGCTGGCAGAGGCGCCCTGATGCGGGTCTTCGTGATCGCCGGAGAGCCCTCGGGCGACAAGCTGGGCGCGGCGCTGATGGCGGGCTTTCGCAGCCTGATGCCCGAGGCAGAGGTCGAATTCATCGGCGTCGGCGGGCCGCGGATGGAAGAGGCGGGCCTCGACAGCATCTTTCCGATGGACGACATCTCGATCATGGGTCTGACCGAGATCCTGTCGCAATATCCCGCGCTGAAACGCCGGGTGAACGAAGCCGCAGAGGCCGCCATCGCCGCGCAGCCCGACGTGCTGGTGACCATCGATCTGCCGGAATTCTGCCTGCGCGTGGCGAAAATCGTCAAGGCGCGCTCCTCGATCCGCACGGTGCATTACGTCGCGCCGACGGTCTGGGCCTGGCGTCCGGGGCGCGCCGCCAAGATGGCCAAACATATCGACCAGGTTCTGGCGCTGCTGCCGTTCGAGCCGCCCTACATGCAGGCCGCCGGCATGCGCTGCGATTTCGTCGGCCACCCGGTGGTGACCGATCCGGTGGCCAGCGAGGCCGAGGCGGCGGAGTTTCGCAATCGCCACGGGCTGGACTCCGCGCCGATGCTGCTGGTGCTGCCCGGCTCGCGCCGCAGCGAGGTTGCGCGCATGGGACCGGTCTTTGGCGAGGTTCTGCGCGCGGTCTGCGCCAAGCGCCCCGAGATGCGCATAGTCGTGCCGGCAGCGGGGCCGGTGGTGGGCATGGTGCAGGCGGCGGTGGCCGACTGGCCCGGCGCGCCGCTGGTGCTCGACGGCGCGGCCGAAGGCGCGCAGGCCGAGAAGCGCGCGGCCTTTCGCGCCGGTGACCTGGCGCTGGCGGCCTCCGGCACGGTCTCGCTGGAGCTGGCGGCGGCGGGCACGCCGATGGTCATCGCCTATGACATGAACTGGCTGTCGCGGCAGATCATCGGCCGAATGCTGCGCGTCGACACGGTGACGCTGGTCAACCTGGTGTCAGACACCCGCGCGGTGCCGGAGTTCGTCGGCAAGGCCTGTGTGCCCGCCGAGATCGCCAAGGCGGTGCTGGCGCTGGCCGAGGCGCCGGAGGCGCAGGCCCATGCCATGGCGCTGACCATGGAGCGGTTGGGGCAGGGGCAGGAGCCGCCCGGCATCCGCGCCGCCCGTGCCGTGCTGGACGGGTTGGGCCGCAGCCCGGACAACAGCCCCGAGACATGAAAAACGCCGCCCCGATCAAGGGCGGCGTTTCGGATTTCAGCAGGGGCGCTCAAGCTTACTGGTTGATCACGCTGGCCTTGTCGTAGCCCGCGGTAAAGCCCTTGAGCGACATGGTCGAGGCGACCACCTGATCGGGCGCCGCGAAGGGCCGGATCATCACCTTGGCTGCCGCACCGCGTTTGAAGGCGGCGACATCCTCGGCGGTCAGGCCGATCCGCGCGTAGCAGCCCTGGCGGTTGCAGAACGAGAAGGGATAGCTCTTGGGCTGGTTGCCGTCGACCGAGATGCCGAGCTGACCGGTCAGCAGCGTCTCGAGCGGCACGATCACCGTCGCCCCGGCCGGCAGCTTGGAATCCTTGGGCAGGCGGAACAGCGAGATCTCGGCCAGCGGATTGCCGTCACCCTCTTTCAGCAGCTGGTAAAGCTGGCAGGGGTCGCTCTCGGGCGTCTCGGTGCGGATGCAGCGCAGCTCCCAGTCGCCGACCTCTTCCTTGACATAGGTCTGGCCCAGCGCCGGCTCGCCGCTCTCGGCCTCGACGGTGTCGCCTGTGGCGGCCTCTGCGGCGGGTGCTGCGTCTTCGGCCTCGGCCTCTGGCGTGGCCTCGGCGGGCGCTTCGGTTTCGGTGGTTGCTTCCGCGGCGTCATCCGCTGCGGTCTCCTGCGCCATCACCGGGGCCGTGGCGGCCAACAGGGCGATCAAAGGCATGAAGGAAAGAATTCTGGGCATCTTGCCCCCCTCTGGTTGAGATGTCGTCGGTTGGATGGGTCGGCTCCATCCTGCATCGAGCGCTTAGCATGCGGGCTCGGCCCTGTCAGGCTGTCTTCGCCATCCGCTTGGGCGTAATCGTGCATATATCCGTGAAGAGATGTCAACGCATCGGAGCCAACCCCTTGGCGGAAAAAAGAAAAGAGGCCGTTGAACCGGCCCCTTTTCCATTTTTCTTGCTCCCCGTCGGACTGGCCGACTTAGTCATTGCCCGGACGCTACGAATAATTTTGGCTTCGGTCAACAGGCAAGTTTTCACTTTTTCGGGGTCCGGCTCGAAAGCGCTTTGGTTTGCTGACGCGAGGTCCGCGAAAAAAGGCCGTACCTTTGCAGGCACGGCCCAGTCTGACAGGGAGGAAGTCAATCCGGCAAAAGGCGATTGCCCCGCACCGGACATTGCCCACAGTGACGCAGAAAGGTTAAGTTAGGGTTGCCCGGGCGTTTTTTGCGCACCGGGCGCGATTTTGTCAGGGGGATGCAGGGCATGGCAGAGATTTTCATCGGCGGCGGCGGGCCGGAGTATGGCGAACGGCAGGGGCTGGCGCTGGGCTATGCCAACCGTCACGGCCTGATCGCCGGCGCCACCGGCACCGGCAAGACGGTGACCCTGCAAATCCTCGCCGAGGGCTTTTCCAATGCCGGTGTGCCGGTCTTTCTGTCTGACGTCAAAGGCGATCTCTCGGGCCTTGCCGCCGCCGGCAGCGAGGGGTTCAAGCTGCACCAGGCCTTCGCCGAGCGTGCCGCCAAGATCGGCTTCGACGACTACGCCTATCAGGCCTTCCCCGTGACCTTCTGGGACCTCTTCGGCGAACAGGGCCACCCGGTGCGCACCACGGTGTCAGAGATGGGGCCACTGCTGATCTCGCGCCTGCTGGAGCTGTCGGAGGCGCAGGAAGGCGTGCTCAACATCGCCTTCCGCCTGGCCGACGAACAGGGGCTGCCGCTGCTCGATCTCAAGGACCTGCAAGCGCTGCTGGTCTGGGTCGGCGAGAGCCGCAAGGACCTGTCACTGCGCTACGGCAATATCTCCACCGCCTCGATCGGCGCGATCCAGCGACGGCTACTGGTGCTGGAAAACCAGGGCGGCGCGCGGCTCTTTGGCGAACCGGCGCTCGAGCTGGGCGACCTGATGACCTGTGACGCCGAGGGACGGGGACGGATCAACATCCTGGCCGCCGATACGCTGATGGCCTCGCCCCGGCTTTACGCCACCTTCCTGCTCTGGCTGCTGTCCGAGCTCTTCGAAGAGCTGCCCGAGGTCGGTGATCCGGACAAGCCGAAGCTGGTCTTCTTCTTCGACGAGGCGCATCTGTTGTTCGACGGTGCGCCGCCGGCGCTGGTCGACAAGGTGGAACAAGTGGCTCGGCTGATCCGCTCCAAGGGCGTCGGTGTCTTCTTCATCACCCAGAACCCCGATGACGTGCCAGAGGACATCCTGGGCCAGCTCGGAAACCGCATCCAGCATGCCCTGCGCGCCTTCACCGCCCGCGACCGCAAGGCGCTGCGGATGGCCGCCGAGACCTATCGCGACAACCCGCGTTTCGACATCGAAGAGGCGATCCGCGAGGTCGGCGTCGGCGAGGCGGTGACCTCGATGCTGCAGAAGAAGGGCGTGCCGGGGATGGCAGAGCGCACACTGATCCGGCCGCCGTCGTCGCAGCTCGGGCCGCTTGCGGCCGGGGTGCGGGCGCAGGTGATGGCGGGCTCGCCGGTGGCGGGGAAATACGATGCGCTGCAGGACCGGCATTCGGCCTACGAGATCCTGGCGAAACGGGCCGAAGAGGCGGCGCAAGCGGCCGAAGAGGCCGAGCGCCGGGAAGAGGCGGCCGAGGTGGCCGAGCGCGAATACCGCGCCGGGCGGCGCTATTCCGGAACGCGCGTCACCCGCTCGACCTCGCGCCGGCGCAGCACTGGCGGTTCGATCGGCGAGGCGATGACCCAGGCGGTGATCAAGGAGCTCAAGGGCACCACCGGTCGCCGTATCGTCCGCGGCATCCTGGGCGGGCTGTTCAAGGGGCGGTAGACGGTTCCGCAAGCTCACTTCCGAAGTCCCGGCCCGGAACAAGGCCGAAGGCCGCCGGGCCAGCGGCTGCCCGCCCCCCGGGCTGCCGCTTGGCTGACGCTAGCGCGTCAATCAGAGGTTATCCGGATCTGTCGGACATAAAGCGCTGCCGAACACCCGGAGCAGCGGCACCCCGCGGGCAGCCACTGGCCCGGCTCAATCTCTGACCCGGGCCGAGCAAAGCTCACCGCTCCGGTAACAGCCCCCTTGGCGCAAACCGCAGCACCAAGAGCAGGATCACCCCCATGGTCAGCAGCCGCATGTGCTGCACCGAGCCCTGCAGATGCGCCTTGAGCGCCGAGCCATCCGCCATGCCGGCGGTCGCCAGGTCCATCACCGCAGCCCCGATCGGCTCGACCTGCACCCAGAGGAACCAGATCAGGAACCCGCCCAGCACCGCGCCGAAGTTGTTGCCGGACCCGCCGACAATCACCATCACCCAGATCAGGAAGGTATAGCGCAGCGGCTGATAGGACGCCGGCGTCAATTGACCGTCCAGCGTCGTCATCATCGCCCCGGCCACGCCGCAGATCGCCGAGCCCAGCACGAAGACCTGCAGGTGCCGCGCGGTGACATCCTTGCCCATCGCCCGCGCCGCCACCTCGTTGTCGCGGATCGCGCGCATCATCCGGCCCCAGGGCGACTTCAGCGCCAGCTGCGCCAGCACCAGAACCAGGATCAGCACCGCGGCAAACATCAGCCCGTAGCCGAGCTTGACGTAGAGCGTCGAGGCGGTGGTGACGTCGATCCCCAGATCGGTGGCACGCGCCACGAACTCCGGATCATTCTGCAGGTCGATCTCGTTCGGCACCGGCCGGGGCAGGCCGATCACGTTCTTGACCCCACGCGCCAGCCAATCCTCGTTCTTGAGCACCGCGATGATGATCTCGGCAATCCCCAGCGTCGCAATCGCCAGGTAGTCCGACCGCAGCCCCAGCGCCGTCTTGCCGATCACCCAGGCGGCGGCCGCGGCAAACAGCCCCCCAACGGGCCAGGCCAGCACGATCGGCAGACCCAGACCGCCCAGGTATCCGGTCAGCGCCGGGTTGATGCTCTCGATCGCATCGACCGCCGGGTCGAACAGCCCGCGATAGATCACGAAGCCCGCCACCAGCACCGCCAGCATCACCAGCGCCCGCAGCCAGCCCTTGGCCATCCTGCGCGTCAGCCAGACCGCCAGCGCAAGGGTCGCGGCCCCCACGGCCAGCGCCGCCAGCACGCCGGTGGCGCCGACCTCCCAGGCCTCCTTGACCGGCGGCATGGCGATCACCACGGTTGCCAGCCCGCCAAGCGCCACGAACCCCATGACACCGACGTTGAACAGCCCGGCAAAGCCCCATTGCAGGTTCACCCCCAGCGCCATCAGCGCCGAGACCAGCCCCATGTTGAGAATGAGCAGCGCCGAGTTCCAGCTCTGCACCACGCCGGTGCCGATGATCAGCAGCGCCACAAAGGCAAAGAGCGCGAGGGTTTTCACAGTCTGGCTCATACCGATTTCCCCTTGAACAGACCGGTGGGCCGGATCAGCAGCACGATCACCAGGATGACGAAGCTCACGGCGAACTTGTAGTCCGTCCCCAGCAGCTGCAGCAGGCTCTCCGGCGCCCAGGCCTCGGGCAGCAGGTATTCCGCCACCTTCTTCCAGGCATAGGTGATGCCGACCTCGGAAAAGGCGATGACAAAGCCGCCGGCAATGGCCCCCAGCGGCGAGCCCAGCCCGCCGACAATGGCACTGGCAAAGACCGGCAGCAGCAGCTGGAAATAGGTGAAGGGCTTGAAGGTCTTGTCGAGACCGTAAAGCGTGCCGGCAATCGTCGCCAGCGCCGCAACCAGCAGCCAGGTGATCATCACCACCCGCTCGGGGTTGATGCCCGACAAGAGCGCTAGGTCCTCGTTGTCGGAATAGGCCCGCATCGACTTGCCGGTGCGGGTGCGGTTGAGAAACCAGAACAGCGCTGCCACGGTGATCACCGCGGTCACCACGGTCAGACCTTGCGTGGTGCGGATGCCCAGGCCTTCGTCCAGCCCCGTCAGTTCCTTGAAATCGCGCACCGAGATGATGAAGCGCTCGCCATCGGCAAAACGCTGGTCATCAGCGCCGATGATGAAGCGCACCACGCCGTTGTAGACGAACATCACCCCCATCGAGACGATCACCAGGATCACCGGCTTGACCCGCTGCGACCGGTAGAAGCGATAGACCATGCGGTCGGTCAAAAGCACCAGTGCCATGCAGCCGAGGATGCCGAAGGGCAGGGCGAGCAGGGCGGTGGGCAGCGGCCCCAGGCTTACGCCCCAGCCCTGCAAGAGCCAGGTCACCAGGATGGTGACCATGGCGCCAAAGGCCATGGTGTCGCCATGGGCAAAGTTGGAAAACCGCAGGATGCCATAGATCAGCGTCACCCCCAGCGCCCCCAACGCCAGCTGCGCGCCATAGGCCACGGCCGGGATCAGGACGAAATTGGCCAGAACCACCAATGCGTTCAGTATGTCCATCGGCTACCTCTTGCGGATCGGCCCGCAATGGCCGGCATAGGCCATTGTCTTGCCGTCGTTGAAATTGATCTGCCAGAGCGTTTCGCCGCCTGGCGCGATTGTCATGATCTCGCGCGACACATCCGTCGCAAAGGAGACCGCGCTCGCCCCGGCGCTGTTGCGCGTCTGGCGGCCGGCATAGCGCCGGCCATTGCCGACCAGCACCGAGGCGCGCGCCCCGTCACTGTCGATGTCTGCATGCAGCAGGACCGCGCGGCTCACCCCTTCGTAGATCTGCCGCTCGAACCGGCAGGCGCGTGCTTCCGGCGCCGCCGCGGCCGCCTGGGCCAGCAGAACCAGCGCCGCGGACCCGGACATCAGGAAATGCCACGTCACCTCAGCCCCCCAGAAAACTGCGCCGAACCTCTGGGTCGGCCAACAGGTCCTTGCCGGTGCCGGTATGGGCATTGCGCCCCTGGACCAGCACATAGCCCTTGTCGGCGATCTCCAGCGCCTGGCGGGCATTCTGTTCCACCATCAGGATGGAGATCCCGGTGCGTGCCACCTCGATGATCCGGTCGAAAAGCTCGTCCATCACGATGGGCGAGACGCCCGCCGTCGGCTCGTCCAGCATCAGCACCTGCGGTTTGGTCATCAGCGCACGGCCCACGGCGACCTGCTGGCGCTGACCGCCAGACAGCTCGCCCGCCGCCTGGTTGCGCTTGTCGCGCAGGATCGGGAACAGCTCGTAGACCTGCTCCATGGTGCCGCGAATGTCGTCGCGGCGGATGAAAGCGCCCATCTCGAGGTTCTCTTCCACCGACATGGAACCGAAGATATTGCTGGTCTGCGGCACGAACCCCATGCCCCGCGCCACCCGGTCCTGCGGGCTGAGCGTGGTGATCTCCTGGCCGTCCAGCCGAACCGCGCCGGACCGCACGTCGAGCATGCCGAAGACCGCCTTCATTGCGGTCGACTTGCCGGCGCCATTGGGGCCGACGATCACCGCGATCTCGCCTTTCTCGACCGCGATGGTGCACTCATGCAGAATATCCGGGCCCTTGCCATACCCGCCGGTCATGGCCTCGCCGATCAGAAATGGTTCAGCCACGCCCCGCTCCTCCTTCCTCTTGCCGGAAATACCCTCGGGGAGCGCGAGGGGCTGGCCCCTCGCATGTTGTGGGAGCGCGAGGGGCTGGCCCCTCGCTTGCGCAACGCTGCTGCCATCACACCGTTTCCTTGTTCTTCAACCCGGTGCCGAGGTAGGCCTCGATCACCTGTTCGTTTGCCTTGATCTCGGCGATCGTGCCCTGCGCCAGCTTCTTGCCCTCGGCCATGACGATCACCGGATCGCAGAGCCGGGCGATGAAATCCATGTCGTGCTCGATCACGCAGAAGGTATAGCCGCGCTCCTTGTTGAGCCGCAGGATCGCGTCGGCGATGGTGTTGAGCAGGGTGCGGTTCACCCCGGCGCCGACCTCGTCGAGAAAGACGATGCGCGCGTCGACCATCATCGTGCGGCCCAGTTCCAGCAGCTTCTTCTGACCACCGGAAATCGCGCCCGCCGGGTGATCGGCCAGATGCGAGATGGTCAGGAAGTCCAGCACCTCGTCGGCCAGGGCGCGCAGCGCGCGCTCTTCCTCGGCAATCCGCCGCCGGCCGAACCATGTGTTCCAGAGCACCTCGCCGGATTGCCCGCCCGGCACCATCATCAGGTTCTCGCGGCAGGTCATCGAACTGAATTCATGCGCCACCTGAAAGGTGCGCAGCAAGCCCTTGGAAAACAACACATGTGGCGCAAGACCGGTGATGTCTTCCTCGTCCATGTACACCTTGCCGGAGGTTGGTGGAAGAACCCCGGCGATCACGTTGAAAAGTGTGGTCTTTCCGGCGCCGTTGGGCCCCACCAACGCGGTGACCGAGCCTTTCTCGATCTCCAGAGTCGCGCCGTCCACGGCGTGAAAGCCGCCGAAATGTCTGTGCAGGTTCTCAACCCGGATCACGCCATCATCCCCCTCGTGGCAAAACAGCCCGGCGCTCTGCCGGGCTGTCTCTGTCTTGTGACGTCAACTGCGGATCAGCGGTAGCCGATCTCTTCCAGCTTGCCGTCCTTCATCTCCATCTCGACGTAACCGCCAGAGGCTTCACCGGGCTCGATCAGCTCGACCGAGGAGGCGCCGACATAGTCGATGTCGGTGCCGGCCGACACCAGCTCGATCGCCTTGGCCAGCTCGCCGGCATAGATCTTCTCGCCGGGCGCGTTGGCCAGGTCCATCACCTTGGCCGCCGCTTCGGCGCCATTGGTCGAACCGGCTGCCGCCATCGACAGCAGGATCAGCGCCATCGAATCATAGGCTTCCTTGGCATAGACCGAGGTGCCGTCGAAGCCGGCGGTTTCCGCCAGGGCCAGGAACTCGTCGCCGCGCTCGTTCTCGACGCTGGGGTTCTGGCCGAAGGAGCCGTCGATGTCGGCGCCGAAGTTGTTCTCGAGCGCGTCGCCGATCATGCCGTCGGGCAGGACAAAGGTGTCGAACGCACCGGTGTCGAGCGCCGCCTGGATGATGCCGGAACCGCCCTGGTCGACATAGCCGATCACCACCAGCGCGTCGCCGCCGGCCGAGGCCAGCGAGCCGACTTCGGCCGAGTAATCCGCCTTGCCGTCTTCGTGGCTGGTCGAGAGGGTGACCGAGCCGCCGGCCGCTTCGAACGCCTGCTGGAAGCTGTCGGCGAGGCCCGAGCCATAGTCGTTGTTGGTGTAAGTCACGGCGACGCTGTCGATGCCGCGGTCCTTGATGATCTGCGCCATCACTTCACCCTGGCGCGCGTCGGACGGGGCCATGCGGAAGAACAGACCGTTGTCCTCGATCGACGACAGGCCCGGCGAGGTGGCCGAGGGCGAGATCTGCAGGATGCCGTTGGGCACCGAGACGTTGGTCAGCACGGCACCGGTGGCGCCGGAGCACATGGCGCCCATGATCGCCGCGACACCGTCAGAGGTGACAAGGCGTTCGGCCGCGGCGGTGGCTGCTGCCGCGTCGGCACAGGTGCCGTCGCCACGGACCGCTTCGGCCATCTTGCCGTCGAGGATGCCGCCGGCGGCGTTGACCTCTTCCAGCGCCATTTCCGCGCCTGCCGCGATGGCCGGGGCGAGGGTTTCCAGCGGGCCGGTAAAGCCCAGGATGATCCCCACCTTGAGCGTCTCGGAATGGCTGGCCGCCTGCGCCGTCATTGCGGTCAGGCTGGTCAGCGCTGTTGCCAGCAAAAACTTTTTCATCGTGATGTCTCCCTGATTGGATAACACTATCCGGCGGCCAGCCTATGCGCGGATTTGCGGGAAGAAAAGACCGATTGCCGCCATGTCATGGGACGATCTTCACGAAAACATCATGACTGTGGGTACGGCAAACCGGTGCACTATCCTATTGGTAGAACAAAGGAGGTTTTCATGCTGCGCCTGATCCTGACCCTGCTGCTGGCCGGCAGCCCGCTTGCCGCCGACCCACTGCGCACATCCGCCGGCACCGTCGAGGTCACCGCCGTGGTGCGCGGTCTCGACGAGCCCTGGTCGGTGGGCTTTCTGCCCGGTGGCGGGCTGTTGATCACCGAGCGGGACGGCAAGCTGCTGCATGTGGGCGGCGACGGCAGCCATTCCACCGTCACCGGCCTGCCGCCGATTGCGGCGCTGGGGCAGGGTGGCCTGCTGGACGTGCTGGTGCCGAATGATTTCCGCCAGCGGCGCGAGATCTTCCTGTCCTACGCCAAGCCCGAGGGTCGCGATGCCGGGACCGCCGTCCTGCGCGCGCGGCTGAGCGAAGACGGAAAGAGCCTGGAACAGGTCAGGACGATCTTCTCGATGACCCGGCCCACCGGCAAGGGTCAGCACTTCGGCTCGCGGCTGGTCGAGGCGCGCGACGGCACGCTGTTCCTGACCATCGGCGACCGCGGCGACCGGCCGGCGGCGCAGGACCTGTCGCGGCACAACGGCTCGGTCCTGCGGATCACCCGCGATGGCGCGCCGGCACCGGGCAACCCAGATCTCGGGGCTGATGCGCTGCCGGAGATCTGGTCCTACGGCCATCGGAACCCGCAGGGCGCGGCGTTGGATCTGCAGGGCAATCTCTGGGTCAACGAACATGGCGCCAGGGGCGGTGACGAGGTCAACCGCATCCGCAAGGGCGCCAACTATGGCTGGCCGGTGATCGCCTATGGCCGGCATTATTCCGGCGGCCGGATCGGCGAGGGCACGTCAAAGCCCGGCATGGAGCAGCCGGTGCATTACTGGGACCCCTCGATCGCGCCTTCGGGGATGATGTTCTATTCCGGCAAGCTCTGGCCCGAGTGGAAGGGCGATCTCTTTGTCGGCTCGCTCAAGTTCGACTATATCGCGCGGCTCGACGGCTCACCGCTGCGCGAGGTGGAAAAGATCGGCTCTGGCGCCACCGAGCGGGTGCGCGACATCCGCGAAGGGCCGGACGGGTCGATCTGGTTTCTCAGCGTCGGGCAGGGCGCGCTCTACCGGATGACACCCGGCTAGGCGCGAGACACTGGACGCAACGCGTGCCACGCGCCAAACTCCCGACATTCATCCGGGAGATTTCCATGAGGCTCATTGCACGACTCGCCGTCCTCGTTGCGCTCTTGCCAGCGCCGGCGCTGGCGCAGAACACCCAGGCGTTCTACGACAACTACCTCGCGCTGCGCGCCCGGCTCGACACGCTGGTCAAGAACCGCGACATCGCCGAGGTCATGCCGGCCTTTGGCGACCAGTCCGATCCCGACGAGCTCGAGGCGCTGGAACTGCGGGTGCGCGAGATCTATCCGCGCGATTTCGAGAACGTCGCCCTGATCCGCCGCCACGACATGGACCACGGCTTCCGGCAGGAGCTGATCGCCTTCTGGGTCGGCGGGCAGTACATCTATGTCTACCTGCTGCTGCATGACCGCGAGGACGGGATCGTCGCGCTTGGCTTCAACTTCAACAGCGATTTCGACGAGCTGAATACCAAGTTCTAGGGCGCCGACCGCGCCCCTTGCGAGCCGCGTTCCCGGTAGGGCGTGGTGTTGTAATGCGCCCGGTAGCATTTCGAGAAATGCGAGGGCGAGGCAAAGCCGCAGGCCAGCGCCACGTTGATCACGCTCATGTCGGTCTGCATCAACAGGTTGCGCGCCTTTTCAAGCCGCAGTTCCATGTAATAGCGCTTGGGGCTCCGGTTCAGATAGCGCCGGAACAGCCGCTCGAGCTGTCGGGTCGACATGCCGACCTCCTTGGCCAGGATCGACGGGCTGATCGGTTCCTCGATATTGGCCTCCATCTTCTGGATCACCTGGCTTAGCTTGGGGTGGCGCACGCCGATGCGGGTGGGCACCGAGAGCCGCTGGCTGTCCTGGTCGGTGCGGATCGAGGAATAGATCATCTGGTCGGCCACCGCATTGGCCAACTCTGGCCCGTGATCGTCGGCCAGCACCTTGAGCATCATGTCGAGCGACGAAGTGCCGCCGGCGGTGGTGATGCGCGGGCCGTCGATGGCAAAGATCATCTTCGACAGGCCGACATCCTCGAATTCCTCGGCGAAACTGTCGTAGTTTTCCCAATGGATCGTGGCGCGGCGCCCGTCGAGCAGACCGGCCCGGGCCAGAGCATAGCTTCCCGTGCAAAGCCCGCCGATCACCGGCCCCTTGCGCGCCTCGCGGCGCAGCCAGTTCAGCAGACGTTTGGTGGTGGCCGCCTGAATGTCGATGCCGCCGCAGACAAGGATCACGTCGTCGCGCTGCAGCTCTTCCAGATCGCCCTGAAGCTGGAACGAGGTGCCGGCCGAGCAGCTCTGGCTCTCGCCGCCTTCGCCGAGAATGCGCCAGTCATAGAGCCTTTTGCCGGACATGCGGTTGGCCAGACGCAGGCATTCCAGCGCCGCCGAGAACGGCAGCAGAGAGAAATTCTCGAGCAGCACAAAGACGAACCGGCGCGGCTTGGCCGGTGCGTCAACCTGAACGTCTTCGATCTTGGAGTTCATTCGCGGCGGACCTTTGAAGTGGAGGTCTCTTTTCGACTTTTAATGTGTCGCAAAAGGACAGGTGGCCTCAGTTGGACCCAAGCCCTAGGCAAGGTCAAGCCCCAGACAATTCGCGTATGGTCACTCTGGGTTCGACTTTGTATAAGCGGGCCGTTCCGATATCGCTAACCACCGGAGATGTAGAGATGAGCGAGTGGCAAAAATCTGACTGGCGCAACAAGCCCCGGGTTCAGATGCCCGAGTATACCGACGCGGAGGCCCTGCACGCCGTAGAGGCGCAGCTGGCCCAATATCCGCCGCTCGTCTTTGCCGGCGAGGCCCGGACGTTGAAGGCCCGCCTGGCCGATGCGTCGCGCGGCGAGGCCTTCCTGTTGCAGGGCGGCGACTGCGCCGAGAGCTTCCAGCAGTTCTCGGCCGACGGCATCCGCGACACCTTCAAGGTGATGCTGCAGATGGCCATGGTGCTGACCTTCGGCGCCAAGGTGCCGGTGGTCAAGGTCGGCCGCATGGCCGGCCAGTTCGCCAAGCCGCGTTCGGCCCCGACCGAGGTCAAGAACGGGCAGGAGCTGCCGAGCTACCGTGGTGACATCATCAACGAGCTCGACTTCACGCCCGAAAGCCGCATTCCCGATCCGAAGAAGATGCTGCAGGCCTACACCCAGGCGGCGGCGACGCTGAACCTGCTGCGCGCTTTTTCGACCGGCGGTTATGCCGACGTGCATCAGGTGCACCAGTGGACGCTGGGCTTTACCGACCGCGAGGAAAGCGAAAAGTACCGCGACATGGCGAACCGCATCTCCGATGCGCTCGACTTCATGATCGCCGCCGGCGTGACCAGCGACAACAACCACGCGCTGCAGACGGTGGATTTCTACACCAGCCACGAGAGCCTGCTGCTGGAATACGAAGAGGCGCTGACCCGTCAGGACAGCACCTCCGGCAAATGGCTGGCCGGCTCCGGCCACATGCTCTGGATCGGCGACCGCACCCGTCAGCCCGACGGCGCGCATGTCGAGTTTGCCCGTGGCGTGCTTAACCCGATCGGTCTGAAATGCGGCCCGACCACCACCGCCGATGACCTCAAGGTGCTGATGTCGAAGCTGAACCCCAACAACGAGGCCGGCAAGCTGACGCTGATCGCGCGCTTTGGCGCAGGTTCGGTGGGCGAGCACCTGCCGCGGCTGATCAAGGCGGTTCAGGAAGAGGGCGCCAACGTGGTCTGGTCCTGCGATCCGATGCACGGCAACACCATCAAGTCGGCCACCGGCTACAAGACCCGGCCGTTCGACAGCGTGCTGCGCGAGGTCAAGGAATTCTTCGCCGTGCACAAGGCCGAGGGCACCATCCCCGGCGGCGTGCATTTCGAGATGACCGGCCAGGACGTGACCGAATGCACCGGCGGTGTCCGCGCGGTGACCGAAGAGGACCTGTCCGACCGCTACCACACCGCCTGCGATCCGCGTCTCAACGCCTCGCAGTCGCTGGAACTGGCCTTCCTCGTGGCCGAGGAACTGGTGGCGCGCCGCGACGCCAATGCCTCGAGCATGGCCGGCTGAGCACACTGACTGTCTTGCACAGAGAAACGCCCCCGCGATCTGCGGGGGCGTTTTGCTGTCAGGGGGTCAGCTGTCGGACTTGACCACCGTGAGATAGGGCACCCGGCTGGCGCTGCCCCCTTTGCGCGGCGGAACGCGCTGCGGCACCGGCGCCGCCAACCCGCCGCCCAGCGGCATCACGTCGGACCGGACGATCTCGAACCGCCGCGGGGCGCGGCCAACCGGGCCGTCGGTCACGAAACAGCCCAGCGCCCGGTTCACATCACCGAAATCATCCACCAGCGGCAGAAGCAGCAGGCGCCCGCAGAGCTCTGGCTTGCCCAGCCGCTTTTCGGCGATCAGCGACAGTTCGGCGCGCGCAGGGGCCGCAAACACCTGCGCCAGCGCATGCGACAACCGCTCGCGCGAGACCGGGACGATCATTGCCGACAGCGGCATGCCGCGCACCTCCATGCCCATCAGGTCGCACAGATGGGTGCCGCCAAGGCGCAGCCGCGCATGCGTCGGCGCGACCTGCTCGGCGATGAAGGCAAACTCCAGCGCGTGCTCGATGCCGCGCGGATCGATCTCCGACCGGGGCGGCACGTTGCGCCCGCCGCGCATCGCTTCCCAATAGGCCTCGACCTGTTGCAGCGGGCGGCACCAGCTCGCCCGCAGTTTTTCGTTCAGCGGCAGGACATCTGCCGCACCGCCCGAACCCTGGGATGCGTCGAATGGCACCCCGGGATGACTGTCACGTGAAGACATGGTTTCTTCCTCAACTCCGCCCTCCCATTGTCGCCTGAAAGGTTGCGGCTTTCACTTTGCGCGGCAATGGTTACCCAATTCCTAATATGCCACCATTATCTTTAATTGGGGGGACTTTCGGACCGGAAGGTTAACCCCGGCGGCGGGGCTGTCGTGGGGTTTCGGCTTGCCCGACCGGCAGGGATTGCCTATTCCGGTCGATAAATCATGCGGATAAGGGCGATTTCGCCGCCAGATCGGGCGGCCGCGCGGGGGATCAGGATGCTGCAATCGATGACAGGCTTCGCTGCCGGCCAGGGCGCCACCGGCGATTTCAGCTGGACCTGGGAAATCCGCGGGGTCAACGCCAAGGGGCTCGACCTGCGGATCCGCGTGCCCGACTGGATCGAGGGGCTCGAGGCCGAGCTGCGCAAGCAGGTCACCGGCGCGCTCAAACGCGGCAACGTCACGGTCAACCTGCGGCTCTCGCGCGAGGAAACCGCCGGCCGCCAGCGGCTCAACACCCAGCAGCTCGACGTGGTGCTGACCGCGCTGGCCGAGATCGAGCAGCAGGCGATCACCCGCCATGTCTCTCTCGCGCCCTCGACCGCGGCCGAGATCATCGCCCTGCGCGGCATGATGGAGATGGACGAGAATGAAACCGACACGGCGGCCCTGAAAGCCGGACTTCTGTCGGATTTTCAGGGAGTTCTGGCCTCTTTCTGCGAGATGAGATCAGCCGAGGGAAATTCCCTGCATGCGGTGCTCATCGCGCACCTGGACGAGATCGAAACCCTTGTCACCAAAGCGAAAACCGCCGCCGAGGCCCGCCGTCCGAAGGCCCGCGAGACACTGCGCCTGGCGCTGGCCGCGGTGATGGAAGGTGCCGCCGAGGTCGAGGAAGATCGTATCCTGCAAGAGTTGGCATTGCTGGCCGTCAAGGCGGATATCACAGAAGAAATCAATCGCTTGCACTCGCATGTGAAGGCAACACGTGAACTCTTGGCAAGCCCCGCCAGCGTGGGACGCAAGTTGGATTTCCTGATGCAGGAGTTCAACCGCGAGGCCAATACGCTCTGTTCCAAATCCGGCGACAGCGCGCTTACCGCCATCGGGCTCGATCTCAAGGCGGTGATCGACCAGATGCGCGAGCAAGTGCAGAACGTGGAGTAAAGAAGATGTCCGATCCCAAGCGCCGCGGCCTGTTGATCATCCTGTCCTCGCCCTCTGGCGCCGGCAAATCCACCCTCGCAAAACGGCTGCGGGCCTGGGACGACTCGATCGTCTTTTCGGTCTCGGCCACGACCCGAAAACCGCGCCCGGGCGAGGTTGACGGCGTCGACTATCACTTTGTTTCCGAAACGGAATTCAAGAAGACCGTGGCCGAGGGCGGCATGCTGGAACACGCCCACGTCTTCGGCAATTTCTACGGCTCGCCCAAGGCCGCGGTGGAAGAGGCGATCAACGCCGGCAAGGACGTGCTGTTCGACATCGACTGGCAGGGCGCGCAGCTGATCGAGAACTCCGATCTCGGCCGCCACACGCTCTCGGTCTTCCTGCTGCCGCCCTCGATCACCGAGCTGCGCCGCCGGCTGGAAACCCGCGCCCAGGACAGCGCCGAGGTGATCTCGAAGCGGATGCAGAAGAGCTGGGACGAGATAAGCCACTGGGGCAGCTACGATTTTGTTCTGGTGAACGACGATCTTGACGCCACCGAGGACAAGCTCAAGACCATCGTGACCGCCACCCGTCTGCGCCGGCTGCAACAGCCCGACCTGACGGACCACGTGCGCAAACTGCAATCGGAATTCGAGGATTTGCCATGACATTCTATGCACTTGACGGGCAGAGCCCCGAGGTGGACGAAGACAGCTGGATCGCCCCCGATGCCAATCTGATCGGCCGGGTCGTGGTCGAGGCCGGAGGCTCGGTCTGGTTCGGCAGCACCCTGCGCGGCGACAACGAGGAAATCCGCGTCGGCGCCGGCAGCAATATCCAGGAAAACGTTGTCTGCCATACGGATATGGGCTTTCCTTTGAGCATCGGGGCAGGGTGCACCATAGGCCACAAGGCGATGCTGCACGGCTGCACGATCGGTGAGAACTCGCTGATCGGCATGGGGGCGACGGTGCTTAACGGCGCAAAGATCGGCCGCAACTGCCTGATCGGCGCCAACGCGCTTATTACCGAGGGCAAGGAGATCCCGGACGGCAGCCTGGTGATGGGCGCGCCGGGCAAGGTGGTGCGCCAGCTGGACGAGGCGGCGATCGAGGGGCTGCGCAAATCCGCCAGACATTACCAGGACAACATGCGGCGGTTCCGCGCCGGGCTGAAGGCTCTCTGACATGCGCAACGACAAGGGAACGCTGATCCGCCCCGAGGTTCTGACCGAGGGCATCAGCCGGCCGGTGGTAACACCTCTTTCACCTTCTGTGGTCTACGCTTCGGAAACGCCCGACACGCTCGATTCGCAATACGAGGGTCGGGCGCAGGGGTACACCTATGCGCGCGAGGGGCATCCCAACGCCGATCTGCTGGCACGGCGGATCGCGGCGATGGAGGGCTGTGACGACGGGCTGATGCTGGGATCCGGCATGGCGGCGGTGACGGCGGTGCTGCTGGGGCTGTGCGAGAGCGACGATCATGTGATCGGCGGCGACCAGCTCTATGGCCGCTCGCTTCGGATGATGCGGGATGATCTGCCGCGGCTGGGCATTGCGACAAGCCTGGCCGATCCGACCGATGCCGAGGCCTTTCGCCGCGCGCTGCGGCCGGAGACCCGGCTGATCCTGCTGGAAGTGGTGTCGAACCCGACGCTGCGGGTGGCGGATGTGAAAGGGATCGCCGCGGTGGCGAAAGAGGCGGGCGTGCTGCTGGTGGTGGACAACACCTTCACCACGCCGCGCGGCATTCGGCCATTCGATCTGGGCGCGGACGTGGTGCTGCACTCGGTGACCAAGCTCTTGGCCGGGCATTCCGACGTGACGCTCGGCTGGGTCGCGGCGCGGGACGCGGGCCTGCAGAAGGCGATGTATGATTTCGCCGTGACCACCGGCATGACGCCGAGCCCGTTCGACTGTTGGCTGGCGGAACGCGGCATGCTGACCTTCGACCTGCGCTTCGAGCGGGCGCAGGCCACGGCCGAGGCACTGGCCGAGGCGCTTTCGGGCCTGCCGGGCGTCAAGCGCGTGCTTTATCCGACGCGCGGCGATCACCCGGACCGGGCACTGGCCGAGGCGCTGCTGACCGGCGGGTGCAACATGGTCTCCTTCGAGATCGAGGGTGGCAGGGCGCAGGCCAATGCGCTGACCGAGGCGGCCAAGGGCGTGGCCTTTGCTCCGACGCTGGGCGATGTCGGAACGACGCTGTCGCACCCGGCCTCGTCGTCGCACCGCGGGCTGACCGAAGAGGGGCGCGCGGCGCTGGGGATTACCGAGGGCTTCTTCCGGGTCTCGGTCGGGCTCGAGGAGCCGCAGGCGCTGATCGCGGAATTCACCCGCGCGGTGGCGGCAGCGCGGGCTGTCTGAGCATGCCCAACACCCGCGAGCTTCTGCAGTCGGTGGTCGACGCGCTGCCGCAGCCGATGGTGGTGATCGGCGACGACGAATACATCCACCACGTCAACGAGGCGGCGCAGCGGCTGGTGGGGCAGGCGGCGGTCGGCCGGCATTTCATCACCGCGCTGCGGCAACCGGCGCTGCTCGATACCGTCGAGGCCACGCTGCGCGATCACACTGCGCGACAGACCAACTTCCTGACGCGCGAGGATGGCCAGGACGTCACCTATTCGGTGCGCTGCGCCGCGATCCATGGTGGCGAGCGCCACGGCGTGCTGCTGAGCTTCGAGGATGTGACCCATGTCGAAGCCGCCAGCCAGATGCGCCGCGACTTCATCGCCAATGTCAGCCACGAGCTCAAGACACCGCTGACCGCGCTTCTGGGCTTTATCGAGACCATCCTGCATGGCCCCGCGCGCGAGGATGCCGCCGCGCGCAACCGCTTTCTCGGTATCATGGAATCCGAGGCAGAGCGGATGAACCGGCTGGTGGGCGATCTGTTGTCGCTGAACCGGGTCGAGGCGACCGAGCGGATGCGGCCGACCTCGCGGATCGACCTGGCGATACTGATGCGCTCGGTGATCAAGAGCCTGAGCGGCATTGCCGGTGAGGCGGGGCTCGAGATCCGGACACAGATGCCGGAGCCGCCGGTTTCGGTGCCGGGCGATGAGGACCAGCTGCGGCAGGTGCTGACCAACCTGATCGAGAACGCGGTGAAATATGCGGCCGATGGGGGCCGGATCGACATCACCCTGACGCCGCCGGCCTATCACCCGCGACTGCGGTGCGACGCGGTCGAACTGGTGGTGCGCGATTACGGGCCGGGCATCGACCCGGTGCATATCCCGCGGCTGACCGAGCGGTTCTATCGCGTCGACAGCCATCGGTCGCGGCAGAAGGGCGGCACCGGGCTGGGGCTGGCGATCGTCAAGCACATCGTCGGCAGGCACCGCGGACGGTTGCAGATCGACTCGGAACTGGGGCAGGGCACGTCCTTTCGGATCGTGCTGCCGGCGTGATTGGGCGGTTAGTCGAGTCGGCCTGACGAATCCGTTTGTAACAGAGCCCTGTCAAAGCGTGCATGACCCTAGGTCAACAACCACGGCACGACAGATTTCTTCCTTCTTCCAGCGAGAGAGCGGCGCGCTCGGTCGATGGAAATAACCGCCCTAAATCAACCAGTTGCAGCAACGCTCGCATGCTCCTCCGAAGAAAATCCGCAGATCGGTCAAGATTCCTGACCCTTGTCATAAAAGCGTTACGCAAGTGTCACAAAAGCATTGCCGACGATGACTAGCAGTGCCCGCAGCGGACGCCACGACGCAAGCAACCCCGGCGTCCCGACATGAGACAACAGGAGCTCTTCATGACCTTTGTGAAACTGACCGCCTCTGCCCTGGCGATCGCTGCCGTTTCCGCAACTGCCGCTTCGGCGCGCGATCAGATCCGCATCGTCGGCTCGTCGACCGTGTTCCCGTTCTCCACCGCCGTGGCCGAGCAATTCGGCAAGTCGACCGATTTTGCGACGCCCGTGGTTGAATCCACCGGTTCGGGTGGCGGTGTGAAACTGTTCTGCGCCGGCGTTGGCGAAGAGCACCCCGACATCACCAACGCCTCGCGCCGCATCAAGCAGTCCGAAGTCGAGCAGTGCATCGAGAACGGCGTCAACCTGACCGAGATCGTCGCCGGCTATGACGGCATCGTCATCGCCAACGCCAAGTCCGGCCCGGATTTCGAACTGACCCTCGGCCAGGTCTGGGAAGCTCTGGCGGCCAACGGCCCGCTGCCCACCACCTGGGACGAGATCGACCCGGCGCTGCCCGCGGTGGAAATCGAAGTGCTCGGCCCGCCGCCGACCTCCGGCACCCGCGACGCCTTTGAAGAGCTGGCCATGGCGGCTGGCTGCGAAGAGGCCGGTGGCGACGATTGCGAAGGCGAAGGCCTGCACATCCGCGACGACGGCAAGTTCATCGAATCCGGCGAGAACGACAACCTGATCGTGTCGAAGCTGGAAGCCAACGACCGCGCTCTGGGCATCTTCGGCTTCTCCTTCCTCGACCAGAACGCCGACGCCCTGAAAGGCGCCGTCGTCAATGACGTCGAGCCGACCTTCGACGCCATCGCCGCCGGCGACTACCCGGTGTCGCGCTCGATGTACTTCTACATCAAGCACGCGCATGTCGGCGTCATCCCCGGTGTCATCGAGTACGCCACCGAGTTCGTGAACGCCAATGGCGAAGACGGCTACCTGATCGATCTCGGCCTGATCCCGGTCAGCGAAGAGCTGATGGCTCAGAACCAGGACGCCGTGGCCAACCTGCCCGAGCTGACTGCCGAGAACTACTGATCGCTGATCGCGACTGACATCACCGAGGGCGGATCTCCGCCCTCGGTTCGCTTTTCCGGGTTGCCAAAGCCCGGACCCGACGCCCGTATCACCGCCCGAATACCCGGAGCCTGACTGATGGTTTTCACCCTAACGCTGGTCATTTTCGCGCTGGCAGTTGCGGCCTATCTGCTGTCGAGCCGCCGTGCCGCCAACGTGGCCGCGAGCGACGACGTCCACCTGCATTCCCGTCCGTCCTACCATGGTCTGCACAGCTTCCTCTGGGTGTTGATCACCGGCTGGGGCGTGCTGATCCTTCTGGTGATCTTCGGCAACTGGTGGGTGACCTCCAGCCTGATGTCGCAGATCGGCGAGGCGCGGCCCGATGCCGTGATGATCGAACGCCAACTGATCCTTTCCGACGCCCGCGCCATTGCCGAGGGCCGCATCTCGTCGGAAGACGGCGACCTGCGTCAGGCAGTGGCCCTGCGCTTTGCATCGCTCGACGCCATTCATTCCTGGGCGCTGATCGTGCTGGGGCTGGGCGGGGCCTTCCTCGCCGGGCTCTATTCCTATTCCCGCGTGGCGCCCGAATGGCGCGCCCGCAACCACAGCGAAAAGGTGATCCGCGCCGTGCTTCTGGTCATGGCCGGCATCGCCATCCTGACCACCATCGGCATCGTGCTGTCGCTGATCTTCGAGACCATGCGGTTCTTCAACGCCATCGACTGGCAGGTGCACAAGTATCTCTTCGGCACCACGTGGAGCCCACTGTCCGGCGTCTTCGAAGGCAAGATGGACGCTGACAAGGTGGGCGCGCTGCCGCTCTTTGCCGGGACGCTGCTGATCACCGCGATTGCCATGGTGGTCGCGGTGCCGGTGGGGCTGTTTGCCGCCATCTACCTGTCGGATTTCGCCTCGACCCGGGTGCGGGCCTTTGCCAAGCCGATGCTGGAGATCCTCGCCGGCATCCCGACCGTGGTCTACGGCTTCTTTGCCGCGATCACCCTGGCACCCTTGCTGCGCGACGGTGGCGAGGCGATCGGCATCCGCGTCGCCTCTGAATCGGCGCTGGCGGCGGGGATCGTGATGGGGGTGATGATCATCCCCTTCATCTCGTCGCTGTCCGATGACGTCATCAACTCGGTGCCGCAGTCGCTGCGCGACGCCTCGCTGGGGATTGGCGCCACCAAGGCCGAGACCATGCAGCAGGTGGTTCTGCCGGCGGCACTTCCGGGCATCGTCTCGGCGGTTCTGCTGGCCGTCAGCCGCGCCATCGGCGAGACGATGATCGTGGTGATGGCGGCCGGGCAGGGCGCCAACCTCACCGCCAACCCGCTCGAGGCGGTGACCACCGTGACCGTGCAGATCGTGGCGCTGATCACCGGCGACACCGAGGCCGAAACCGCGGCCGGACCGGCCTTTACCCTGGGGTTCACGCTGTTCGTGCTGACCCTGATCATGAACATGGCGGCGCAGCGGCTTGTCGCGAAGTACCGTGAAAAGTACGACTGAGAAGGCATTGAGACATGGCTGATATCTCTACCAATCCCCAAGACGGTCGCGGCTTTGATCACGGCACCATCCTCGGCGGCTCGTCGCGCTTGCGCCGTCGCCGCTGGGCCGAACTGCGGCTCAAGGCCTATGGCATTGCCGCCATCGGCGTGGCCGGTTTCGCCCTCGTGGCGCTGCTCAGCTCGGTCGTGATGCAGGCGTCCAAGGCGCTGACCGAACATTACATCACTGCCGAGGTGACGCTCGACCCCGAGGTGCTGGGCATCGCGCCCGACGCCACCGGCAACGAGCTGCTGCGCGCCGATTTCGACGGTCTGACCACGCAGATGCTGCGCGAGGCCTTCCCCGAGGCCAGCGGCCGCACCGTGCGCCGGGCGCTCGGCAACCTCGTCTCGGGCGGCGCGCCCTTTGAACTGGCCGACAAGATCACCGCCGAGCCCGAGCTGCTGGGCCAGACCATCACCTATGATTTCCTGGCCTCGGACGTGACCGACCTTTACCTCAAGGACGAATACGGCACGCTGAACGCCGAGACCGTGACCGGCACGCTGAGCGTGACCGAAGGCGAGGGCGGCGATCTGGTGCTGACCTCCAGCGCAGACGATTTCCTCGGCGCGCTGATGGCGGTGAAGGAACAGCTTTTCGTCGATGTCGAGGACCTGCGGGTCAAGGCCGCGCGCCAGGCCAATGCCGTCGCCGTCTATGGTGAGCGCGCGTCTGCCGCCGAGACCGCCGAAGAACGTGAGAAACAGCTCGCCAAGGCCGAAAAGGCCCGGACGCAGGAGCAGGAGTTGCTCGATGAGGCCAATGCGCTCGAGGCGCGGGCCCGTGGGGCAGGCGGCTCGGAAGCGGTCGACGACGAGAACATCTCGCTTCTGGTCAAGGCCGGTGGCGGCTGGATCCGCCTGACCGAGGTCGGCGCCCGCGAGGCCAAGGGCGAAGCCCTGACCGCCGTGACCCTGCCGGTCGACGGCAGCACCGACTGGGGCTTCTACACCACCAGCCAGCCGGAATCGGCGCGCAAGGTCAGCGATCACCAGATCGTCTGGATCGAGACGCTAAAGGAACGCGGTCAGATCAAGGAGACCTTCAACTGGCGCTTCTTCACTGCCGCCGACAGCCGCGCGCCGGAACTGGCCGGTATCCGTGGCGCGCTGGTGGGCTCGCTGCTGACCATGGCGGTGACCTTTGGCCTCGCGTTCCCCATCGGCGTGCTGGGCGCGATCTATCTCGAGGAATTCGCACCGAAAAACCGCTTTACCGCCTTCCTCGAGGTGAACATCAACAACCTCGCGGCGGTGCCTTCGATCGTCTTCGGCCTGCTGGGGCTGGCGGTTTTCCTCAATGTCTTCGGCGTGCCGCGCTCGGCGCCCCTGGCCGGTGGCATCGTGCTGGCGCTGATGACCTTGCCGACGATCATCATCGCCGCCCGCGCCGCGATCCAGGCGGTGCCGCCGTCGATCCGTGAAGCGGCGCTGGGTGTCGGTGCCTCGAACGTGCAGGCGAGCTTCCACCACGTGCTGCCGCTGGCGATGCCCGGCATCCTGACCGGCACGATCATCGGCATGGCGCAAGCCCTGGGCGAAACCGCGCCGTTGATCATGATCGGCATGGTGGCCTTCATCGTCGACGTGCCGACCTCTCTGACCGACAGCGCCACGGTGCTGCCCGTGCAGGTCTATCGCTGGTCCGACTTCCCCGAACGTGCCTTCGAGGCACGCACAGCGGCGGCGATCTGCGTCCTGCTTCTCTTCCTTGTCCTCATGAACCTTCTGGCCATCGTGCTGCGCCGCCGGTTCGAGCGCCGCTGGTAACGAAAGGAACCCCCATGTACGATACCCCGAAAGCGGAGACTGCAGTGACGTCCAACGAGATCAAGTTCTCGGCCCGGAATGTCGATGTGTTCTACGGCGACACCCATGCCATCAAGAACATCGACGTCGACATCGAGGCCAACACCGTGACGGCCTTCATCGGCCCGTCGGGCTGCGGCAAGTCGACCTTCCTGCGCTGTCTCAACCGGATGAACGACACCATCGAGATCTGCCGGGTCAAGGGCGACATCCGCCTCGATGGCGAGGACATCTACGACAAGAAGGTCGATCCGGTGCAACTGCGCGCCAAGGTGGGCATGGTGTTCCAGAAGCCGAACCCCTTCCCCAAGTCGATCTACGACAATATCGCTTATGGCCCGCGCATCCACGGCCTGGCCCGCAGCAAGGCCGATCTCGACGTGATCGTCGAGAAATCGCTCCGCCGCGGCGCGATCTGGGACGAGGTCAAGGACCGGCTGCACGCGCCCGGCACCGGCCTTTCCGGCGGCCAGCAGCAGCGTCTGTGCATTGCCCGCGCGATTGCCACCGAGCCCGAGGTGCTGTTGATGGACGAGCCCTGTTCGGCGCTCGACCCGATTGCCACCGCCCAGGTCGAAGAGCTGATCGACGAGCTGCGCTCGCAGTATTCGGTGGTGATCGTCACCCACTCGATGCAGCAGGCCGCCCGCGTCAGCCAGAAGACCGCCTTCTTCCACTTGGGCAACCTCGTGGAATTCGGCGACACCTCGAAAATCTTCACCATGCCCGACGATCCCCGGACCGAAAGCTACATCACCGGTCGGATCGGGTAAGGAGCACATCATGCAAGAGCACATTGTCAGTTCCTTCGACCGCGACCTCGAAAGCATCCAGGCGCGGATCATGAAAATGGGTGGCCTGGTCGAACAGGCGATCCGCGACGGCGCCGAGGCGCTCGAGGCCCGCGACGAAGAGCTCAGCGACAAGGTTCGCCGTGGCGACAAGGCGATCGACGAGCTCGACGAGCTGATCCACGAGGAAGCCGCCCGGGTGATCGCCCTGCGCGCGCCCACCGCCGTCGACCTGCGGGTGATCCTGTCGGTGATGAAGACCGCCAACGATCTGGAACGGATCGGCGACCTCGCCAAGAACATGGCCAAGCGCAACTCGGTGCTGATGCAGCTGGCGCAGATCGACGGCACCACCTCGGCGCTGCGTCGCATGGCGCGGGTTGTCGAGGTGATGCTGAAGGACGCGCTCGACAGCTACATCCAGCGCGACGCGGCGCTGGCCCGTGATGTCATCCAGCGCGACCGCGACGTCGACCAGATGTACAACGCCACCTTCCGCGAATTCCTGACCTTCATGATGGAAGACCCGCGCAACATCACCGCCTGCATGCACCTGCATTTCATCGCCAAGAACATCGAGCGCATGGGCGACCACGTGACCTCGGTGGCCGAACAGGTGGTCTTTCTCGTCGAAGGCGCGATGCCGGCCGAGCGCGAGAAGGGCGACCGCACCTCGCTCGACAAGTCGCTTTCGCCGGAAGCGGGGGCCTGAGCATGTCGGTGGATCAACCCACGGTGCTGATCGTCGAGGATGAGCCGGCGCAACGCGAGGTGCTGTCCTACAACCTCGAGGCCGAGGGCTTTCGCGTCAGCCGCGCCGAGGACGGCGAGCAGGCGCTGCTGCTCGCGGAAGAGGAAGCGCCGGACATCATCGTGCTGGACTGGATGCTGCCCAATGTCTCGGGCATCGAGGTCTGCCGCAGGCTGAAATCGCGGCCCGAAACCCGGGCCGTGCCGGTCATCATGCTCTCGGCCCGGGCGGAAGAGGTCGACCGGGTGCGCGGCCTCGAGACCGGGGCCGACGACTATGTGGTGAAGCCTTACTCGGTGGTCGAGCTGATGGCCCGGGTACGCGCGCAGTTGCGCCGCACGCGGCCCGCCAGTGTGGGTGAACGGCTGGAATACGAGGATATCGTGCTGGATGCCGAGACCCACCGGGTGACCCGCGCCGACCAGCCGCTGAAGCTCGGGCCGACCGAGTTTCGCCTGCTGACCACCTTCATGGAAAAGCCCGGCCGGGTCTGGACCCGCGAACAACTGCTCGACCGGGTCTGGGGCCGCGACATCTATGTCGACACCCGCACCGTCGACGTGCATATCGGCCGGCTGCGCAAGGCGCTCTGCCAATTTGGCGGCAGCGATCCGCTGCGCACCGTGCGCGGTGCCGGCTACGCGCTGGGCTGACCGACCGAAGACGACCGCAAGGGCGGAGGAGGGCGCTCCTCAAGCCCTTGTGGGCTTTCCTCGCCGCCGCGGCGTCATTTGATCAAATCCCGGTTTCCTTCGCCCGTGCCGATGCGCTACTCTCGGCGCAATTCAGCGAATTCCACGGGAGGCCCGCGATGTCTGCATTAGATGTGACCCCTTTGAAGCCCAAGGACGCGCCCGATCTCGGCCGGTTCGACTGGTCCGATCCGCTGCGGCTCTCGGCCCAGCTCACCGAGGAAGAGCGCATGGTGGCCGAGTCCGCCCGCGCCTATGCCAGCGAGAAACTGGCCCCGCGGGTGATCGATGCTTACGAGAATGAGACCATCGCGCCCGAGCTTTTCGCCGAGATGGGCGAGATGGGCCTTCTTGGCACCACAATCCCCGAGGCCTATGGCGGCATCGGCGCGGGCTATGTCTCCTACGGCCTTGTAGCGCGCGAGATCGAACGGATCGACAGCGGCTATCGTTCGATGATGTCGGTCCAATCCAGCCTAGTAATGTATCCGATCTACGCCTATGGCACCGAGGAACAGCGCCAGAAGTACCTGCCGAAGCTCGCCAGCGGCGACTGGATCGGCTGTTTCGGCCTGACCGAGCCCGATGCCGGCTCCGATCCCGGCGGCATGAAGACCCGCGCACAGAAGATCGACGGCGGCTATCGGTTGACCGGCTCGAAGATGTGGATCTCCAACGCGCCGATCGCCGATGTCTTCGTGGTCTGGGCCAAGTCGGATGCCCACGACGGCAAGATCAAGGGCTTCGTGCTGGAGAAGGGCACCAAGGGGCTCAGCGCGCCCAAGATCGGCGGCAAGCTGTCGCTGCGCACCTCGGTCACCGGCGAGATCGTGCTGGATGGCGTCGAGGTCGGCGAAGACGCGCTGCTGCCCAATGTCTCGGGCCTCAAGGGACCATTCGGCTGCCTCAACCGGGCGCGCTATGGCATTGCCTGGGGCGTGATGGGTGCCGCCGAGTTCTGCTGGCAGGCGGCGCGCAGCTATGGCCTCGACCGGACGCAATTCGGCAAACCGCTGGCCGGAACGCAACTCTACCAGAAGAAATTGGCCGACATGCAGACCGAGATCACCCTGGGCCTGCAGGCCGCGTTGCAGGTCGGCCGGCTGATGGACGAGGCCAATGCCGCGCCCGAGATGATCAGCCTGATCAAGCGCAACAACTGCGGCAAGGCGCTGGATATCGCCCGGATGGCGCGCGACATGCACGGCGGCAACGGCATTTCCGGCGAATTCCAGGTGATCCGCCACATGGTCAACCTCGAGACGGTGAACACCTACGAGGGCACGCATGACGTCCATGCGCTGATCCTCGGCCGGGCGCAGACCGGGCTTCAGGCGTTCTTCTGAGCCTTTGTCCGGCGGCACGCCCGCCGGACACCTTCAGAAATCGAGGAACTTGGCGCTGGCAAAGCCGGTCTTGCCATTGGGCCCCGTGATCTGCCACCACATCCAGTTTTCGTCAACGCAGGTCGCCAAGGCCCCGCGATCAAACGGTTTGTCCGCATTGGCCGCCTCGCAGAGCGCGGCACAGGCGGCGTGATCCGGGTGGTCGGTATTGGCGGCGAAGCTCTCGCCGATCTCGAAGGTCTTGCCCAGCGGCAGCTCGCCCAGCTTTTCAGAGTCTACCGTAGGTTCAGCCCGCAATGACGTGTAATTGTTCACGTTTATGACTTCGGCCACACCATCCTCCGAGCGGCACGGCGTCGGCTTGGTCAGCTCGGCGGCCTCGGATCTGGCGGGCAGGGCGCTGCCATCCTCCAGCGCCGAGAGGCTGGTCTCCGCCGGGAACTTCGCCAGGGCCGGAATGGGCGCCCAGAGGTACATCAGGTCCGGGTCGCCGCAGTCATCCGGGCCGATGCCGGTGTTGGTCTCGCCATCGACGCCACAGATCAACGGCAAGGGCGTGCCATCCCCGGAGGCAGCCACGGTGGCGGAACATTCCTGCACATCCTCGCTGGCGAACTGCAGCTCGTAGCGGTCCCGTATCGCGCCGCCGGCGGTCCAGCTGGAAACCGAGAGCTGAAAGACCTCGCCATTGCCTTCGAAGTCCAGCTGGCCTTCGGCCAGCCGCGAGGGCCATGTGGTAAGGTTCTGACAGGCATTGAAAAACCCGCGATCCGAGAGCGCCGGTTCCTCGAAGCCGGTAAGCTCGATATCCCAGCGGCCGGCCTTGTTGACGCTGTCGATCTCCAGCCGCCGGGTCACGCTCAGCGCCGCCACCAGATCGGCATCAAGGAACGGCCGCGCCTTGTCCGGCCGGGGTTGCGCGGCCAGCGTGTAGAACCGCAGCAGGTCCTCGGCCGTGGCAGTCTCGCCAAGGTCCGGCGCTGAAAACCCCAAGGTACCGCCGACATGCAGAACGCGGTGGGTCAGCCCGGGGGCCGCGCCCTGGGCCACGGTGCCGAACATGAAGACCAACGCACAGCTCCCGGTGCAGGCCGCGCCATCGTCGACAACGGTTCCGATATCATTATCAACCAGATACTGCGCGATCTTCAGGCTTTCATCGAAGTCACCGCCGGGGCTGTCGAGGCACAGGGTCTTCCAGCGACCGTCAGCCTCTGACGGCCAGGTCAGGGGTTGCTCGAAAGACAGCTCAGAGAGCACGTCAGCATCGCCGGGCGCGATCTCGCCACGCAGGGTGGCCTGACAGAGCCCGAGGGTGCCAGGCGCGATCTCCAGCGCCATGGAGGGGTGCGGCAAGAGCATCAGCGACAGAAACGCGGAACTGGTGAGATAGAGGATACGGGTCACTGGAAGCACTCCCAAGTGGGTCCTTGATTTCAAGCGTAGCGTGAGAGGATGGTTCGGATCAAGTGCGGGTGTGAGCGATACTTGAACCGCGACTCCTATTGGCGTTGAGGGTAGGGGCGTCGACCCATTTCCTCCATCATCTTTTCCCGGAACACCTCGGCGGGGGTCTTCCATCCGAGGCATTTTCTGGGTGTTGCGTTGAGGCGGTCACAGATCATCTTCAATTCATGATCTGAGATTGCCGTGATGTCGCGCTTGCGGGGTAGCCATCTTCGGACCCGTCGGTTGGTGTTCTCGACGGTGCCTTTTTGCCACGGCGAGGAGGGATCGCAGAACCACGTCTGGGTACCGATCTCGGCCTGCAGATGCGGCCAGCTGACGAACTCGGTGCCGCGGTCGAAGGTGATGGACTTGCGCGCCAGGTGAGGCAGGTCGCGCACTGCCTTCATGATATTGCCCATGACCGGCTTGGTGCGCTTGTTCGGGTTCTTCAGCAGCACCGT
>NZ_JBLXEC010000021.1:0-81998 GCF_048263515.1 Marinovum sp. | reverse complement strand
GACACCTGCACAGAAACTGAAGATGGCCGCATAAATTCTACGACCAAGCCCCCGCAAAAACGGGGGGATTACCGAGCAAGGTCGATTAACTTGGTAGCCCCGATAATTGTCATCAGCTCCTGCGGGTAATCCCACGAGAATCAGGTTTGATCATGACCTGCCCCATATTTCGAATGTCTTAGCCCGTCGCATCCAAGCGCAAATCGTTTGGAGGGCAAGTAGGCGGGTACATCCCCCGAGGGCCACATTTGTCAATTGAAACCAATGGCGTATGGCGGAGACGAAGGGATTCGAACCCTCGAGACGGTTTCCCGCCTACTCCCTTAGCAGGGGAGCGCCTTCGACCACTCGGCCACGTCTCCGCCGACGCGTATAGCCAAGGAAACATCAGGGTTACAAGGCAAAACTGGGGATTCTCGAAAAAACCTGAGCGGCGCCGAGACAGGCCGCAAGTCCGGCGGATCGGGGCAGAAAGTCTGCCGGTTTGGGCCACGGCTGACCACGTCCATGAAAGGTGCTCGCGTCCGAAGCAACAGAGGGGGCGCCACGTCGCCCCCCTGCCCCCGTTCAGCCGCGGCCGCGGTAGGGTGGCACGCCCTGGTCGGGGATCCAGACGTCTTGGGGCATCGGGCCAGTCTGCCAGAAGACGTCGATCGGGATGCCGCCGCGCGGGTACCAGTAGCCGCCGATCCGCAGCCATTGCGGATCGAGGAACCCGGCCAGACGCCGCGCGATGGAAATCGTGCAATCCTCGTGAAAGGCGCCGTGGTTGCGGAAGGAGGTCAGGAACAGTTTCAGCGATTTCGACTCCACCAGCCAGGGGCCGGGCACGTAATCGATCACCAGGTGAGCAAAGTCCGGCTGGCCGGTCATCGGGCAGAGCGAGGTGAACTCCGGCGCGGTGAACCGCACGTTGTAGACGACGTCGGCCTGGGGGTTGGGCACGCGCTCGAGCTCGGCCTCCTCGGGGCTGGCGGGAATGCGGGTCTCGCCGCCCAGTTGTTTGAGATTGCTGTAGATATCGTCGGTCATGGGTGTCTCCGAAAGCTCAGACGCCGCGCTTGTTGCCCCAGATCAGGACATGCAGCTGCGGCAGGATGCGGGGGGCGAACCAGCCGTCGGCCATCACCCGGTCGGTCAGCCAGCCAAGTCGGTCGGCCAGCGATTGCGGGTCGACCGGGCTGTCGGGGTCGACCTCGGGATTGCCGGGCTGAAGGTAGAGCGGCAGCTGGGGGTGGCGGGCATGGGCATCCTTCGCCCATTGATAATCGGTCTCGTCGAAGATCACGATCTTCATCACCACCTGGCGGGCGCCCTTCCCGGCAGACAGGCAGTCGGCAAAGACCGCCCAGTCCACCGTCTCGCCGCTCGACGGCGGCTTTGGCGAGAGCACCAGCGTGTCGAGGTCGGCAAACCAGGGCCGCGCGACCGACCCTTGGGTCTCGCAGGCAAAGCGATAGCCCTCGGCCCGGCCCAAGGCGATCACCGGGGCGAAATCTTGGATCGCCGGGTTGCCGCCGGACAGCGAGACGGTCAGAGGCTGGCCGCCCGAAAGCCGCCGCACCTCGTCCCAGACCGCCTGGTCCGTCATCGGGGCCCAGGTATGGCGATACTGGCTTTCGACCGCGTGCAGGCTGTCACACCAGCTGCAGCGGTAGTCGCAGCCGCCAGCGCGGACAAAGACGGTGGGCTCGCCGATCAGCGGGCCCTCGCCCTGGATTGTCGGGCCGAAGATCTCGGCGATGCGCAGGGTCATGGCCGGTATTCCGCCCAGGTCTTGGGCGTCTCGCTGACCAGCACGGCGCTGGTTTCGGGCCAGCGCGCGACGCACCAGTCGTGGAAGTGCTTCGCCATGTTCTCGGCGGTCGAGGGGCCCTCCATCACGTCGTTCAGGTGCCGGTGATCAAAGGTCTCGTCGATATAGGTCTTGAGCGGTTTCAGGTCGTGATAGTCGCGCACGAAACCGTCGGCGTTCAGCGTCTCGGCCGCCAGTTCCACCACCACGATGTAGTTGTGGCCATGCAGCCGCGCGCATTGGTGATCGGCGGGCAGATGGGTCAGCTGGTGCGATGCGGAGAAGTGGAATTCCTTGCGGATGCGGAACATCAGCCTGCCTCCCGCCCGGCCAGCGCCGAGGTCCAGAAGTCCGCGTCGGCATAGACCGTGGGGTCGGCAACCCCGGCAAGGTGAAAGGCCTCGCGCCGTTCGACGCAGGTGCCGCAGCGGCCGCAATGCACGTCGCCGCCCTTGTAGCAGGACCAGGTCTCGGCAAAGGGCGTGCCATGGCGCGCGCCCTCGGCGACGATATCGGCCTTGCTGCGCTCGACAAAAGGCGTGTGCAGCCGCACGTCGGCATAGCCGTCGAGCGCGGCCTGCTGCATCGCTTCGAAAGCGCGGGTAAAGCCGGGGCGGCAATCGGGATAGATGAAATGATCGCCGCCATGCACGGCGGTGGCCACGGCCTCGTCACCCTGCGCAGCGGCGATGCCAAAGCCGATCGACAGCATGATCGCATTGCGGTTGGGCACGACGGTGATGCGCATCGTGTCTTCCGCGTAATGGCCATCGGGCACGTCGATATCGTCGGTCAGCGCCGAGCCCAACAGGGCGGCGCCGATGCCGCGCATATCGATCAGGTGGAACGGCACGCCCAGCCGTTTGGCGGCGGCTTCGGCGAACTCCACCTCCTTGCGGTGGCGCTGGCCGTAGTCGAAGGAGACAAGCCGGGTGAGTTGATGCTCATCGGCGGTGATATGCGCGAGCGATACGGAATCGAGTCCGCCCGAGCAGATGACAAGTGTTTTCATTTCAGGGCCCTTGTTTTGATGTCCGGGTAGGCTGCGACCGGATTGGCGGGGCTTAGTCCGGAACGGCGCCGGATTGCAAGGGAGCTGCCCGGTGGCGGGCGTGGCGACGGGACGTCATTGCGCCCGCGCGGCGGCGGCCGCGCCCCATGCCCACCGCCTGCCCTGCCCTAGCCTGCCAGTTCTTCGATCATCCGGTCGCGCATGACGAACTTCTGCGGCTTGCCGGTCACCGTCATCGGCAGCTCGGGCACGATGCGCACATGCCGGGGGATCTTGAAGTGCGCGATCTGGCCCTTGCAGAAGTCGCGCAGCGCCTCGGGGTCGAGGTCGACACCGGGCCGCGGCACTGCCCAGGCACAGATCTCCTCGCCGTATTTCTCGTCGGGCACGCCGAAGACCTGAACCTCGCTGACGCCGGGATGGCGGAACAGGAACTCCTCGATCTCGCGGGGATAGATGTTCTCGCCGCCGCGGATGATCATGTCCTTGACCCGCCCGACGATGGCGCAGAAGCCCTCTTCGTCCAGCGTCGCCAGGTCACCGGTGCGCATCCAGCCGTCGACGATGCTGGCCTCGGTGGCTTTCCGGTCGTCCCAATAGCCCAGCATCACCGAATAACCCATGGTCCAGAGCTCGCCGGTTTCGCCCACCGGCACCGTCTCACCGGCCTCGTCGACGATCTTGACCTCGAGGTGCGGATGCACCCGGCCCACCGTCTCGCAGCGCTTGGCGGTGGGGTCGTCGGTGAAGCTTTGGAACGACACCGGCGCGGTTTCGGTCATGCCGTAGCAGATCGTCACCTCGCGCATGTTCATCGTGTCGTTGACCCGGCGCATCACGTCCATAGGGCACGGCGCGCCGGCCATGATGCCGGTGCGCAGGGAGCCCAGGTCATACTCGCCGCTGTCGATTTCGTGCAGCATGGCAACGAACATCGTCGGCACGCCGTAAAGCGCAGTGGCGCGCTCCTGCACGATGGCGTCGAGCGTCGGCACCGGGGCGAACCCTTCGCCCGGAAAGATCATCGCCGCGCCCTTGGAGACGCAGCCCAGCACGCCCATCACCATGCCGAAACAGTGGTAGAGCGGTACCGGGATCACCAACCTGTCGGTCTCGGTCAGGGCAATGCGGTCGGTGACGAAACGGGCGTTGTTGACGATGTTGAAATGCGACAGCGTGGCGCCCTTGGGGGTGCCGGTGGTGCCGGAGGTGAACTGGATATTGATCGGCTCGTCGGGGTCGAGGCCTCGGGTGATGGCATCCAGCTGCGCGTGATGCTCGGGCTCACCCAGCGCGCAGAGCGCCGCGAAGGAGAGCACCCCGTCGCCCTCGTCCGGCTCCATCACCGCCACGTGGCGCAGATGCGGCAGGCGGTCGCTTTGCAGTTCGCCCGCGGCCAGCTTCGGCGCCAGTTCGCGCAGCATACCGAGGTAGTCGGACGCCTTGAAACGCCGCGCCGCGATCACCAGCTTGCAGCCGACCTTGTTGAGCGCATATTCCAGCTCTGACAGCCGGTAGGCCGGGTTGATGTTGACCAGGATCACCCCGATCCGCGCGGTGGCAAACTGGGTCAGAACCCATTCCAGCCGGTTGGGCGACCAGATGCCGACGCGGTCGCCTTTCTCCAGCCCCAGCGCCAGCAGCCCGGCGGCCAGCCGGTCGACCTCGGCGCTGAAGTCGCGGTAGCTCAGCCGGTGGCCTGCCTCGGTCAAGACCAGCGCGTCGCGGTCGCCGTGGCTCTCGACCGCGGCCTGCAGAAGCTGCGGGATGGTGACATGCAAGAGCGCCGGGTCCTTCGGCCCGGTGACATGCGACAGCCCCCCGGCGGGGGCAATGGTGCTGGTGGGATCTGCGGTCATCTTGTCTCCTCCTCTGCCCGTGGCCCGTGTGCCTCTGGCGGGCACGCAGGTTTGCTGCGGCGTCCCGTGTGGGGACGCGCGCGGGTTGCTTAACATGTGATCTAGGCCCCTCCCAGAGTCCAGAGATCCGTTCAGCGATGTCGAGAAGAATGGGCCGGCCCGCGGGGCGCGCGGCCGAAGCTCCGGGGCCTTGCGGCAGGCCCCGGAGAAACTGGCTCAGGTGTTGAAGAGGAAGTGCATGACGTCGCCGTCCTGCACGACATAGGTCTTGCCCTCGGCGCGCATCTTGCCGGCTTCCTTGGCGCCCTGCTCGCCGTTTCCGGCGATGTAATCGTCATAGGCGATGGTCTCGGCGCGGATGAAACCCTTTTCGAAATCGCCGTGGATCACGCCGGCGGCCTGCGGCGCGCGGGTGCCCTCGCGGATCGTCCAGGCGCGGGCCTCCTTGGGACCGACGGTGAAATAGGTCTCGAGGTGCAACAGGTCATAGCCCGCGCGGATCAGACGGTCGAGACCGGGCTCTTCGAGGCCCATCTCCGAGAGGAACATCTCGGCTTCCTCGGCGTCGAGCTGGCTGATCTCTTCCTCGATCTGGGCCGAGATGATCACATGGCCTGCGCCCTGCTCTTCGGCCATCTTGGCGACACGTGCCGAGTGCTCGTTGCCCTGGGCCGCGCTGCCCTCATCGACGTTGCAGACGTAGAGGATCTTCTTGGCGGTAAGCAGCTGGAGGTTTTTCCAGGCCTTGGCATCCTCGTCATCGACCTCGACCAGACGCGCAGGCTTGCCGTCTTCGAGCATCGCCTGGGCGGCTGCGAGCAGACGCTCCTGCTGGGCGGCTTCCTTGTCGCCGCCCTTGAGCTTGCGCACCAGGCCGGCGCGGCGCTTCTCGACGCTTTCGAGATCGGCGAGCATCAGCTCGGTCTCGATCACCTCGGCATCGGCCACCGGGTCGACGCGGCCCTCGACATGAGTCACGTCGCCATCCTCGAAGCAGCGCAGCACATGGGCGATGGCATCGACCTCGCGGATGTTGGCCAGGAACTGGTTGCCCAGGCCCTCGCCCTTGGACGCGCCTTTGACGAGGCCCGCGATGTCGACGAAGGTCATCCGCGTCGGCACGATCTGCTTGGACTGCGCGATTGCCGCCAGCTTTTCCAGCCGGGCATCGGGCACCGCCACGTCGCCCACGTTGGGTTCGATGGTGCAGAAGGGAAAATTCGCGGCCTGTGCCGCGGCGGTGCGCGTGAGCGCGTTGAATAGCGTCGATTTGCCCACGTTGGGCAGCCCGACAATCCCCATCCTGAAGCCCATGGGAGCCGCTCCTTTGTCTGATATCGGGGCGCTTCTATTGGCGCGGCGTCTCAAAGGCAAGCGGTGGCGCTCTTCAAGCCCTTGCGGACTTTCCTCGCAAAGGCCCGGCGCGCGGATGCCCCATTGCCAAGGCGGCGTAAATTCGGCACACGGTTCTGACGACATTCGAAGGACAGACCCATGACCCGCATCGACGCCAAATTCGCCGCTCTGAAGGACCAGAACCGCAAGGCTTTCGTCGCCTATGTCATGGCCGGCGACCCGGATTTCGACACCTCTCTGGCGCTGATCCGCGGCATGCCCGCCGCCGGTGTCGACGTGATCGAGCTGGGCCTGCCCTTCACCGACCCGATGGCCGATGGCGAGACCATCCAGCTGGCCGGTCAGCGCGCGCTCGAAGGCGGGATGACGCTGGACCGCACGCTGGAGATCGCCCGCCGCTTCCGCGAAGACGACGACAGCACGCCGATCGTGATGATGGGCTATTACAACCCGATCTATTCCCGCGGCGTTGACACCTTCCTCGAACAGGCGCGCGAGGCCGGCATCGACGGGCTGATCGTCGTCGACCTGCCCCCCGAAGAAGACGAAGAGCTCTGCCTGCCGGCGCAGGCCGCGGGCCTCAACTTCATTCGCCTCGCCACGCCCACCACCGATGACAAGCGCCTGCCCAAGGTGCTGACCAATACCTCGGGCTTTGTCTATTACGTCTCGATCACCGGCATCACCGGCGCGGCAGAGGCGCAGGCCACCGATGTCGGGCCGGAAGTGGCGCGGATCAAGGCCAAGACCGATCTGCCGGTGATCGTGGGCTTCGGCGTCAACTCGCCCGACAAGGCGCAATCGGTCGCCGCCGTGGCCGATGGCTGCGTCGTGGGTTCGGCCATCGTCAAGCGGATCGGCAATGGCGAGAGCGTCGAGGACGTTCTGGCCTATGTTGCCACGCTGGCCGAGGGCGCGCACCGGGCCTGAGGGCTCAGTCGCCTTCATCCGCTTTCAGCAGGTCGGCCATGCGCTGCACCAGCACCTCGCGTTTGACCGGCTTGGCAACGTGGCCATCGACCCCGCGGCGCAGGTAGTCCTCGACCTGATGGGTCATGGCATTGGCGGTCAGCGCGATCACCGGACAAGGCGCAAGCCCCGCCTCCTGTTCGTGGGCGCGGATCAGGGTGACCGCCTCGAGCCCGCCCATCACCGGCATGTTCACATCCATCAGGATCAGGTCGAAGGCACCGTCGCGGCAGGCCGTCACCGCCTCGACGCCGTTTTCGACCATCGTCATCTCCAGCGGGTAGCGTTTCAACAGGTGGTGCAGCACCAGCCGGTTTGTCTTGTTGTCCTCGGCCGCGAGGATGCGCCTGGGCCGGGCATGCAGCACCGCCTCGGCCTCATGCGGGCCGAGCGCGCCTTGCACCTCGGGAGCCGCGGTGCCGCCGACGTGGAACGAGGCGACAAACACCGCGCCGCCGTCTGGCGGAGCCTCGAAGACCAGATCGCCCGACATCAGCGCGCAGATCCGCCGCGCAATCCAGAGGCCCAGCCCGGTACCGCCATGGCGCCGGGTGACCGAGGCATCGGTCTGCGAAAAGGGCTTGAACAGCCGGTCGCGCTTGTCGGCCGGCACACCGGGGCCGGTGTCGCTGACCCGCACCTCGAGCCGCGCCTTGCCGCAGGCCCCGGGCGAAAGCAGCCTGGCATCGAGCCTGACGCCGCCACGCAGGGTGAACTTGACGGCGTTGGAGACCAGGTTGGAGATCACCTGCCGCATCCGCGTCGGATCGGACATCACCCGACGCCCGGGATCGAAATCGAAGCTCCGCTCGAAGCTCAGCCCCTGTTCCTCGGCCTTGAGCGCATAAAGCCGGCAGACCCCTTCCAGCAGCTCGTGCAGGTCGAAGCCGATCTCCTCGATCTCCATCTGCTCGGCCTCGATCTTGGACAGGTCGAGAATGTCGTTGACGATCGCCAGGAGCGCCTGCCCCGAGGCGGTCATCACGTCGAGCATGTCCTTCTGCGCCAGTTCCAGACCAGTGTCGCCCAGGGCCTCGGCCATGCCCAGAACGCCGTTGAGCGGCGTGCGGATCTCGTGGCTGATCATGGCGAGAAAGGCGGTCTTGGCGGCATTGGCGCGCTCGGCCTCGGCCATGGCGCGGCTCAGCTCGGCGGTGCGGGCGCGGACCTGATCCTCGAGCGTGGCGGCCTGACGTTTCAGGGCGGCATTGGCCTCGAACAGTGCGCGGCTCTTCTGGTCGAGCAGGGTTTCGGCCTCTTCCCGCGCCTTGCGTTCGCGCAGGTAGCGACGGCGAGAGACGGGCGCGGTGTCGGGCGCCGGGAGGCTGCTTGGCAAAGCGTCCGGCGGGGCGACCGGCTCCAGGCTCCGGGCTGGCTCCGGAGGGTCGCCTGACGCCGGCTCGGACGCTCTCGCCGGGTCGGGGGCCGCTGAAAGGGCCCGCTCCGGCGTCTGCCGGGGCGAGGACGAGGCGCCGTCCATCCCCCTACCCGGTCAGCTGCACGTGGAACCGCGCCGCCCGGGCCGCGTGGCTGCCGAATTCGGTCACGGTAATCTCGGCCGGTTGGTCGAAATGCGCCACGCAGGCCTCGATCATGCCGTGACAGAAGGGCACCAGCGGCCGGTCTGACCGATAGGTCATGGTCAGCGCGCGGGGGCCGTGCCACTCTGTCTCGAAGCTGGGGAGTTCCGCGTCGGGATAGAGCTTGCGCACCTCGACATGCACCTCGTTCTCGATCGCGTCGAGCATGGCGAGGGCGTTGCTCTTGTCCTCGAAGAAGGCGGGATAGCCCTTGACGAACTGGCCGTGCACCCATCGGCCGAACTGGCGCTGCAGCTCTGGCACCGGGATGGCGGTGTGATCGCTGATCGCGCCGACGATTCGCATCAGCTCGCCGCAGGGATAATTGCCGACCGCGCTGTAGGCGCCGTCGGTTTCCAGATCCAGCCCGTCGAGAATGTCGTCGACCGCGGCCTCGCCCAGAGCCTGTTCCGCCATGCTCAACAGCTCGGTAAACACCAGACCTTTCATGTCCCGTCTCCTCAGCTCCTGCGGCCCGGTCTACCCCAGAGAAGTAAAAAGGCGCTTAAACTGCGGCGATGCGACACTTGCGCGAAAACTGGCAAACCGGTAAGGAAAAGTTACCAATTTCAGCCAGAGAGCCGCTCATGCCCGTGATTACCTCGATCGATGACCTCAAACGCCTCTACAAGTCGCGGGCGCCGAAGATGTTCTACGACTACTGCGAATCCGGCAGCTGGACCGAGCAGACCTTTCGCGAGAACACCTCAGATTTCGACAAGATCCGCCTGCGCCAACGGGTGGCGGTCGACATGTCGAACCGCACCACCGAAACCGAGATGATCGGCGAAAAGGTCGCCATGCCCGTGGCGCTGGCGCCGGTGGGCATGACCGGCATGCAGCATGCCGACGGCGAGATCCTGGCGGCCAAGGCGGCCGAGAAGTTCGGCGTGCCTTTCACGCTCTCGACCATGTCGATCTGCTCGATCGAGGATGTGGCCGAACACACCACCAAGCCGTTCTGGTTCCAGCTCTACACCATGAAGGACGAGGATTTCGTGCGCCGGCTGGTCGACCGGGCCAAGGCCGCCAATTGCTCGGCGCTGGTGATCACGCTTGATCTGCAGATCCTCGGCCAACGCCACAAGGACCTGAAGAACGGCCTCTCGGCCCCGCCCAAGCTGACGCCGGCGGTGATCGCGGACCTGGCCACCCGCTGGCGCTGGGGCATGGGGATGATGCAGACCAAGCGGCGCGAGTTCCGCAACATCGTCGGCCACGTCAAGGGCATCTCTGACCCCTCTTCGCTGATGGCCTGGACCGGCGAGAACTTTGACCTGACGCTGGATTGGGACAAGGTCGCCAAGCTCAAGGAGATGTGGGGCGGCAAGGTGATCCTGAAGGGCATTCTCGATGCCGAGGACGCCAAGATGGCGCTGAAGGTGGGGGCCGATGCGATCATCGTGTCGAACCACGGCGGCCGGCAGCTTGATGGCGCGCTGTCGTCGATCCGGGTGCTGCCCGAGATCCTCGACGCGGTGGGCGACCAGGTCGAGGTGCATCTCGACAGCGGCATCCGCTCAGGCCAGGACGTGCTCAAGGCCGTCGCGATGGGCGCCAAGGGCACCTACATCGGCCGCGCCTTCATCTATGGTCTCGGCGCCATGGGCGAGGCCGGGGTGACCCGGGCGCTGGAGGTGATCCACAAGGAGCTCGACGTGTCGATGGCGCTGTGCGGCAAGCGCGACATCAAGGATGTGGACCGCGATGTTCTGCTGGTGCCCGAGGATTTCGGCGGGCGCTGGCAGGGGTGAGTTTCATGGGCGCTTGAGAGGCCGGCGGCAGTGAGCCGGTCTGGCCGGGTTTGGGGGGCTCTGCCCCCCTGGCCCCCCGAGGGTATTTTCGGCAAGAGGAAGCAGGGGGTGCGGCGCTTACGGCCTGAAGAGGGGGACGTGGGAGCCGGCGTCTTCGGGGAGGTCGCCGGTGAGCCGGGGGTCGTCGCCGACGGTCACGCTCTGGCGCTGCGGCACGAAGCCGGCGCGGCGGTAGAAGCCTAAAGCCTGGGGACTGTCGAGTTGGCAGGTGTGGACGTGGAAGCGGCTGATCGGACGGGCGAAGGCACGGGTCGTGGCAATGGACATCATGGCGCGGCCGACCCCCTGCCCGATCAGCGCCGGGGTGAGGCCGAAGTAGGCCAGTTCGCAAGCGTCCTTCTCGCGGAAATCGAGCTCCAGCAGGCCTTCGGCACGGCCGTCTTTCTCGACCGCATGGACCTCGACATCCGGGTGGCCGAGCGTCTCGCGCAGCTGCGCCTCGGTCAGCCTGAGGCGGGAGAACCAGAGCCAGTCGGCGCCGCCCACCCGCAGGAAAAGGTCGCGGTACCAGGCTGGGTCGGGCGCGGTGATCCGGCGCAGGGTGATGCGGGGAGGCAACTCTGTCGGCGCGGTCTCAGGAGGCCGGCGCATTTCGAGATAGGTGGTGACCTCCACCACCTTGCCGGGGGGGATGTCATAGGTGCCGTCAGCCAGCATGGCGTCTCCTGTGTCGGGTTGCGAGAAGCGGGGCAAGCAGGAACGTGATGGTCAGCAGCGCCAGCCCCATGGCGGCGAAGGACCAGCCGAGGCCGATGGCCTCGGAGATGAAGCCCATGACCGGCGGGCCGATGAAGAAGCCGGTGTATCCGATCATCGAGATCCGCGCGATGGCGGCGGTGCGGGCGCGGTTGCCGACGTTGCGGCCGACATAGGAAAAGGCCATCGGCGCCACCACCGAGACGCCGAGGCCCAGCACGGCGAACCCGGCGTAGGCCGGCGCGAGGCCGGTGGCGAAGGCCGCGGTGAAGGCACCGCAGGCGGCCAGCGCGGCGGCCAGCGCCAGCACCGTGATCTCGCTGAACCGGGTGACGAGGGCCTGACCGCCAAGCCGCCCGGCGGCCATGGTGACGCCGAGGATCGCCGGGCCCATGGCGCCTTCGGCCGCGCCGCCGCCGAGGCTGCGTTCGAGGTGCAGGGCCGACCAGCCTTCGGTGGCGTTCTCGGCCATGAAGCCGATCAGGATCACCAGGCCGCCGAGCAGGATCAGCCCCTGCGCCGCCGGCCCCTGGGTGTCGGGCGTGTCGTCGATCGGTGCACCGCAGTCGCCCGCGGCCTGGCGCACCAGAACCAGGTTGACCAGGGCGATCAGGCCAAAGACCGCGACCGGCGGCCAGCCCTGTTCGCGCAGCAGCCCGGCGACAAGCGCCGAGACCGCGTAGCCCATGGAAAACACCGCATGGGCGAAGTTCATAAGCGGCCGGCCCCGCGCGGCCTCGACGCCCGAGATCCGCGCGTTCATCACCACGTCGAGCGCGCCGGTGCTGGCGGCGGCCAGCATCAGCAGCGGCGCAAAGCTCAGCGGTCCCGAGGCCAGGCCCGGCAGCAGGAAGAGCCCGCCTGCGGCCAGCGACAGCAGCGCCAGGGTGTGACGGCCCAGCCGGCCGTCAAGCCGAGGCGCCAGCCACATGGCGACGATCGTGCCCAGCGCCGCGAACAGCAGGCAGAGGCCGAAGACCCCGTCGCTGACCGCAATGGCGGCCTTGATGCCCGGCACCTGCGCGGCAAAGGCGCCCCAGAGCAGCCCCAGCGTCAGGAAACAGGCCAGAGGCGCGCGCGCGGCGCGGATATCGTCACGTGAAATCATGCCCCAGCCGTGCCATGACACCCCGGCGCTGGCAATCTGCAAAATCGCAGGACAGAGCCTGCCGGAAATGGGGTTTCCAATCGGGGAAATCCGGTCTATACGCGCGCCTTCACGCGGGGATACAGCCTTGGAGGATTCCCGCCTTGTTTAGGAGAATATGACATGGCTGGTGAGATCCCAGATCTTATTGCCCAGGAACGCACGGGGACAGGCAAGGGCGCCGCTCGTCAGGCACGCCGCAACGGCATGGTTCCGGGTATCGTTTTTGGTGGCGAAGCTGATCCGCTTCCGATTCAGGTTCCGTTCAACGAGCTGTTCAAGCGCCTGAAGGCAGGCCGCTTCAAGTCGACCCTGTTCAACCTGAAGGTTGACGGTCACGACGACGTCCGCGTGATCTGCCGCGACGTGCAGCGCGACGTGGTCAAGGACCTGCCGACGCACCTCGACCTGATGCGCCTGCGCCGCACCACCAAGATCAACCTCTTCATCCATGTTGATTTCATCAACGAGGATGCGGCCCCCGGCATCAAGAAGGGCGGCGTTCTGACCGTCGTTCGCCCCGAGGTCGAGCTGGTCGTGACCGCCGGTGACATCCCCGATCACATCACGGTCGACCTGACCGGCATGGACATCGGCGACATCGTGCACATTTCCGACGTGACCCTGCCGGAAGGTGCCAAGCCGACCGTCGAGCGTGACTTCGTGATCTGCAACATCTCCGCGCCCTCCGGCCTCAAGGCTTCGGAAGACGAGGACGAGGCAGAGGCCGACGAGGTCCCGGCGATCGAGCAGACCGACGACTGATCGACGCCAATGCGTTGACATCGGAAAGCCCCGGACCAGCGTCCGGGGCTTTTTGCATTGAAGCCCGGGCGGGAAAGCGGGCACAAGAGAGGCTGAGCCAGAGGAGCGGATCAGATGCAGATTTTCGTGGGTTTGGGCAATCCCGGCGGGCAATATGCGGGCAACCGGCACAATATCGGCTTCATGGCGGTCGACCGGATCGCCGAGGATCACGGTTTTGGTCCGTGGAAGTCACGCTTTCAGGGCCGGGTGGCCGAGGGGCGGCTGGGCGGTGAGAAGGTCTGGCTGCTGAAGCCCGACACTTTCATGAACCGCTCGGGCCAGTCGGTGGGCGAGGCGATGCGGTTCTTCAAGCTGGAGCCCGGGGATGTCACCGTCTTTCACGACGAGCTGGACCTCGCGCCGGGCAAGTGCCGGGTCAAGACCGGGGGTGGCCATGCCGGCCACAACGGCTTGCGTTCGATCCACGGACATATCGGCGAGGCCTATCACCGGGTGCGGCTGGGGATCGGCCATCCGGGGCGCAAGGAGCTGGTCTCGGGCTACGTGCTGCATAATTTCGCCAAGGCGGACGCCGATTGGCTGGAGCCGCTCTTGACCGGTATCGGCAATGGCGCGCCGGATCTCGCGGCGGGGGATACGGCGAAATTTCTCAACGCCGTGGCGCTGCAGGTGGCGCCGCCACGCAGTTCGACCTCGCCGGCGAAGACCGCCAGGGCGCCGGAGCCGCGCGCGGCGCAGGCGCCTGCCAAGACGGCCGGGGCGACTGAGACGGCCGAGGCGGCCGAGGAAGGCACGCGCTCGCCGCTGCAGCGGCTGGCCGACAAGTTTCGCTGAAAGCGGAGAAGGAGGAGGACGGATGGACAAGGACCTTGCGATCAACGTGCTGGGCGAGGCGCTGGCCCCCTGCTCGACCAAGCCGCTGACCGGTTTCTTCCGCGACGGCCATTGCAACACCTGCGCCGAGGATCGCGGCAGCCACACGGTCTGCGCGGTGATGACGGCCGAGTTCCTGGCCTTCTCGAAATACGTCGGCAACGACCTCTCGACCCCGCGGCCGGAGTTCGGCTTCGCCGGGTTGAAGGCGGGGGACCATTGGTGCCTCTGCGCCGGGCGGTTCCTGCAGGCGCATGACGAGGGCTGTGCGCCCAAGGTCAACCTGGCGGCGACGCACCGCCGGGCGCTGCAGATCGTGTCGCTGGAAGTGCTGCGGGAGAACGCGGCCTAGGGGCGGTGATGGTGGGCAGGACTGCCCACCCTACGGTTTGGGTCTGCCTTGGTTGGATGCCGCGCGAACAGCGGCAAAGCCGCCGCGCATCGCCGGGCCACCCCCCCGGCACGGCGATTTGGCTTGCCATAGCGCGCCGAAGTCCCATCATCCGGGCATGGCTGAGATAAAGCGCTGGTGAACCGAAGCAGGATCGCCGCACCACGGCCCGTCGCTGTACGGCTTGCGTCAAGCGGGAGTCTCGCATCGTCGGGATGCCAGCCCCGTCCTTCTCGACACCAACCCCACACCAGCCCCGCGCGAACAGCGGCCAGAGGCCGCCACGCATCGCCGGGCCGCCCCCCCCGGCACGGCGATTTGGCTGGCCACAGCGCACCGAACCACCGTCATCCGGGCTTGGCTGAAATAAAGCGCTGTCGAACCGAGGCAGGATCGCCGCACCGCGGCCCGACGATGCGCGGCTTGCGCTCAGAGCCGAGGCAGGGCGATCCCACTGCCCCTCGCACCGCGCGTCCCGGACCTGATCCGGGACCTCGTGGCAAACCTACTCGGCCCACTCCCAGGGGCGCGTATAGGCCCCCAGCACGTGGCTCACGTCTTCTTCCCTGGCCACGCCGGACTTGGCGATCCGCGCCACCAGCCCGCGCTTCTTGTCGTCGATCACCTCGGCCACATGGGCGTTCACCCCGCGCTCGGCGAGAGCGGCGTCATAGACCCGCTTGATCGCCTGCTTGCGCAGATCGGGCTTGAAGACCTTGCCCACCGCCGTCTTCGGCAGCTCGTCGAGGATCGTCAGATGCTTGGGGATCGCCGCGCGTTCATGCACGTTGGTCCGGCAATGCTCCATCAGTTCCTCTTCGGTGACATTGCCACCGGCCACCAGCTCGACAAAGGCGCAGGGCAGCTCGCCGCTATGGGCGTCGGGCTGGCCGATCGCGCCGGCCATGGCGACCGCCGGATGCGACAGCAGCGCATCCTCGATCTCGGCCGGGTCGATGTTGTGACCGCCGCGAATGATCAGGTCCTTGGCGCGACCGGTGATCCAGAGATAGCCGTCAGAATCCACCCGGCCCAGATCGCCGGTGCGCAGGTAGATGCCCTCGTGAAAGAGGTCGCGGTTCTTGTCTTCCTCGGTATAGGTCGAGCCGGCATAGACACCGGGGTTGGCGACGCAGATCTCGCCGATCTCGTCGACCCCGCATTCCTCGGGGCCATTGCCGTTCCGCTTGATGATCTTGACGTGGGAATAAGGCAGCGGCACGCCGACCGATCCCACCTTCTTTTCGCCCTCGGTCGGGTTCACCGACACCAGGCAGGTCGCCTCGGTCAGGCCGTAGCCCTCGATGATCTGCACGTTCGAGGCCGACTCGAAGCGCTTGAACAGCTCCAGCGGCATCGGGGCCGACCCGGAAAACGCCGATTTCACCGAGGAGATATCCGCATCCACCGGCCGCTGCATCAGCGCCGACACGGCGGTGGGCACGGTGATGATGAAGGTGATCTGCCAGCGCTCGATCAGCTTCCAGAAGTTGTCGAAGACCCCCTCGCCGCGATAGCCCTGCGGCGTCGGAAAGACCACATGCGCGCCCGAAGTCAGCGCCGCCATCAGGATCACATGCACCGCAAAGACGTGGAACATCGGCAGCGGGCACATGATGTTCGAGGTCTCGTCGAACAGCAGCCTGTCGCCCAGCCAGCCGTTGTAGATCATGCCGGAATAGAGGTGCTGCGCCACCTTGGGCATGCCGGTGGTGCCGCCGGTGTGGAAATAGGCCCCGACCCGGTCCTGCTGGACGTCTTCGAAATCCAGCGTCTTGTTGTGACGCGCCATTTCGCTGACGAAGTTCGCCACCGTCGCATGATGCCCGCCCGGGTTCTTCGGCCGCACCAGCGGCACGATCCAGCTCTTGGGCGGGGTTAGGTAGCGATTGAGGTCGATCTCGAGCACATTGGTCACGCTGGGCGCATGGCGCACCGCCTCGGCCACCTTCTGCGCCACGTCGGTCTTGGGAAAGGCCCGCAGCGTAACAACGACCTTGGCCTTGGTCTCGCGCAGGATGGCGGCGATCTGCTCGGGCTCGAGCAGCGGATTGATCGGGTTGACGATGCCGGCAATCATCCCGCCGAACAGCGCGTAGGATGTCTCGAGGCAGTTGGGCAGCACAAAGGCCACCACGTCGTTTTCCTTGACGCCAAGACTGCGGAATAGGTTCGCCGCCTGACAGCTCTTGCCGTACAGCTCGTTCCAGCTGATGGTCTGCGCCGGGTCCTTGGGGCCCGACATCAGCTGATAGCTGATCGCCGGCCGGTCCGGAAAGCGCGTCTTCACCTTGTCGAGCAGCCCTTGAATGGTGACCGGCACATCGCGGTCGCTCCACGGCATTTCGTTCTCAATCGCGTCGCGGTCGGCAACCGATGCAAATCCCATAAGTCTCTCTCCCCTGACCCGTCTTCTGCGGGTTTTTGCGTTCCTCGCAGGATGCGTGCGAAGCGGCCCTCACGCAAGCGTGACGCACGGTAGCATCAGCCTGAACGCTACGTCGAGTGGGCGTTATTCCGCCGCGATCCCGTCGGTGAACTGCATCCGCGCCAGCCGCGCATAAAGCCCGTCCTGGGCCACCAGCTGATCGTGCGGGCCGATGGCGACGATGCGGCCCTGGTCCATCACCACGATGCGATCGGCCTTCTTCACCGTCGCCAGACGGTGCGCCACGATCAGCGTGGTGCGGTCGCGCGACAGCGCGTCGACCGCCTGTTGCACCGCGCGTTCGCTCTCGGCATCGAGCGCCGAGGTCGCCTCGTCAAGCAGCAGCACCGGCGCGTCGCGCAGGATGGCGCGGGCAATCGCCACGCGCTGCTTCTGCCCACCCGACAGCATGACGCCACGCTCGCCCAGACCGCTGTCATAGCCCTGCGGCAGCTTCATGATGAAGTCATGGGCGGCGGCGGCGCGGGCGGCGGCCTCGATCTCGGCGTCGCTGGCCTCGGGCCGGCCGAAGCGGATGTTGTCACGGGCCGAGGCGGCAAAGATCACCGGATCCTGCGGCACCAGCGCAATCGCCCGGCGAAAGGCATCGCGGCGCATCTGCGAAATATCGACACCGTCGAGGGTGATCCGCCCCGAGGCCGGGTCGTAGAAACGCAGCAGCATCTGTATGATCGTCGTCTTGCCGGCCCCCGAGGGGCCGACCAGCGCCACCGTCTCGCCCGGCGCAATCTCCAGCGAAACATGGTCCAGTGCCGAGACATCCGGGCGCTGCGGATAGGTAAAGCTCACATCGTCAAAGGTGATCGCGCCGGTGACTTTCCCGGGCAGCGGCAGCGGGTCGGCGGGATCGCTCACCGCATCCTCGGCGTGCAGCAGCTCGACCAGCCGTTCGGTGGCGCCGGCGGCGCGTTGCAGCTCGCCGAAGATCTCCGACAGCGCCGCGACAGAGCCTGCGACCATCACCGCGTAGATCACGAATTGCACCAGGCTGCCGGCGCTCATCTCGCCCGCGCGCACATCGCGCGCGCCGATCCAGAGCACGCCGACCACACCGGTGAATACCAGAAAGATCACGATGGCGGTCATCAGCGCCCGCGTGGTGATCCGCCGCTTGGCGGCATCGAGCGACTTGTCGGTGATGTCGGAAAAGGCCCGGCGGGTCAGCACCTCGTGGGTGAAAGCCTGCACCGTCTGCACCGCTGACAGGCTCTCTGACGCGCTGCCGGACGAAGCGGCGATCCAGTCTTGGTTCTCGCGCGACAGCACCCGCAGACGTCGGCCCAACGTCAGGATCGGCACCACCACGGCGGGCACGATCAGCAGCACGAGGCCGGTCAGCTTGGGCGAGGTCAGTAGCATCAGCCCCATACCGCCAAAGAAGATCAGCACGTTGCGCAGCGCGATCGAGATCGACGAACCGATCACCGACAGGATCAGCGTGGTGTCGGTGGTGATCCGGCTGACCACCTCGCCGGTCATGATCTTTTCGTAGAACGCCGGCGACAGCCCCATCACCCGGTCGAACACTGCCTTGCGGATGTCGGTGACCACCTGCTCGCCCAGCCGCGTCACCAGCATGTAGCGCAGCGCCGTGCCCACCGCCAAGGCCGCCGCAATGCCCAGCGCCGCGCCGAAGTAGAGATCGAGCAGCGCGCCATCCTCGGCACGGAAATTGTCGACCACCCGGCGCACCGCCAGTGGCAGCGTCAGCGAGATGCCGGCCGTGGCCACCAGTGCCAGGATCGAGGCCAGCAGCAGCAGGCGATAGGGCTTGAGAAACGGCCAGAGTGCGCCCAGGGCGCCGATCCGTTTCGACTTGTCGCGCTCTTCCTGCGGTTGGCCCAATCCACGCGGCATGCGGTGCTCCTAGCTGTTCCGGCAAGGGTGTATTGAATAGGGCGACAAGGGGCAAGGCACCGCGCATGCGGCACGAAGGCCTGGCCGCAACTGTCAAGGATCAGGGGGAGAGGTCTGGAGCGGGCGACGGGAATCGAACCCGTATCTCTTGCTTGGAAGGCAAGGGTCTTACCATTACACAACGCCCGCTCGGCAGATCCGGTGATTAATTCAACCCGGGCAACAGGTCAACCGGATCAGACAGATAATTCCCGGCTTCTGCCGCCCTGTCCCTCGTCCGCCGTGGCGGCACCCGGCCGCTCTCTATGGGCGGCTCAGCTTCAAAGCGCTTTGACCGAGAGCCCTCTATCTGCTACCCTGCTCCGATCCGCTCCTGCCCGAAGGTTTTCCCCCATGTCCCCCCTGGATTCGCCGGCCGCCCTGACCGACTCGGAGATCTTCGACCTCCGCTATGCCCGCAGCCGCGAGGACCTCTGGTCGATGCTCGACCGGCTTTACGGCAACCATCCGGGCTATGACAGCTTCCGCCCGGCGCTCGACGCCACGCTGCGCCGCGCCTGGACGGAGCGGCGCCCCGGGCTCAAGCGGCTCGACATGATGCGCGATCTCGAACCCGACTGGTTCCAGCGGCCCGGGATGATCGGCTATGTCTTCTACATCGACCGCTTCGCCGGTGACCTGCGCGGGGTGATCGACAAGCTCGACTACCTGGCGGAATTGGGCGTGACCTATGTCCACTTCATGCCCTGCCTCAAGCCGCGTCCCGGCGACAGCGACGGCGGCTATTCGGTGATGGACTATCGCGCCATCAACCCGGCCTATGGCGACATGGCGGATTTCGAAGCGGTGACCGAGGCCTGCCGCGCCCGCGGCATCAGCGTCTGCGTCGACATGGTGGTCAACCACACCGCCAAGGAACACGCCTGGGCCCAGAAGGCCCGTGCCGGCGACCCCAAGTACCGCGACTACTACCTGATGTTCGAGGACGCCCGCCTGCCGCAGGAATACGAGCGCACGCTGATCGAGATCTTCCCCGACAACGCCCCCGGCAGCTTTACCTGGTACCCCGACATGCAGCGCCATGTCTGGACCACCTTCAACGAACACCAATGGGACCTGAACTGGGCCAACCCGCAGGTTTTCCTCGAAATTCTCGACATCATGCTGTTCCTCGCCAACAAGGGCGTCGAGGTGCTGCGGCTCGATGCCGTGGCCTTCATGTGGAAACGCATGGGCACCAAGTGCCAGTCCGAGCCCGAAGTGCACATGCTGCTTCAGGCCCTGCGCGCCGCCACCCGCATCGCCGCGCCCTCGGTCATTCACCTCGAAGAGGCGATCGTCGGCCCCGAAGAGATGCTGCCCTATCTCGGTCGCGGCGAACATGACGGCAAGGAGGGCAACCTCGCCTATCACAACTCGCTGATGGTGCAGTTCTGGTCGGCGCTGGCGGCGCGCGACACGCGGCTGATGACCCATGTGATGGCCACTCATTTCCCGCCCGTGCTGAGCAATGCGACCTATGCCACCTACCTGCGCTGCCACGACGACATCGGCTGGGCCGTCACCGACGAGGATGCCGCCGCCGTCGGGCTGAACGGCTTTCTGCACCGCGCCTTCCTCGCCGATTTCTACGAGGGCGTCTTCCCCGGCTCCTTCGCGCAGGGCGAGCTGTTTCAGCACAACCCCGACACCGGCGACAAGCGCAACAGCGGCACCACCGCCTCGCTCGCCGGGCTGGAACGCGCCAGCCTCGGCGGCGATACGCAGAACATCGGCCTGGCCGTCGACCGCATCCTGATGGGCCATGCGCTGATCGCCTGTTCCGGCGGCATCCCCCTGCTCTACATGGGCGACGAGGTGGCGATGCTGAACGACTACGGCTATCACGACGTGCCCGACCACGCCCATGACAGCCGCTGGCTGCATCGCCCGGTGATGGATTGGGACCGTGTGGAACTGGCCCGCGCCGCGCCGGAAAGCGCCCCGGGCCAGGTCTTTGCCGGCCTCAAGACCCTGCTGGCGCGCCGCGTCGAGACGCCGGAACTGCATGCCGCCCGCCCCTGCGAGGTGCTCGACACCGGCAACCCGGCGCTCTTTGCCCTGGCCCGCCGCGCGCCCACCGGCAGCCTGGTCTGCCTGTTCAACTTCACCGAAAGCTGGCAGGTGATCCCGCTCGACTGGCTCCGCGCCCAGGGCGCGAGCTCGATGGTCGATGTTCTGAGCCAGGCCCCGGTCGGCGACAGCCAAGGCATGATGCCGCTGCCGCCCTACGCCCGGGTCTGGATCCGCTAACTCTCGATCGGCTCGATCAACGCCGCGCCACTGGCCCGGTTGGAGTTCACCGCCGGGTCAACCCGGTAGTACTCCAGCACCGCGTCATCGGCCGCATCCATCAGGCTGGCCGCCCCCTTGCCCTCTTCGCCCAGCCAGAGCGGCCAAGCCTCGGGTTCCAGCACCACCGGCATGCGGTGGTGAATGGCGCTCATCCGGTCGTTGGCGCCGGTGGTGACGATGGCGCAGGTGCGCGCGCTCTCCTCGCCGCGCGCCCAATCCTGCCAGACCCCGGCAAAGGCCAGCGTCCCGCCATCGGCGCGGCGGATGTACCAGGGCAGGCGCTTGCCCTCGGCATCCTTGGTCCATTCATAAAACCCGGTCGCCGGGATCAGGCAGCGCCGCTCGCGACAGGCAGCGCGAAAGGCCGGCTTCTCGGCAATCGTCTCGGCCCGCGCGTTGATCAGCAGCGGCCCGTCGGTCGGGCTCTTGTACCAATGCGGCAGGAACCCCCAGCGCATCGGCGCCAGCCGCCGCTGCCCTTCTTCGTTGCGCACGGTGGCGATCTGCGTGGTCGGGCAGACGTTGTAATTCGGCACATCCGGCAGGTCATTGGCCGGCAGCGCCGCAAAGAGCTGCGCCATGGCATCGGGCGGAAGGGTCACTGCGAAACGGCCACACATGGGATTATCGTAGGAAGCCGGAATAAAGAAGCAAGCCCCAGCCCGTCAGCCCTTCGCTGGCGCGCGCCCAGAGCGGCAGAAACTGCGCCTCGGTCATCCCCGCATCGCGCGCGATCTCGCCCAGCGTGCGCTTGCCGTTGACCAGCGCCAGCAGCTTCGCCGCCGGTCGCGGCAGCTTCAGCTCGATGCGCGCGCCGCCGGACGTCACCGGCACTACCCGCCCCTCGGACACCGCCTTGGCCAGCGCCCCCGGCGCCACCCCGATCAGATGCGGCACCAGCGCCGGATCTCGGCCATCGGCCACCCGCCCCTCGGCCTCTTCCGCCGCCACCGCATAGGCGATATGCACCCGCATGGTCCCGACCAGCTTCTCCGCCAACGCCATCCGCGCCACCCGGTCCAGGCCCTTGGGCACCGGCGCAAAACGCGCTGGATCATACGCCGCCGGCGGGGTGAAGGAGGCCAGCGCCCAGCCGGTCCGCTCCAGCGTCGCCACCAGCTCGGTCACGTCGTAGGCCCGGTCCTGGCCATGCAGCAGCAGGTCGTAGAACCCGGCATCCGAGGCCCGATGATCGCCGAGATGCGGATTGCACTTGAACGGATGCCCCTCGGGCAGCTTGGCGAACGCCGCCTTGGCCGCCTTGAGCCGCGCCCTGGGCGGCAGGTCGGCAAAAAGCGCCCCGAAGGCCTGCTGCAACGGATAGACCCCGGACCGCCCCAGCGGCGCATAGACCATGAAGCCCAGGCCGCCCCCCGGCGCCAGCGCCGCGCGCAAAGCCCGAAACCCGGCGTCCGGATCGGGCAGATGGTGCAACACCCCGCAACAATCGATGTAATCGAAACAGCCGTATTCCGCCGCCTCCAGCAGGCTGCCGGTGTGAAAGCGGATCGCCTCCAGCCCCCGCACCTTCGCCCGCGCCTCGGCCACCCGGCGCGAAGCCTCTGACAGATCGACATAGGTGATCTCGTGAGGGCGCCCCAAAAGCTTCAGGTAATGGCCGATCTGGATCAGTCCGTCCCCGGTGCCACCCCCCGCCACCAGCACCCGCAAGGGCTGCCGCCAGTCCCGCTGCCCGCCAAAGACAAAGTGATCCAGCTCCACCGGATGCGAGGGCGACCCGGTGATCAGCCGCCGCCGCTCCTCCTCCGGATCCCGCTCTGGATAGGGATAGGCCTCGTACTGCTCCTTGACACTCACCACCGACGGTCACCACTCACGCCACACCCCCTGCTTCTTCTGTTCACAAATACCCTTGGGGGAAGGCCGCAGGCCTGGGGGCAAAGCCCCCAACCCCCGCAAGACGCATCACTCACCGCCAGGCTTTCCGCGCCAGGGCGATGCGCGCCTCCATCATCGACATGTCCTTGAGGATGTCCTGCCGCCGCGCCCGATCACCGGTCTCGCGCAATTCCGCGCGCAGCCGCTGCAACTCGCGCGACAGGCTGACAAATTCCGGCTCGCCACCGCTCTCCTCCACCAGGCGATTGAGCAAAGCGTTTTCGGGATCGTCGCAGGCCGGCAGGGGCTTGCCCGCCCCCGGCAGGTTGTCAAAGGCGCCCTGCGCCTCGGCCTCGCGGATGCGGGCGGAAATCAGATCGATCAGCGGATGGTCCATGCCGCCAGTTTCGCCGAAGCGAGGAGCCCCCGCAAGGGGGCGAGGAGCGGCGCCCGGGAGGGGCGCCGCGCCCATGGCTCATTTCACCGTGATGCGGCCATCGGTGTAGGGCTTGAACGGCCCCTGCGCCGCCAGGTATTCCGCCATCACATCGGCGAGATCCGGGCCATAGTCATAGGCGTTCTCGGCATCGCGGAACATCGCGTAGCCGTCACCGCCATTGCGCACGTAGTTGTTGGAGACCACGCCATAGGTCTTGTCCATCTCGAGCGCCGCGCCGCCCACCATGACGTCGGAGACCCGCTCGCCCGCCGGCTTCGAAGCATCAAAGGCAAAGGTCAGCCCCGCCACCTGCGGGAAGCGGCCTGCGCCCTCTTCGACTTCGCTGACGCCGTTTTCCAGCGCCTCCAGCAGCGTCGCGCCGCTGACCTGGAAGGTCGAGAGCGTGTTCTGGAACGGCAGCACCGTCAGCACCTCGCCCATGGTCACTTCGCCGGCGTCGATCGAAGCGCGGATGCCGCCGCCATTCTGGATCGCCACCTCGATGCCCTGGTCCTTGACCCGCGCCAGCATGGCATCGGCGATCAGGTTGCCCATCGGGCATTCCATCGCGCGACAGACCGAGCGGTCTCCCTCGATGGCCTCGGCGGTCTCGGCCACCACCTTCGAGCGGATCTCCTCGAGCGGCTTGGCTGCCTCGGCGATGCGCGCCGCAACCGCTTCATCCGCCGTCACCGAGGCATCCATGACAATCGGGTTGCCGCTGGCCTCGGTCACGGTGCCTTCGTCGTCGAAGGTCACGTTCAACTCGCCCAGGTACTTGCCATAGGCGTAGGCCTGAACGATCTGCACGCCATTGACCACGGTAGGATAGGGCCCGTCGGCATTCTCGTCGTCATTGGCCAGATAGGTGTTCGAGTGGCCGCCGACGATCACGTCGACGCCGGTGGTGTTCTTGGCCACCATCTGGTCGACGCCATAGCCCGAGTGCGACAGCACAATGATCTTGTTGACGCCCATCTCGGTCAGCTTGTCGACCTCGTCCTGCACCGCGTCAGAGGGATCGGTGAAGGTGATGTTGGGCCCGGGGCTCGCCAGTTCGTCGGTGTTCTGCGGTGTCAGGCCGATGAGACCGATCTTCTCGCCGCCCTGTTCGATCACCGTCGATTTCTGCAGCACGTCGGCCAGCAGCGGCTCGCGACTGACATCGGCGTTCGACATCAGGATCGGAAAGTCGATCGCATCCATGAAGCCGCGCAGCACCTCCGGCCCATCGTCGAACTCGTGGTTGCCCACGGTCATCGCGGTATAGCCCATCTGGTTCATCATCTCGGCGGCGAGCTTGCCCTTGTAATAGGTATAAAACAGCGTGCCTTGGAACTGGTCGCCGCCATCCACCAGCACCCAGTTGTTGCTGCGCGCCTTGGCCTCGTTGATCGCGGTCATCAGCCGGGCCGAACCGCCGAAGCATTTGCCCTCGGCGTCGTCCTCGGCCGAGCAGCCGCTGTCATACTTGCTGATCGGCTCGAATCGGGCGTGGAAATCGTTGGTGTGCAGGATGGTCAGCGAATATTCCGCGCTGGCGACACCGGCGCTCAGGGCGAGCGCGGCAGCGCTCGTCAAAAGGCGAACAGACATGACTTGGAACCTCTCCATTGGTTTTATGCGGTGATGCTGCATCGGGACCGGGGGCTTGTCAAAGGCTACGCAAGGCCACCCTGCGGCGCCGGCAGCGGATGGCGCATCCATTGCGCATCAAGACGACAGTGCGATGACAGCGCCGGGCTCTTGACCCGCCTGTCGCGGCGCGGGATAGGAAGGCCATGCTGATCTACAAAATCTTCCGGTCCGAGGAATGGGCCGCTCTGGTGCGCGACGGGGAAACCGCCGGGGCGCCGATCGATGTGGCCGACGGCTACGTGCATTTTTCCACCGCCGACCAGGTGCGCGAGACCGCCGCCAAGCATTTCGCCGACGCCGAGGGCCTGCTGCTTCTGGCCTGCGACAGCGAGGCGATGGCCGCCGACATCACCTGGGAGCCGTCGCGCGGTGGCGCGCTTTTCCCGCATCTCTATCGCAAGCTGCACCGCTCCGACGTGCTCTGGCACCGCGAACTGCCGCTGGGCGACGACGGCCATGTCTTCCCGGAGGACCTCGCGTGAGCCTGATCGAGACCCTGGGCCTCAAGGCGCTCTACCGGCTCGATCCCGAGACCGCCCATGGCCTGGCCATACGTGCGCTGCAGATGGGCGTGACGCCTGCCCCCGGCCCGCTCACCTCGCCGCGGCTGGCCACCACGCTCGCCGGTCTCTCGCTGCCCAACCCGCTGGGACTGGCCGCCGGGTTCGACAAGAACGCCACCGCTCTGGCGGGACTGGCCCGCGCCGGCTTCGGCTTTGTGGAGGTCGGCGCCGCGACGCCCCTGCCCCAGCCCGGCAATCCCAAGCCGAGGCTGTTTCGCCTGACCGAGGATGGCGCGGCGATCAATCGCTTCGGCTTCAACAACGACGGCGTGGAGGCGATCGCCACAAGGCTGGCCAAGCGCCCCAAGGGCGCGGTGATCGGCCTCAACCTCGGCGCCAACAAGACCTCAGAGGATCGCGCCGCCGATTTCGCCAGGGTGCTGGCGCGCTGCGGCCCGCATGTGGATTTCGCCACTGTCAACGTCAGCTCGCCCAACACCGAGCGCCTGCGCGACCTGCAGGGCCGCGAGGCGCTGATGGCGCTCCTGGGCGGGGTGATGGAGGTGCGGGCCGATCTGGCGCGGCCGATCCCGGTCTTCCTCAAGATCGCGCCAGACCTCGACGATGCGGCTCTCGCCGAAATTGCCGAGGTCGCCGGCGCCGCCCGCATCAGCGGCATCATCGCCACCAACACCACGCTCGACCGTACCGGATTACGCTCGCCGCATCACGGCGAGGCCGGCGGGCTCTCCGGCGCGCCGCTCTTTGCGCGGTCGACCCGGGTGCTGGCGCGGCTGGCCGATCTGACCGGCGGAGAGATCCCCCTGATCGGCGTCGGCGGCGTGGCCACGGCAGAGCAGGCCTATGCCAAGATCAAGGCCGGGGCCAGCGCCGTGCAGCTCTATACCGCGCTGGTCTTTGGCGGGCTGACTCTGGTCAAGGAGATCGTCACCGGTCTGGATCACCTGCTTGCCAGGGACGGGTTCGCCAATGTGGCCGAGGCCGTCGGTACGGATACCGAGACCTGGCTCTGAGCTCTGTGGAAAGGGCACCGCTAGGTTGCCTCAGGACAAGCCAGACGGCAGATCCTGTGGAAAACGCCCGAGGAAATGTCTGATTTTAGCAGGCGTTCCTCAGGCAGACCTGCCCACCATCGCCCTATCCCCAAAAGCCAAAGCCCCGCCTGAGCGGGGCTTTTCAAGGGTTTGAAAACCTGTGACTTTCCGGCGTCTGCACAGGCCGCTCAGGACGGCCCGATCATGAAGCAGGAAATGTTGCGCGCCTGAAGCCTGCGACAGGCCAGATCGGCGGTCTCGCGCGACAGGCCCATGAAGTTGGCGTCAAAGCCCGACGAGCGCCGCACCACCTTGCGCAGCGCGCCATCCAGCGTCGACATCTCGGTCAGCGCGGTCTTCAGCAGCACCTTTTCTGCCGCGAAATGAGAGTTGTAGCGGCCGATGTTGATGCCCCAGTGACGGCCGCCCGAGGTCGAGACGCGGGTGATGATCTCCTGCACCTGCTCGCGCACCACCGGATCGGGCGCCGGGGCCTGCACCGCGCCGGCGCTGGCCAGGACGATATCCTGCGGGCGCGGCTCGGGGCGCACGGCGGGAAGCTTGGCCACGTCCGACAGCGAGGCCTTGGCGACCTTGGCTGCCGTGGCTTCTGCCACCGCATCGGCCACGCCTTCCTTGACGGCGGCGACGATGGCGGCCTCGGGCATCTGGATCGCCGCACCCGGGCGGACGCGCGGCCGCAGACTGCGGGTCACGTCAAGCTTGACGGCGATGGTCTTGCCGGCGGCGGGACGTTCGTCGTCGCCCTGCCCGACCGGCGCCAGAGAGGCGATGGCGGCGTCGCTGCCGCCGGTCACCAGACCCTGGTTGCCGCGATAGGCGGGCTTCCTCGGCAGGTTCAGCGCCACATGCGTCGGCGCCCGGTTGAACCCGAGGTCCAGAAGCTCGGCAACGCGGGCATTGCGGGTGGTGGTCGAACGGCCGCCGAAGACCGTGGCGATCACCCGCTCGTTGCCGCGTTCGGCCGAAGCCGTGAGGTTGAAGCCGGCCGCGCGGGTATACCCGGTCTTGATGCCATCAGCGCCCTTGTAGCTGCTCAGCAGACGGGCGTTGGTATGGCTGACGCTGCGCACGCCGGCATCGGCGGTCTTGCGGCTGAAGAGGTTGTAATACATCGGGAAATCATAGATTACGTGTCGCCCCAGAATGGTCATGTCCCGCGCTGTGCTCAAGTGCCCCTCTTCGGTCAGGCCATGCGCGTTCTTGAAGGTGGTGCGGGTCATGCCCATGGATTTCGCGGTGCGGTTCATCCGCAGGGCAAAGGCCGCTTCCGAGCCCGAGATCGCCTCGGCAATGGCGGTGGCGGCGTCGTTGGCCGATTTCACCGCCGCGGCGCGCACAAGGTAGCGCAGCTTGATCTTCTGGCCGGACCGAAGCCCCAGTTTCGACGGCGGTTCCGACGCGGCTTTCTTCGAGATGGTCACCATGGTGTCCATCGAGATCTCGCCGTTCTGCACCGCCTCGAAGGCGACGTAGAGCGTCATCATCTTGGTGAGCGATGCGGGATGCAGCCGGGTGTTGGCATTTTCGGAATGCAGGACCTTGCCGGATCGGGCGTCCATGACCATTGCGGCATAGGGTGCAGCGGCCACGCTCAGCGGCATGATCACGCACAACCACAGCAAAGCGATGCATACCACGCCCAGACGGGCGGAAGAAATATTCCGGTCCTTCACGATATTACTGCCTTTTGCCTCGTGCCGCCAGTATTCTGGTCGGCTTATTGTTAATTATAGCTTATCATATGAAGTTCTTTCTTTAAACCCTTTATTCGCAACGGGTTTTCAGAAATTCTCCTTATGAGTCAGGCACATCTTGGGGCTTTCCGACGTCACGTAGCTAAACCGGCCATTGTGTCAGGAATGTGGCGAATCCCTTTTGCCCCGGGGCGCGGCACTCGGCCCGCCCGTGACCTCGCGGGAATCTCGGTCAAAGCGCCCTGCCCCTCTTTTCTAAAACGCGCGGCGCGTTATATAGAGGGATCGACCTGATCTGCACCAAGCTGGACGCAACCGACAGACATGCTCATATCCCCGATCTCGATGGCGCGCCCGATCGTGTCTCAGGACAAGGATGACGATGCCGACAGCGGCATCGCTGTCCAGACCCGTCCCAAGACCAAGCGGCCGCCGCTCTACAAGGTGCTTCTGCTCAACGACGATTACACGCCGATGGAATTTGTCGTGCATGTGCTCGAGCGGTTCTTTGGCATGAACCACGCCCAGGCCTTCGAGATCATGCTGACCGTGCACAAGAAGGGCATTGCCGTGGTCGGGGTCTTCAGCCACGAGATCGCCGAGACCAAGGTCGCGCAGGTGATGGATTTCGCCCGCCGCCACCAGCATCCGCTGCAATGCACCATGGAAAAGGAATAGCCGCGCTTCGTGCGCGCCGCTGACATGGCTGCCTCCCGTTTATCCCTGGCGCTGGCCGAGGCCGCGATGCCCGCCGATGGCCGCATCGCCGTCTTTGCGCCCGACGCCGAGACCGACCTCTCTGCCCTGCCCCGCGAGCGGGTGCAGGTGATCAGCCGCGAGGCGCAGGTGCATGACGCGCTGGCGCGCTTCGACTGCGTGACCGGGGCTCAGGGGCCTTACGCCGCTGCCGTCGTGATCGTGCCGCGCGCCAAGGCCGAGGCCAAGGCACTCTTGGCCGAGGCGGTGCGGACCTGTCCCGAGGGTCTGATCCTGGTGGACGGGCAAAAGACCGACGGCGTCGACAGCCTGTTCAAGGCCTGCCGCGCACGGGCCGAGATCATCGGCCAGATGACCAAGGCGCATGGTCGCGCCTTCTGGTTCACTGCCGCGCCGGTCTACGACGACTGGCAGGCCGAGGCCGGCACGGCCGACGGCTTTCGCACCCTGCCCGGTGTCTTTTCGGCTGATGGCATCGACCCGGCCTCGGCGCTGCTGGCCGCCAACCTGCCAGACAAGCTCGGCCGCCATGTCGCCGATCTGGGCGCCGGCTGGGGTTTTCTGGCGGCACGCGCGCTGGAGAACTCCGGCATCGAAGAGCTGCACCTGGTAGAGAGCGATGCGGCGGCGCTGGATTGCGCGCGCCACAACGTCACCGACGGGCGGGCGCGGTTTCACTGGGCCGATGTGCGGCGCTGGGAGCCGCCGGTGCTGTTCGACACCGTGCTGACCAACCCGCCCTTCCACCAGGGCCGCAAGGGCGTGCCGGAACTGGGCCAGAGCTTCATCGCCACCGCGCGCCGCATCTTGCGGCCCGGGGGGCGGCTCTTGCTGGTGGCCAATCGCCACCTGCCTTACGAGGCGACGCTGGATGCGGCCTTCGGCAAGGTCGAGGAAGTCGCCGGCGACGGAAAATTCAAGATATTGCAGGCGTCACGCCCCGCTCGCGGCCCACGCTGAGACGGACTAGGCTGGCGCGAGGGAATCAGGAGCGACACATGGGTTTCTCGATCGAAGGCAAGACCGCCATCGTGACCGGGGCGGCCAACGGCATCGGGCTCGCCATCGGGCGGCATTTCATCGACAAGGGCGCCAATGTGGTCTTTGCCGACATGGACGAGGCCAAGCTCGCCGACGAGATCGGCGAGACCCCCGACGACGGCCCGGCGCGCTATTTCGCCGGCGACCTGCGCGAGCGTCTGACGCTGGCCAACCTGCTCTCGGCCACGCTCGACGCCTTTGACCGCGTCGACATCCTGGTCAACGGCAGCCGGCAGATCCTGCCGTCCGACCCGCTCGACATGGACGACGATACCGTCGAGCAACTGCTGCAGCAGAACCTGCTGACCTCGCTGCGGCTGTCGCAGCTGGTGGCCAAGCGGATGATCAAGCAGGGCGAGGAGCAGGACGAAGGCCAGCTGGGCTCGATCGTCAATGTCTCGTCGATCGCGGCGCGGCGCACCCACCCCGAGCTTCTGGCCTATTCGGTCTCGACCGCGGCGCTCGACCAGATGACCCGTTCGCTGGCGGTGGCGCTGGCGCCGCATCGCATCCGGGTGAACGGCGTGGCTTTCGGCTCGGTCATGTCGGCCAGCCTCAAGGGCGCGCTGAAGGAAAACCGCGAGTTCCGCAGCGAGATCGAGGACAACACGCCCCTGGGTCGCATCGCCTCGCCCGGCGAATTGGCCGAGGCCACGCAATTCCTGGCCTCCGAGGGTGCGGGGTTTGTCACCGGGCAGATCATGACGGTCGACGGCGGGCGCACCCTGGTTGACCCGGTGACCGCGCCGGCGCATTGATCTGACGCGGCGGCGAGCGCCCGCGCGGCACCGGGACCTGTCGTCCGGGCCTGCGGCCTCTGCCCCCAAAAGAGATATGCGGACCAGAGAAGAAACCGGGCCGGGACCGGTGGGAGAGCCTATGAGCGAAGAATTTGCAGCCGAGAAACAGCAGGCGGCCACCTGGTTTCGCGACCTGCGCGACGGCATCGTCGCCGCCTTCGAGGCGCTGGAAGAGAGCCATGACACCGGCCCCTTCGCCGATCTGCCGCCTGGGCAGTTCGAGGTCAAGGAAACCTCGCGCGCCTCTGACGATGGCAGCGACGCCGGCGGCGGGCTGATGAGCGTGATGCGCGGCGGTCGGGTGTTCGAGAAGGTCGGCGTCAATGTCTCGACCGTCTATGGCACCCTGGGCGAGGCGGCGCAGAACGCCATGGCGGCCCGCAAGGGCCTGCCGGGGATGAAAGAGGATCCGCGGTTCTGGGCCTCGGGGATCTCGCTGGTGGCGCATATGCGCAATCCTCATGTCCCGGCAGTGCACATGAACACCCGGATGTTCTGGACGCCGCACACCTGGTGGTTCGGCGGCGGCTCGGACCTCAACCCCTGCATCGAATACGCCGAGGACACCGCGCATTTTCACGCCGTCCAGAAGGCGCATCTCGATCCCCATGGCGAGGCGGAATACCCCCGGCTCAAGGAGTGGGCCAACGAGTATTTCTACATCCCCCACCGCAAGCGCGCGCGCGGCGTCGGCGGCATCTTCATGGACGATCGCAACACCGGCGACTGGGCGGCGGATTTCGCCCTGACGCGGGACATCGGCCGGGCGTTTTTGCCGGCCTATCTGCCGCTGGTCGAAAAGCGGCGGGTGATGGCGTTCGGCGAGGCCGAGAAGGACGCGCAGCTCATCCACCGCGGGCTCTATGCCGAGTACAATCTGGTCTATGACCGGGGAACCAAGTTCGGGCTGACCACCGGGCATGATCCGGACGCGGTGCTGATGTCCCTGCCGCCCTTGGCGAAATGGGTGTGAGATCAGGTGTGGTGGGTTGAAAACCCACCCTACGGGTCTGGCGTAGGGTGGGTTTGCAACCCACCGCCCCTCCGCCATTCCCCACCCCCGGTGGGTTGAAAACCCACCCTACGCGTCGCGCCATTCGCCGGGGCGGAGGCCACCGAGGTGCCAGGGCCCGATCTGGGCACGGATCAGGCGCAAGGTGGGATGGCCGACATGAGCGGTCATCCGGCGCACCTGACGGTTCTTGCCCTCGGTGATCGTCAGCTCCAGCCAGCAATCCGGCACCGACTTGCGGAACCGCACCGGCGGGTCGCGGTCGAAGAGCGGGCTTGGCGCCTCGATCCGGCGTGCCTTGGCCGGGCGGGTCCGGCCGTCCTTCAACTCGACACCGCGGCGCAGCGCATCGAGCGCCTCGGGCTCCGGCAGCCCCTCGACCTGCACCCAATAGGTCTTGGGCTGCTTGGCCTTGGGATGGGCGATGCGGTGCTGCAGCTTGCCATCGTCGGTCAGCAGCAAGAGCCCCTCGCTGTCGCGATCCAGCCGGCCGGCGGGATAGACCTTGGGCACGTCGATGTAATCCGACAGCGTCGGGCGGCTGGAGCCTTCGGTCCCCTTGTCGGTGAACTGCGACAGCACGCCAAAGGGTTTGTGAAACAGGATCAATCGGGTCATCGGCGCATCGCAAAGAAGGATTTGAGCAGGGTTTCGGCCTCGCTGGCGCGGATGCCGTCGTAGACCTCGGGCACGTGATGCGCCTGGGGATGCGAGAACACCCTGGCGCCATAGGCCACGCCGCCGGATTTCGGATCGGCGGCACCGTAATAGAGCCTGGCGATGCGGGCGGCGGCAATGGTGCCGGCGCAGATCGCGCACGGCTCGAGCGTGACATAGAGATCATGCCCCACCAGTCGCTCCGACCCCAGCGCGGCACAGGCGGCGCGGATCGCCAGAACCTCGGCATGGGCCGTGGGATCGGACAGCTCGCGGGTGCGGTTGCCGGCGCGGGCCACGATCTCGCCCGCGGGCGAGACCACCACGGCGCCCACCGGCACTTCGCCGCGCAGGGCGGCGGATTTCGCCTCTTCAAGGGCCGCTGCCATGTGGGAACGGAAGGTCATGGCCTGTCTTGCCCGCTTGCGCGAAGGGGCGCAACTCACTAAGGCTGCCGCATGGCTCAGAAAACCCCCGAAGGCGACCGGATCGCAAAGGTTCTTGCCCGCGCTGGCGTCGCCTCGCGGCGCGAGGCGGAACGCATGATCGAAGCCGGCCGCGTGCGCGTCAACGGCGAGATCATCGCCCGCGCCGCGCTCAACGTGACCGACAAGGACAAGATCGAGGTCGACGGCAAGCCGCTGAACGCGCCAGAGCCCGAACGGCTCTGGCTCTATCACAAGCCGGCCGGGCTGGTGACCTCTCACAAGGACGAACAGGGCCGCCCGACGATCTTTGACGAGCTGCCCGAGGATTTGCCCCGGGTGATGTCCGTGGGGCGGCTCGACCTGAATTCCGAGGGGCTGCTGCTCCTGACCAACGATGGCGGCGTCAAGCGCAAGCTGGAGCTGCCCTCGACCGGCTGGCTGCGGCGCTACCGCGTGCGCATCAAGGGCCGGCCCACCGACGAGATGCTCGAACCCCTGCGCAAGGGCACCCGCGTCGAGGGCACCGACTATCTGCCGATGATTGTCTCGATCGACCGGCAGCAGGGCGCCAATGCCTGGCTGACCGTCGGCCTGCGCGAGGGCAAGAACCGCGAAATCCGCCGCGCCATGGAGAGCATCGGTCTCAGCGTGAACCGGCTGATCCGGGTGTCCTACGGCCCCTTCCAGCTGGGCCAGCTCAAGCCCGGCGCAGTCGAGGAGGTGCGGTCCAAGATCGTGCGCGACCAGCTTGGTCTCGACGGCGCCAAGCCCGACCGCCCAAAACCCGAGCGCACCCGAAGAAAACGCATCCGCTGACTTTCCACGGACCTTTTTCCCCCTGCCTGTCGTTGTGCTTTCATGAAAAGCTGCGCTAAGCAGGTATGACGGCGATTTTCAGGGGAAATTCAGGACCATGGCGGACCTTCTTACGATCGAAAACCTGGGCAATCTGGTGATGCTCTGCTTCCTGCAGGCGGTGCTCGGGTTCGACAATCTGCTTTACATCTCGATCGAAAGCCAGCGCGCCCCGGTGGCGCACCAGAAGGCGGTGCGCTTCTGGGGGATCATCATCGCCGTGGTGCTGCGGGTGGTGCTGCTCTTCGTGATGATCCGACTGATCGACAGCCTGGCGGAACCGTTCTTCGTGATGAACTGGGAGGGCGTCCTGACCGGCGGCGTGAACTTTGCCACGCTGGTGTTCATCATCGGCGGCATCTTCATCATCTATACCGCGGTCAAGGAAATCGGCCACATGCTGTCGATCGAGCATCTGAAGACCGATGTCGAGGGCAAGGCGGGCAAATCCGCCGGCCAGGTCATCATGCTGATCGTGACGATGAACCTGATCTTCTCCTTCGACAGCGTGCTCTCGGCCATCGCGATCACCGATGTCTTTCCGATCCTCGCCACCGCGATCCTGCTGTCGGGCCTGGCAATGCTGCTGCTGGCTGACGGTGTGACGCGGTTTCTCGAGAAAAACCGCATGTACGAGGTGCTGGGTCTCTTCATCCTGCTGATCGTCGGCGTGGTGCTTCTGGGCGAGGCCGGCCAGGCCGCGGCCCATGCGATGCATGACGATACGCTGGCGCTCAAGGTCTTTGGCTACGAGGTCATTCCGATGTCCAAGACCACCTTCTACTTTGCCGTGGTGGTGCTCTTCGCGGTGGAAATCCTGCAATCGGGCTACAGCCGCAAGCTCAACGCCGAGCGGCGCACCGCAGCACGGCACTAGCGGTGAGGGCAGTCATCACCTATCTTGTGAACGTGTTTGAGGGGGATTTCCGATGATCCGGTTTATCACGCTGCTGGTTCTGGCCGCGGTGATCATTGCGGTCGGCGCCATGGCGGTGGCGGTCTGGTCCTCTGGTGACCGGGGCGGCAGGCTCAATGGCGTACAGAAGGTGGCCTATGCCTGCCTGTTCTTCCTGATGTCCGGCGTCGCGGTCGGCTGGCTGGGGGCCGAGTGATGGCACAGAGATACGGCGGATCCTACAGCCCCAAGGGCACAAGCGAGAGCAAGAGCGGCGCTGGCGTCGAGACCCGGCCGCTGAAGGCCACGGTCAGCCCCACAGGCGCGCGCTCGAACCTGCTGTTCGTGCCGGGCGCATTGCTTGCCTTCACCTCCTTCGGCGACGGCCCCGAGGCGCTGGCGCTGGGCCTTGCCGGTGCCGGTGTCTGGACGCTGGCGGCCTGGCTCACGCGCGAAGGGCTCAGGGCCGAGGCCGAGTACAACGCCCGCAAGGTGGCCCGCCGCCCTGCCCTGCCGCGCAAGATCCTCGGCATGGGGCTGATTGGCGTCGGCACCGCTCTGGCCGGTCTCAGCCATGATCTGGGCTTTGCGGCCAGCGGGCTGTACGGCGTGATCGCGGCGGCGCTGCACATCACCGCCTTCGGCCTCGACCCGCTGAAGAACAAGTCTCTGCAGGGCGTTGACGAGTTCCAGCAGGACCGCGTGGCGCGGGTGATCGACGAGGCCGAGGCGCATCTGACCGCCATGAAGGGCGCGATCCGCCGGGCACAGGATCCGCGGCTTGAGGCGCGGGTCGAACGGTTTCAGCAATCGGTCCGCGAGATGCTGCGCACGGTCGAGGAAGACCCGCGCGATCTCACCGCCTCTCGCAAGTATCTCGGCGTCTACCTGATGGGCGCGCGTGACGCGACGATCAAGTTCGCCGACATCTACGCCCGCGACCGCGATGCGGCGGCGAAATCGGATTACCTGATGCTGCTGACCGATCTGGAAGAGAATTACGTCGCCAAGACGCGCAAGCTTCTCGACGACAGCAACGCCGATCTGGCGATCGAAATCGATGTGCTGCGCGACCGGTTGCAGCGCGAAGGGGTGCGGCTCGACTGAGCCCGAGACAGTTAAACGGGGAAGGACTAACCCATGTCGGACAATGTGAGAGAACAGGCCAAGCGTGACTTGGCCCTGGTGGAAGAAGTCAGCGCCGTGGTCCTGCCCGAGCCGAAAGGGGCCCAGGACGTGGTCTCGCTCGAGCAGGCCGATCCGGTGGTCAGCAGCGAGATCCGCCAGCGCATGGATGAGATCGACATGGAGGATACCAACTCCATCGTGTCGTTCGGCTCGGCCGCCCAGGCCGAGCTGCAGGAAATCAGCCAGGCAATGCTGCAGGACGTGCGCAACAAGGACGTGGGTCCTGCCGGCGACTCGCTGCGCGCCATCGTCACCACCATCCGCGGCTTCTCGGTCTCCGAGCTCGACGTGCGCCGCGAGCGCAGCTGGTGGGAGAAACTGCTGGGCCGCGCCGCACCCTTTGCCAAGTTCACCGCGCGCTTCGAGGAAGTGCAGGGCCAGATCGACCGGGTGACCGACAATCTGCTGGAGCATGAACATAAGCTCTTGAAAGATATCAAGAGCCTCGACATGCTCTATGAAAAGACATTGAATTTCTATGACGAGCTGGCGCTCTATATTGCCGCGGGCGAGGAAAAGCTGAAACAGCTGGACACCCAGGACATTCCGGCCAAGGAAGCCGTGGTCAAGGCCGCGGCCGAGAATGAGCAGGTCATGCAGGCGCAGGAACTGCGCGATCTGCGTGCGGCGCGCGACGACCTTGAACGCCGGGTGCATGACCTCAAGCTGACCCGTCAGGTGACGATGCAGTCCCTGCCCTCGATCCGACTGGTGCAGGAGAACGACAAGTCGCTGGTCACCAAGATCAACTCGACGCTGGTCAACACCGTGCCGCTCTGGGAAACCCAGCTGGCCCAGGCCGTGACCATCCAGCGCTCGGCCGAGGCCGCCGCTGCGGTGCGCGAGGCCAATGACCTGACCAACGAGCTGCTGACCGCCAATGCCAAGAACCTGCGCGAGAGCAACAAGATGATCCGCGAAGAGATGGAGCGGGGCGTGTTCGACATCGAAGCCGTCAAGCAGGCCAATGCCGATCTGATCGGCACCATCCAGGAAAGCCTGCAGATCGCCGACGAGGGCAAGGCCCGTCGCGCTGCCGCCGAAGAGGAGCTCAAGCGGATGGAAAAGGAACTGCGCGACACCCTGGCCTCGGCCAAGGCGAAAAAGACCGGGCTGGGCGACACCGCCAGCACCGCCGTCCCGGCGGCCTGACGCGATGGCCGGGCGCCGTCTCTTTCCCGTGGTCCTTGCCGGCGCCCTGGCGCTGGCGGGCTGCGCCATGCCGGTCGACCCGGTGCCCGTGCCGCCGGATCGCCCCGAAGCGCCGGCCTCGCCCAAGCCGCCCACCCGACAGAAGACCGTCGCGCCCTCGGAAGACAGCCTCAAGCTCGCGGCCTACTACGAGCGCGTCGAACAGCAGCTGGTGGCGCAGGGCCTCTTGCGCACCGATGGCGGCGGGCCTGACACCGAGTTCAGCCGCCGCATGCTGATCGAGAACTTCGAGCGCATTGCGTTCTTCGATGAATACGTCCGCGGCGCCGGTCTGCAGTCCGGCCGCGGCGGCGCCAGCCGACTCAAGCGCTGGGGCCAGCCCATCCGCATGTCGGTGGAATTCGGCAGCACCGTGCCGCAGTCGCAAAAGGCCGCCGACCGGGCCGAGGTGGCACGCTACGCCGCCCGCCTGTCGCGGGTGACCGGTCATCCGATCACCATGACCGACACTGATCCGAACTACTACGTGCTCTACATGTCCGAGGACGACGGCCAGGCGCTGCCTGCCCGGATCAAGCAGATCGTTCCGAACATCAACGAGAACGCGCTCAACATCTTCCGCAGCCTGCCGCGCTCGATCCACTGCCTTGTGATCGCCTTTTCCTCGGAACCCGGCGGCCACGAATACGCCAAGTCGATCGCCCTGATCCGCGCCGAACACCCCTCGCTGCTGCGCAAGAGCTGCGTGCACGAGGAGCTGGCCCAGGGCCTGGGGCTGGCCAATGACAGTCCCCGCGCCCGGCCCTCGATCTTCAACGACGACGACGAATTTGCGCTGCTGACCGGCCATGACGAGCTTCTGCTCAAGATGCTCTATGACCGTCGCCTGCGGGCCGGCATGTCCTGGGACGAAGCCGCGCCGATCGTCGAAACCATCGCCGACGACCTGCTCGGCGGACCGAGCTGACCGCGCAACGCCGCGCCGAACCAAGGGAGACCACCCGATGGGCATTTTCGATTTCCTGACCGGTGAATTCATCGATGTCATTCACTGGACCGACGACACCCGTGACACCATGGTCTGGCGTTTCGAGCGTCACGGCCACGCCATCAAGTACGGCGCCAAGCTGACGGTCCGCGAAGGCCAGGCGGCGGTCTTCGTGCACGAGGGGCAGCTGGCGGATGTCTTCACCCCCGGTCTCTACATGCTCGAGACCAACAACATGCCGATCATGACGACGCTGCAGCGCTGGGACCACGGTTTCAAGTCGCCGTTCAAGTCCGAGATCTACTTCGTCAACACCACCCGCTTCACCGATCTGAAGTGGGGCACCAAGAACCCGATCATGCTGCGCGACCCCGAGTTCGGGCCGACGCGCATCCGGGCCTATGGCACCTATACCGTGCGGGTGAAGGACCCGGCGCTCTTCATGACCGAAATCGTCGGCACCGACGGCGAATTCACCATGGACGAGATCTCCTACCAGATCCGCAACATCATCGTGCAAGAGGTCGCCCGGGTGATCGCCGGCTCCGGCATTCCGGTGCTCGACATGGCGGCCAACACCGCCGACCTCGGCCGGATGATCGCCGCCGAGATCAGCCAGATCGTCGCCGGCTACGGCCTTGAAATCCCCGAGTTCTATATCGAGAACATCTCGCTGCCCCCCGCCGTTGAAGAGGCGCTGGACAAGCGCACCTCGATGGGGCTGGCCGGTGATCTGGGCAAGTTCACCCAGTATTCCGCCGCCGAGGCGATGACCCGCGCGGCCGCCAACCCCAATGGCGGTGGCGGCATGGGCGCCGGTCTCGGCATGGGAATGGGCATGGCCATGGCGCAGCAGATGGCCGGCAGCCAGGGCTCCTGGGGCCAGCAACCTGCCGCCTCTCGCACCGCCCCGCCCCCGCCGCCGCCGGTGGAACACGTCTGGCACATCGCCGAGGGCGGCGAGACCAAGGGCCCGTTCTCCAAGGCGCGCCTCGGACGCATGGCGCAGGACGGCGAGATCACCCGCGAGACTTATGTCTGGACCGCCGGTCAGGACGGCTGGAAACGCGCCGAGGACGTGCAGGAACTCGCGCAGCTCTTCACCATCCTGCCACCGCCACCGCCCGGCATGTAGCCGTCCTCCCCGGTCCTTCTTCTGTTCGAAAATACCGCGGGGGGAGGACGCAGTCCGGGGGGCAGAGCCCCCCACCCCAAAGCCCTCAAAAGGCGCCCCATGACCGACACGCTCTCACCGCCACCGGCCCCCGCGCCAGAGAACGAACACCGCTTTCCCTGCGATGAATGCGGCGCCGACATGCGCTTTGACCCGGGAACCGGCGATCTGAAGTGCGATTTCTGCGGCAATACCGCCGAGATCGCCACCGGTCCCTGGGCCGGCGCGGCGCTCAAGGAACTGGACTTCGAGGCAGCCCTGGCGCAGCAACTGCCGCAGGAAGAGATCGAAGAGACCCGCGTCTCGAAATGCCCCAATTGCGGTGCCCAGGTCGAGTTCGACGCCGAGGTGCATTCCCGCGAATGCCCGTTCTGCGCCACCCCCGTGGTGATCGACACTGGAACTCACCGCCATATCAAGCCCCGCGGCCTCCTGCCCTTTGCCCTGCAGGAACGCGATGCCCACAAGGCGATGACCGACTGGCTGGGCAAGCTCTGGTTCGCGCCCAACGGTCTGCAGGACTATGCCCGCAAAGGCCGCAAGATGGACGGCATCTATGTCCCCTACTGGACCTTCGACGCCGACACGAAATCGAGCTATCGCGGCCAGCGTGGCACCGTCTACTACGAAAACCGCACCGTCACCCGCAACGGCAAGCGTGTGACCCAGCGGGTGCAGAAGGTGCGCTGGCGCTCGGTCTCGGGGCGGGTGGCGCGGTTCTTCGACGATGTTCTGGTGCTGGCCTCGCGCTCGCTGCCCAAGCGCTATACCGACGGGCTGGAGCCCTGGGACCTTGCCGCGCTGGAACCCTACCGGCCGGAGTTCCTCGCCGGGTTCCGCGCCGAGGGCTACACCGTCGAGCTGGCCGAAGGCTTTGTCGAGGCCCGCGCGCAGATGGACCGGATGATCCAGCGCGACGTCAAGTTCGACATCGGCGGCGACCGCCAGCGCATCACCGACATCGCGACCCAGGTCGACGACATCACCTTCAAGCACATCCTGCTGCCGGTCTGGCTCGCCGCCTACAAGTACCGCGGCAAGAGCTACCGCTTCGTGGTCAACGGCCGCACAGGACGGGTGCAGGGCGAACGCCCCTGGTCGGCGATCAAGATCGCGATTGCCGTCATTCTCGGGCTGATCGTCGCCGGGGGGCTTGGCTATCTCTGGGCGGTCACGCAACAATAGGCGGGCACCACCCCGCGGCCCTCGGGTTGCGGCATCACGTCCCAAACTCCGAGATCGCCCAAGACTTGCGGAAAGAGCCCGAATACGTCACAGTTAGCGCCAACATGACATCCCCTTGAGACAGGAAGAGCCCCATGATCCTCTGCTGCGGAGAATCGCTGATCGACATGCTGCCGCGCACATCCACCCTGGATGAGCCGGCCTTCGCCCCCCATACCGGGGGTGCGGTCTACAACACGGCGATCGCGCTTGGCCGTCTCGAGGCGCCGGCGGGCTATTTCGGTGGGCTCAGCTCCGACATGTTCGGCCAGCTGCTCGAGGCCGATCTGGTGGCGTCGCGCGTCGACACCTCGCTGGCCCCGCGCAGCGACCGGCCGACCACCCTGGCCTTCGTCACGCTCAAGGACGGTCATGCCACCTATGCCTTCTACGACGAGAACACCGCCGGCCGCATGCTGGCGCAAAGCGATCTCCCCGAGGTGCCGGCCGCAGTCAAGGCGCTGTTCTTCGGCGGCATCAGCCTGCCGGTCGAGCCCTGCGGCGACACCTATGCGGCGCTGGCCACCCGCGAGGCCGCCGATCGCCTGATCATGATCGATCCCAACATCCGCCCCAGCTTCATCCGCGACGAGGCCAGCTACCGTGCCCGGCTCGACCGGATGCTGGCGGTGGCCGATGTGGTCAAGGTCTCCGACGAGGATCTCGACTGGCTGACCGGCGGCACCGATCCGCAGGCGCTGATCGACAAGGGCGTGCGTGTGGTGCTGATGACCCGCGGCGGCGAAGGCGTTCTGGCACAAAGCGCCGAAGGCAGGCTCGACCTGCCCACCACCAAGGTCGAAGTGGTCGATACCGTCGGCGCCGGCGACACCTTCAACGCCGGCATGCTCGCCGGTCTGCACCGCGCCGGCCTGATCGACAAGGCGGCCTTCAAACAGGCCTCGCTGGAGGATCTCCGCCCGGCGATCGAGCTCGGCATGCGCGCCGCCGCCGTCACCGTCAGCCGCGCCGGTGCCAACCCGCCCTGGGCCCACGAACTGGCGTGAGGGCACTGCTGCAACGGGTGACCGAGGCAAGCGTCGCGGTCGATGGCGAGGTCATCGGCCAATGCGGCCCCGGTCTGATGATCCTGGTCTGCGCCATGCAGGGCGACACAGCGGCCGAAGCGGAAAAACTCGCCGCCAGGACCGCCCGCCTGCGCATCTTCACCGACGACGCCGGCAAGATGAACCGTGCCGTCACCGACATCGGCGGCCAGGCCTTGGTGGTCAGCCAGTTCACCCTGGCCGCCGACACCCGCCGCGGCAACCGCCCCGGCTTCTCCCCTGCCGCCGCCCCCGAAACCGGCGAGGCGCTCTACGAGGCCTTCGCCACGGCGCTGCGCAGCCAGGGCATCAAGACAAAAACCGGCCGCTTCGGCGCCAACATGCAGGTCAGCCTGACCAACGACGGCCCCGTCACCATCTGGCTCGACACCGAGGCCTGACCCCGCACTCTGCGACAAATACCGGCCCGCCGCTCCAAAGCGCCCCTTCCCCCGTTCTTCTCTTTCCCAAATACGCCACACGCCACCCGCCAAACAGACCACCGTCGACAGACCGGGCTCACGCCCGCCCAAGGTCCCAAGAACCAGCGCGCCCGCAGGGCGCTCAATCCGGAACCCTCACCCTTCCCGCAGCGCCTCGCGACTCTTGTAGAGCGGCTTCATCAGGTATTGCAGCACCGTGCGCTGCCCGGTGTGCAGCTCGACCTGGGCCTGCATGCCCGGCCGGATCTCGATCTGCGCCTGGCGGTCGGTCAGCGCCCCCATGTCGACCCGCAGGGTCACCTTGTAATGCGGGTCCTGCTCCGCCTCGCGCACCCGGTCATCCTTGAAAGTGTCGGCCGAGATGAAATCCACCCGCCCCTTCAAGGTGCCGTAGATGGTGTAGTCATAGGCCGAGAGCTTGATCGTCGCCTCCTGGCCGCGGCGGATGTTGGCGATGTCCTCGGGGCGCACCTGCGCCTCGACGAACAGCTCCTCGTCCATCGGGATGATCTGCAGGATCTCCTCGCCGGGGCGCACCACCCCGCCGATTGTCGTCACGTTGAGGTTGTTGACCACGCCATGCATTGGCGAGCGCAGTATCGTGCGGTTCAGCTGGTCGAGCGCGGACTTCAGGTTCTGCTTCAGCGTCGCCAGCTCCTTCAGCGTCTCGGAATAGGCCTCGGCGCGTTCCAGTTCGGTCTGGGTCACCACCTCGTCATAGCGGTTCTTGGCGTCGGCATGGGCCTTGCGGGCGCGGGTCACCTCGATCAGCGCCACCACCTCCTTGGCCAGCATGTTCTCCATCAGCCGCAGCTCGCTGGCGGCCTGGTCCATCACCTGGCCCGCGCCCTGCTTGCGGCTCTGATAGTCGCTCTGCCGCGCCACCAGCAGCGCCCGCTCCGAGGCCACCATCTCGGGCAGCCGCGCCGAGAGCGCCAGCGGCACATTGAAATCGTCGGCCCCGGCCAGTTCCGCCTCGAGCCGCGTGCGGCGGATCTCCAGCGCCGCGATCTGGTCCTGCAGGTCGTCGACCGAGGTCTGGAACTGCGTGGTGTGCAGCCGCGCCAGCATGTCGCCCTGCATCACCACATCGCCCTCCTTGACCATCAGCTCGGCCAGGATGCCGCCTTCGAGGTTCTGGATGATCTGCGGCCGCGACGACGAGATGAAGGCGCCGTCGGCCTTGACGATCTCGTCAAGCCAGGCAAAGGCCGACCAGAGGATGAAGGCCCAGAGGGTGATCGCCGTCAGCCAGATCGTCCACGAGGGCCCGCGCAGCCGCGCGTTCATCTGCCCCGAAAGCTGTGTCGCCTGCAGGCTCATCCCCGCCCCTCCCGCGCCGTTGCCAGGTGTTCGAGCACCTTGTCACGCGGCCCGTCCACCGCCAGCCGGCCGTTCTGCAGGACCATGGTGCGCGTCGCCAGCGACAGGATCGGCACCCGGTGGGTGGCGATCACCGCCGTGCGCCCCTCGAGCCAGCCGTCAAGGCGCGAGATCAGGGTCTTCTCCAGCGTCTGATCCAGCGCCGCGGTGGGTTCGTCCAGCAGGCAGACCTTGGGGTCCTGCAGCCAGAGCCGCGCCCAGCCGATCGACTGGCGCTGGCCGATCGACAGGCCGGCACCGCCATGGTCGTGTCGCGAAAGCTGTGGAAATTGCCTGGCAGCGTTCTGGGCTTGTGAAGGTTCGGCTCCTCAGGCGGCGAGGTCAAGGGACATCGGTTCGAGGGGCTGAGAGAGGGTTTCCAGGCCATGACCGCCTGCGCCACGTCGCCAAAGGGCGAGCCGGGTTTCAGGATCGAGCGGCGGGCCTGCAGCGTGGCGATGATCTCAGAGGCCTCGCCCTGGGCCATCGCCGCCTGTCCGGTGTCCTCGGCCTTGCTCGGGGCTGTCTCGACGCCGGGGAGCCTGTCGGCGCTCAGGAACCGGCTGACCATGCCGCCATCGCCATCGCCCGCGCCGCCACCAGCACAACCGGCCAGCATCAGGATCACCGGAAATAGAACGCCTGCCTGTCCTGCCCTGTTGTCGGTCCGCCGCATTCGCGCACTGCCTTTCGCGCCTGTTGGTCTTGCTGGACGAACGCCGCCGGCAATTTCGGCCAGCGGCGTCCGTCGGTTCTGGATCAGATCACCACCTGGGTGATGTCGTCGTCGATCAGCACGGTGGCCTCGCCCAGCAGGTACTCGTTGAAGCTGTCGCCATTGGCGTTGGTCACGGTGCCCCCGCGGGTCGCCCCGGTCAGCGTCACCTGGTCGTCGGCATCGCCATGCACCGCCAGCGTGTCGCTGGCCGAGGACAGCGCCAGCACGTCGGCTTCGGTCAGGGTCAGATGCGCCTCTTCGGCGAACTCCAGGTCGACCGTCTCGATGTTGTGCGCCCCCAGCCCCGGCGTGTCGAGGGTGACACCGGTGCCCGTCGCCTCGTCATCGAGGACGAGGTAGGTCGAGGCGGTGTTGCCGGCACTGTCGGCGGTGCTGATGATCAGGTCCGACCCATCCGGCACGTTCTGCGAGAAGAAGACGTTGGTCTCGCCGATCGGCGCCACATCGACCGAGATCGCGGTGACATCCGAGATCGTGCCATCCTCGGCCACCGCCAGGATCTCCTGCCCCTCGGCGGTCAGCCCGGTCGAGATGCCGCGGATGCCGGTGATGTCCTGGGTGATGCTCTCTACCACCGGATCGGCGGGGGCGAGCGTGTCGACAGAGATGGTCTGGCTGGTCTCGCGGCCGTTGCCGGCGGCGTCCGTTGCGGTGACCACCACACCGGCGTCATATTCGCCGGGCGGCACGGCGGCAGCCGGAATGGCCACCGACCAGGCGCCGGCGGCGCCCACGGTCGCGGTATAGTCGGCCCCGTTGAAGCGGACCACGACGCTCGATCCCGGCTCGACCACGCCATTGAGCGAGAGCCCGCCATTGCCGGTCAGCTCGGAATGGCTGAGCACCCCGTCGGCGCCGGCGGTGTTTCCGGTGACGGCCAGGCTGTTGACCAGCGTGTCGACGCGCACCGGTTCGCTCAGCGTAGCGGCATTGCCCGCCGCATCGGTGCTGTCGACGCGCACGTTGGTGGTGTATTCGCCGCCGGCGATCGAACCGGCCTCGAAATCCGCCGTCCAGTTGCCGGCCGCATCCACCGTGGCGCTGCGGGTTTCGCCGTCGATGGTGACCTCGACCGTGGCACCGGGCTCGGTGGTGCCGGTGATGGTCACGCCCTGTGCCGCCTCTTCGGCATTGATCAGATCGTCGACCCCGGCCGAGACGGTGAGGTTGGCAAAGTTCTCGACCTCGGTGTCGATCTGCACCCTGTCGCTGACCTCGAGCATGTTGCCCGCCGGATCGGTGATCCGCGCGGTGATCTCGGCGTCATAGGTGCCGGGGGCGACCTCGGCGCCGGTGAAGGTGGTCGTCCAGTTGCCGTTGACGTCGGTCAGCGCGGTATGGCTGACACCGGCCAAGGTGACGGTGACGCTGGCGCCCGGATCGGAGGTGCCGTTGATCACCACACCGTCAGAGGCTTCGGCGGCGTTGACCACGTCATCGCCTTCGATCGGCAGGGCCGAGAGGGTGAGCGTACCGGCGACGGTGTCGACCTGCACGTCCTGGGTCTCGGTCCGGGTGTTGCCGGCCGCATCGGTGGCCGTCAGCGACAGCGGCACCGTGACCTCGCCCGAAGGCAGTGCGGCGGCGGTGAAATCCGCCGTCCAGTTGCCCAGCGCATCGACGGTGGCGACCTGGCTTGCCGTACCCAGCGTCACGATCAGCGTGCTGCCCGGCTCGACCACACCCGATAGCGCGATGCCCTGGGCAGCCTCGGCGGCGTTGATCACCGCGTCGGCCCCCCCCGGCGCTGCGTCGAGCGAGAGCGCGTCGACCTCGGTGTCGACCTGCACCGCACCGCTGGTCGAGGCGCTGTTGCCGGCGGCATCGGTGGCGGTGACATGCACCGGCACGTTGAGCTCGCCCTCGGGCACTTGGGTGGCGTCGAAGCTGACGCTCCAGCCGCCGGTGGCATCGGCCGTGGTGGTGAGCGTGGTCCCCGCCATGGTGACATCGACCGAAGAGCCCGGCTGCGCCGTGCCCGTAACCGTGACATCATCGGCGCGCTCAGCCGCGTTGATCACGCCATCCGTCTCGACGGTAGCGGTGTTCACCGTGGCGGTGGCCAGGGTATCTACCTCGACCGAGCCGGTGGTGCTGGCGGTATTGCCGGCGGCATCGGTGGCGGTGACGGTGATCGGCAGGCTCTGTTCGCCCTCGGGCACTTCGGCCGCGGTGAAGTCCACCGCCCAGTTGCCCGCCGCATCCACCGTCGCGGTATGGCTGACGCTGGCCATGGCGACATCGACCGTGGCGCCCGGCTCTGCAGTGCCGGTCAGGGTCACGCCATCGGCGCGCTCGGTGGCGTTGATCACGCCGTCGGTCTCGACGGTATCGTCGTTCAGGGTGACGCCGGTCTGGGTGTCGATCACCAGCGTGTCACTGGCCGTGGCGATGTTGCCCGCACCGTCGGTTGAAGTGGCGGAGACCGTGACCGTCTGTTCCCCCGTCGGCACATCGGCAGCGGCGAAATCGGCCGACCAAGCGCCGGTGGCGTCGGCGGTGACGGTCTGGCTGACGCCGGCCAGTTCGACGGCGACCGAGGCGCCGGGTTCGGCGGTGCCGGTCAGGGTGACCCCGTCCGCCTGTTCGGCGGCATTGATCACGCCGTCGCCTTCGACGCCGGGATCGATGGTCACGCCGTTGACGGTATCGACCGCAAAGCTTCCGGTGGTGGTGGCGCTGTTGCCGGCGGCATCGGTGGCGGTGACGCTCACCGGCACGGTGACCTCGCCTGTGGGCACATCCGCCGGGTCGAAGACCACCGACCAGCTGCCGGCGGCATCGGTGACCGCGCTTTCGGTCACGCCGTTGACCAGCACATCGACGCTGGCGCCGGGCTCGGCGGTGCCGGTCAACTCGACGCCGGCGGCATGTTCGGTAGCGTTGACCACGCCATCGCCGCCAATCGCCGCATCATCGACGGTCACGCTGGTGACAGTGTCGACCTGCAGGGTACCGTCGGCAGTGGCGCTGTTGCCGTTGGCATCGGTGGCCTCCACATGCACCGGCACGGTGACCTCGCCTGTCGGCACTTCGGAGGGGTCGAAGATCACCGTCCAGGTGCCGTCGGTCGCGGCGGTGGTGCTGTGGGTAGTGCCGTCAACCTCGACATCGACGCTCGAGCCGGCTTCGGCGGTGCCGGTGACCTCGACGCCGCCGGCATGTTCGACGGCATTGATCACGCCATCGGTGGCCACGGTGGCATCATTGACCGAAACCGCGTTCTCGGTATCGACCGAGATCGTGCCCGTTGTGCTGCTGCCATTGCCCGCCGCATCGGTCGAAACCGCGGCGATCGGCGCCTCGTAGACGCCCTCGGCAAAGCTACCGGCCGGCAGGGTGAAGCTCCAGTCGCCGGCGCTGTCCGCGGTCACGGCCTGGATCACGCCCGCCACGGTGACTTCGAGCGCAGCGCCCGGTGTGGCGGTGCCGCTGATCACCACGTCGCCGGCCGCCTCGTCGCCATTGACCACGCCATCGCCGCCGACGGCGGCGGTGTTGATGGTGATCGCATTGGGCACGGTATCGACGTCGAGCGTCTGCGTCAGGCTCGAGCTGTTGCCGTAGCTGTCGGTCGAGGTGATGGTGACATCGGCGGAATATTCGCCGGTGGCGATCTCGTCAGAGGTGAAATCGACGCTCCAGCTGCCATCCGCCGCGACGGTGGTGCCATGGCTGACCGTGCCGATGGCGACGGTGAGCGCCGCCCCAGCCTCGCCGGTGCCGGTGACCGTCACGCCATTGGCATGGCTCGCCAGGTTGACCAGATCGCCGGTCTCGGCGGTGCCGTCGGTGACGTCGATGGCCGGGCCGGTGAGGTCGATGATGACCTCGGGGCCGGTCAGCGTGCCGGTGGTGACGCCGTCGGTGACCGAGACATCGGCGGTGTAGGTGCCGTCATCGGGAAAGGTCGCATTCTCGAAGGTTGTCGACCAGGTGCCATCTTCGTTGATCTCGGTGGTCACCTCGGTGCCGCCGATGCCGACGGTGACATCACAGCCCGGCATGCCGGTGCCGCTGATGGTGACGCTTTCCGCCGCGCCATCGCCGGCGACCACGACGGGAGTGCCATCGACGGTCGGGTCGATCCAGACCGGATCGGTGGTGTCTTCGCCAGCGGTGGTGTCCTCGCCGGCGGTTGTGTCTTCGCCAGCGGTGGTGTCCTCGCCGCCGGTCGTGTCCTCGCCGCCGGTGGTGTCCTCGCCGCCGGTGGTGTCTTCGCCGCCAGTGGTGTCTTCGCCGCCGGTGGTGTCTTCGCCGCCGGTCGTGTCCTCGCCGCCGATGGTGTCTTCGCCGCCGGTCGTGTCCTCGCCGCGGGTGGTGTCCTCGCCGCCGGTCGTGTCCTCACCGCCGGTGGTATCCTCGCCGCCGGCGGTGTCCTCGCCGCCGGTGGTGTCCTCGCCGCCAGTGGTCTCTTCGCCGCCAGTGGTGTCCTCGCCGCCAGTGGTATCCTCGCCCGCCACGGTATCACCGCCGCCAGACCCGTCGCCCTCTCCGTCACCGCCGATCAGCGATGCGCCCAGAACTGCCGCGCCGGCGGCACCAGCGAGGCCGAACAGCGACGAGCCGCCCAGAAGCCCGGCACCCAGCATCGAGACGTCGTTGTCGTCGGCATAGGTCTCGACCGAGGCGACCTCTGGCCGCTCGTAGTGGATCAGCGCGTCGTCAGGGGTCCATTTGCCCCACTCCGCGCTGCGGCCGTATTCGGCAAAGAGCACACCGTTGTCGCCCTCGGCAAAGAACACCTCGTGCAGCACGCCGTCGGTACTGACAAAGAGCCTGGGCTCCTCCGCCGCCGTGGGCGAGAAATAGCCTTCGAGGATGATGATGCGCCCGTCGGCAAGCTCGATGTAGAGGTTCTCGTCAACCCGCGTGTAACCGCGCATGTCTGTCTGGGCGAGGTTGAGCGAAATCTCGTCGCCCGCGCCTGCCTGGAGGATGGATTGCTCTGCCTGTCCGTCGACAACATCACGCTGGATTGCGCCCGCACGCGTGCGGACGACATAATCTATCGAATTCATTTATAACACCGCTCTACTGCGCGCGACCTCATTTTTCGGGTCACGTCATTTCATTGCAGCAAGTGCTACCCCATCGCCCTGCCCCTAAAAAGACTTTTTTAGATAGACCTTTTAGAATCCCCGCAGGAATCCAAGGACTTCCGCGTCAGAGTTGCTGTGGATGAATATGCAGCTCGCGGTGCGCGAAATGAAATTCGCAAGCAATTTCGAGCATTTCCGCCATTTCGACCGGCCTGACGTGAAACGTCGGCGCGTCAGGCGCCAGCGTTATCTCACCGCAATTTCAAAGCGCTTTGTGACGCGCTGGACACAGGTCGCGCGTCCTGCGCGCCGCGAAACCCGGCCCCGCGCGAGGTCTGACATCAGGCCGGGCTACTGTTTTCAGTGCAGCGCATGTCCCACCCGAGGGCACCACCTCAGAGCAGGTCATTCTCTTCCAGCACCCGGCGCGCCACCCGGAAGCATTCCAGCGCCTGCGGCACGCCGCAGTAGATGCCCACCACATGGATGATGGCGCGGATCTCCTCGGGGCTGACGCCGTTGTTGAGCGCGCCGCGGCAGTGGATTTCCCATTCGGACATCTTGCCCAGCGCGCCGATCATCGACAGGTTCATCATCGAGCGGGTCTTGGGGTCGATCACGTCGTCGCCCCAGCCGAAGCCCCAGCACCAGGCGGTCATCGCCTCCTGAAACGGCCGGGTGAACTCGTCGGCCGCGCCGAGGTTCTTCTCGACATAGGCCGCGCCCAGCGTCGCCTTGCGTTGCTCCAGCCCCTTGAGAAACAGGTCTTCGTCGAAACGGCTCATGTCAGGTCTCCTGTATCGGGCATTGCGCCCCTGCCCCCGTCATACCGGCCCGGGTGGACCGAGGAAAGCGATGCGCCGCATGGCAGCCGATTGATCTCGATCATGACCGGCCGGCCGAAACCCGGCTATCCCTGTGGCAGGGCGCGGAACGAAACCGGGTCCGCCCCGTTGGGCTGAAAGGAGACCAGGACATGATGGATGGATTTGGCATGGGATTGGGCGGGGTCTGGATGATCCTGATTTTGGTCCTCGTGGTCCTCGCGATTGTGGCCCTGCTGAAATACTTGCGAAACTGAAAGGACGCCTGACATGAGCTACACGATCAACCGCATGATCGAGAACGCCAGCCTCGACGAGGTCGATGCCCGCACCCGCAAGGCACTGTCCGATGCCGGGTTCGGCGTGCTGACCGAGATCGACGTCAAGGCGACGATGAAGAAGAAACTCGACAAGGAGATGGGCGGCTACAGGATCCTCGGCGCCTGCAATCCCGGCATGGCCTGGGAGGCGCTGGAGATGGAGCCGCGGGTCGGCGCGATGCTGCCCTGCAACGTGATCCTGCGCGAGGTCGATGGCGGGATCGAGGTCTCGGCGATCGATCCGCAGGCCTCGATGGCGGCGATCGATAACGGCAATTTGCAGGATGTAGCGGGCCAGGTGCGCGACATGCTGGCCGAGGTGGTCGACAAGGTCTGACCGCGCGAGGGACCCGCCGTCAGAGCGCGGCGGCAAATCCCGGCCGGGGCGGGGACTGCGGCACCGGCGCTGTCCCCGCGCCGGTTTCCAGCGCCCCGAGGATGGGGCAGTCAGGCCGGGTGTCGCCGTTGCAGGTCTCGGCCAGGTGGCGCAGCGTCTCGATCATCTCGTCAAGGGTCCGGCGGCGCTCTTCCAGCTCGGCCACATGGGCCAGCGCCACCGCCTTGACCTCGGCGCTGGACCGCGCCTGATCGTGCCAGAGCCCCAGCAGCGTCGCAATCTCCCGGACCTGAAAGCCCAGATCACGCGCGCGGCGGACAAAGCGCAGGGTCGCGACGTCGTGCTCCTGATAGACGCGGTAGCCCGACGAGGTGCGCAATGCGGGCCGCAGCAGGCCGATCTCTTCGTAATAGCGCAGCATCTTGATCGAGATGCCTGTTCGTTTTGCTGCCTCGCCGATGTTCATGACCGCCTCCTCGAAAGCGCCCCGCATGAGATCACTACGCGCCTGCGCAAGGCGCTGGTCAAGCGTCTCGTGAGGCCCGCACGAGATGTTGAAGGCCGTCGCGAAAAGGCACCGAACAACCCCCTTGACCCTCCCACGCTGGGAAGGTCCAGATTGAAGAGGACTTTTGCGCAGGAGGCTGCAATGTCCGACCATACACATCATCACCAACACCATCACGCCCATGCGGCCCATGCCCATGGCCCCGCCAATGGTGCCACCAACATGCCCGGCATGGCGACCGATCCGGTCTGCGGCATGTCCGTCCGGATCTCCGACGCCACGCGGATCGAGGAGCATGGCGGCGAGACCTTCTACTTCTGCTCCGACAACTGTCAGGAAAAGTTCAGGGCCGATCCGCATTTCTACGTCTCTGGCGCCTCTGACAAGGCCGGCCAGCGCACCGCGGCGGGCACCGAATGGACCTGCCCGATGCACCCCGAGATCGTGCGTGACGAACCCGGCGCCTGCCCGATCTGCGGCATGGCGCTGGAGCCGATGGTACCGACGGATGAACCCAGCGAAGAGCTGGCCGATTTCACCCGCCGTCTCTGGGTCAGCGCCGTGGCCGCCGTGCCGTTGGTGATCCTCACCATGGGCGAGATGGTGGCCTTGCCGGTGCGCGACTGGGTCGGGCATCAGACCGCCATCTACCTCGAGTTCCTGTTGGCCACGCCGATCGTGCTCTGGGCGGCGCAGCCCTTCTTCAAGCGCGGCTGGGAGAGCGTCGTCAACCGCTCGCCCAACATGTGGACGCTGATCTCACTCGGTGTCGGCGCGGCCTATCTCTATTCGCTGGTCGCGACCTTCCTGCCCGGCGTCTTCCCCGAAGCCTACCGCATGGCGCATGGCACCGTCGGCACCTATTACGAGGCGGCGGTGGTGATCGTGACCCTGATCTTCCTGGGCCAGGTGCTGGAATTGCGCGCCCGTGAACGGACGGGGGATGCGATCCGCGCGCTGATGGACCTCGCGCCCAAGACCGCGCGGCGCATTCTGCCGGATGGCACGGAATATGACGCACCGCTGGAGAACATCGTCACCGGCGACTTGCTGCGCGTCCGTCCGGGCGACGCGGTGCCGGTGGATGGCGAGGTGGTCGAGGGCCGTTCCTCGGTGGACGAGTCGATGCTGACGGGCGAACCGGTTCCGGTCGAAAAGACCGAAGGCGACCGGGTGACCGGCGGTACGCTGAACAAGAACGGCACGCTGGCAATCCGCGCAACTCAGGTCGGCGCCGACACCGTGCTGTCGCAGATCGTCGACATGGTGGCGGGGGCGCGGCGGTCTCGGGCGCCCATTCAAGGCCTGGCCGACAAGGTGTCGTCGATCTTCGTGCCAACCGTGGTGCTCATCGCGATCGCGGCCTTCCTGTCGTGGCTCTTCCTCGCGCCTGATCCGGCGCTGGTCTTTGCCGTGGCCTCGGCTGTCTCGGTGCTGATCATCGCCTGTCCCTGTGCGCTTGGCCTCGCTACGCCGATCTCGATCACCACGGCGGCGGGGCGCGGCGCGCAGGCGGGCGTCTTGATCAAGGACGCCGAGGCGCTGGAACGCATGGCCCGCGTCGATACGCTGGTGGTCGACAAGACCGGCACGCTGACCGAAGGCAAGCCGAAGCTGACCGACGTGGTGGCCTTCAGCGGCTCAGAAGACGAAGTTCTGGCCTTGGCCGCTGCCCTCGAAAGTGGCTCGGAACACCCGCTGGCCGAGGCCATCGTCGCGGGCGCCACGGCGCGCGGGGTGACGTTGGACAAGGCACAGGACTTCGAAGCGGTCACCGGCAAGGGCGTTCAGGGCCGGGTCAACGGCCGCCACGTCGCGCTCGGCAATGCGGCGATGATGGCCGAGGTCGGGGTCGAGACCACTGCGGCAGAGGCCAAGGCCGACGCCCTGCGCGGCGACGGCAAGACGGCCATGTTCATCGCGGTCGATGGCGCGCTGGCCGGGCTGGTCGCCGTGGCCGACCCGATCAAGGCCACCACCGCCGCCGCGATCCGCGCGCTGCATGACCAGGGTCTGCGGGTGATCATGGCCACCGGAGACAACCAGCGGACGGCGGAAGCGGTGGCCAAGCGGCTCGGCATTGACGAGGTCCGCGCCGGGGTGCTGCCGGCCGACAAGAAGGCGCTGATTGACGAGCTGCGCGCGCAGGGCCATTCCATCGCCATGGCCGGCGACGGGGTCAACGACGCACCGGCGCTGGCGGCGGCGGATGTGGGCATCGCCATGGGCACCGGCGCCGATGTGGCGGTGGAAAGCGCCGGGCTGACGCTTCTGGGTGGCGACCTCACCGGCATCGTCCGCGCCCGCAAGCTGGCCAAGGCAACACTGCGCAACATCAAGCAGAACCTGTTCTTCGCCTTCGTCTACAATGCCGCCGGCGTGCCGGTGGCGGCGGGCGTGCTCTACCCGGTCTTCGGCGTGCTGCTCTCGCCGATGATCGCCGCTGCGGCGATGTCGCTGTCGTCAGTCTCGGTGATCGCCAACGCCCTGCGGCTGCGCCGGCTCGAGCTCTGAACGGGCCTCACCGCCCCTGTCTCCTCTGGCAAAAGCGTCCCGCTGCAGCGCCACTCCAACCCGCCCTGATAGCCGCCCGGCGCCGGGCTCGTGGCGAAGGTGCAGGGAAAGGCGCCGGGCGAGGTCACGACCCCGGGCGCCGTGGCCGTGAGGCTGGTGTAGGCCGGCGTGGTGTCGCCCACCGAAATCGCCGAGATCGGCGCCGAGCCGGAGTTCCGAAAGCCGATCCGGTAGATCAGTACATCCCCCGCCCCGCCGGTGTTCTGCGTCGAGAACCCGGTACCGACAGAGAGGTCGCAGGGCCCCTGGGTGAGGTTGCAGACCTGCTTGTCGAGCTCCAGCGCATTGGCGCCGTCGATCGTCACGTCGTCGGTATTGGCAAGCTCTGACGTCACCGGGGTGCCGGTGAACGTGGCCAGGGCCGTCAGATCGAAGCTGACCGAAGAGCCCGCCGGCGTGGAGGTCGAGGTCTGCACCGCGGCGAGAACGCAAATCACCTCTCCCGCCTGCGCAGCCACCGGCGCATCGAGCGCGCTGTCCTCGGGCGACAGGGTGAAATCGCAGCCCAGATCGCGCCAGAGCGTCACCTGGGCGATGCCGGGCGTGCTCTCGACCAGGTTGGCGAGCGCAAAGGCCACGCTCATGTCGGAGGTGGCGATGAAGCGGTGGCCGATATCGATGCGACCGCCGCTCTGCACCGCGACCTGCCGGTCGGCGGTCAGCACCGGCACCTGTACCATCCCGAAGTTCAGCAGGGCGTAGTTCGTGCTGGCCTCGGGGGTGAAGGTCAGGGCACCGTCCTGCCGGTCGGCATCGCTGAACGGGCCGGGGTTGGACGAGACATGCCGCTCGTCCGCCAGGGTCTCGACCAGGCTCAGGGTCAGCGCGGTCCCGGCCAGGCTATTGTCGAGAGTGAAGGCATAAGAGCCGTCGAGCAGCGTGTCGGTGCTGGCGATCAGGCTGCCGTCCGCCGCGCGCAGATCGACGCGGCGCCCGCCCAGCCTCGGCTCGCCACCATTGTAGAGCCCGTCATGGGCGGTGCCTCCGCCGGCGCCGTTGTCGAGGATCACCCGGCCCTGCAGGATGATCTCTCCGCCGGCGCTGACGCTGGTGGTGGCGGTGACGGTGGCCGGCGCGCCACCGGCGTCGGCGGCATCGAGGTAGGTCGAGACGAGGCTGTCACCCGCCTGCACATTGAGCGTGCCGTTGTCATCCGGGCCGGTGGTGGTGGCATCCAGCGTCGGCAGCTTGGCCGAGAAGACACCGGTCGCGGGCCCGGTCTCGGTCAGGGTCAGGGTCTCCAACTCGCCGGTGCGCGTGTTCTCGACGGTGACGGTCAGTGTCTCGGCCAGCGCCGGGTCGGTGTCGAGGTCGGCGTCGCTCACCGTCACTTCGACCCCTGTACCGGGCGCGATGGCGGCGGAGGCGCTGATGGAGCCGGTAATGGTGCTCGCGTCGGTCGTGACATTGGTGCTGGCGGTTGGCGCGGCGGTGGCGCCGGTGTCGGTCAGCGCATCCTGATAGGTGGTGGTCAGGCGTTCGCCGCCTGTCACGACCATGGTGCCATCGCTGTCGGTCCCTGGCCCCGTGCCCTCGAGCGTCGTCAGGCTGGCGGTGAAGACGCCGGTATTCACGCCGGTCTCGGTCAGGGTCACCGCCTCGACCTCGCCGGTGGCCTCGTTCAGCGTGGTGACGACGACGGTCTCGGCCACGGCCGGATCGGCGTCGAGGTCGGCGTCGGTCACGGTGATGGTCAGGGGCGCGCCTGCGGCAATCGTTGCGTCCTGGGTGATCGTGCCGGTCACACCGGTCAGCGGCGCGGGGGCGGTGATCGTCGTCGTGGCGGTGGGCGCGGCGGCGCCGCCGCTGCCGTCGAGCACGTCCTGATAGGTGAAGGTCACCGTGTCGCTGCCCTGGGCCGCCATGACGCCGTTGTCCGACAGGTCCGCCGCAGCCTGATCGAGCGTCGGCAGGGTGCCGGTGAAGACGCCGGTGCTGGGGCCGGTCTCGGTCAGGATCACGGTCTCGAACTCGCCCGTCCGGTCATTGACCGCCTGCACGGTGATCGTATCGGCCAGCAGCGGGTCGACGTCGAGGTCGGCATCCTCGACGCTCACGGTGATCGCATCCCCAGCGGTGACAGTGGCGTCCGACACGATGGTGCCGGTTGCGCCGGTCGGCGTGCCGACCACCACCGAGGCCGTCGCCGGGCCCACGGTCTCGTTGCCGACGACGCCGACGACGCTGTTGCTGTAGACCTTGTCACCGGCATCGAGAGCCACGTTGTAGCGCAGGCTCAGGGTGCCGTTGGCCGGCACCACCCAGGTGACATCGGGCTGGCTCTCCCAGATCACCGTGCCGGTCGAGCCGGTGGCCGGCACTGCCGAGGAATTGCTCTCGGTCACCTGGCTGGTGAAATCGGTGGTGCCAAAGACCATGCCCTCGGGCAGCGTATCCTCGATCCGGCGCAGCAGCGTTTCGCTGGTCGAGGAATTGGTGAAGGTCACGGTAAAGGTCGTCAGCCCGCCTTCGGGCGGCAGGATCAGCGCCGACGAGGTCTTTTCGACGGTCAGTGGGTTCACCCCCGGAACAAAGGTCACCGGCGGCTGGCTGTCGAAATTGCCGGTGTACTTCAGGTTGGTCGAGCCGCTGGTCTGCGCCGAATAGGGCTGCGCCGTGGTCGAGGCGCCGGCGCACATGTAGACCAGTTCGTAGCGCGCATCGACCACGTGGCCGCTGCCGCCCTGCCGGCCGGTGGCCTGGAAATAGAACTGGTCGATCGAGCCCACCGGGATGGCGCTGACGTCAGAGGTGAGGATCTCGACCGATTTCAGGCGGAAACAGGCAGCGTCGAAGCTCTGGTTGCCGGCGAGCTGAAGGAAGTATTCGTCATCCGGGGCGGCATTTCCGAACTCGTACTGCACGTCGAAGAACACCGAGCTACCGATGACGTTGCCGGCCGAGATCGTGGTGACGATCACCAGCCCGCCGGCACTGGCCGAGATCGACGAAATCGTGGTGACATTGGCGGCAGAGGTGACGGCGCCGAGGCCGATGTCGGTGAATTCGAAGCTGATCGCATCGGTCAGATCGGTGGTACAGGGATAGGTGATGTACCAGTAGACCGCCACCGAGGCACCCGGCGCCAGGCTGCCAATGGTCTGCTGCGGCACCTGCCCGCCGGCAAAGCCGAAACCGGCCAGCGTGTCGAGCCCGGTCAGCTCGGCCTTGAGGTCGGAGAGCGTGGTCAGGGAGGTGTTGGTCACGATGCCGCCGACATAGGCCGCCCGCGGACCTTCGCCGACATCGCAGTTGTTGCTGTCGACGATCAGCTTCTGGTTGCCTGACGCGACATTGCCGGTGGTGAAGGTGAAGGAGACATCACCGGCGGTCAGCGCAAACGCACCGGTGGCCGACAGGCCCAGCAGAAACAGGGCCACACTCCAGGCGGCAAACAGGCGCAACAAACCGGGCATGGAAAGCCTCTGACCACTCGAATACGGTAACATGCGCAGAGGTATGACACGGATCGCCCCGGGGAGTGCCCTGTGCGTCGGGATAGGCCCGGTCGCCTTTGGATAGGCCGGCTGAGCCTCTGCGCCATTTTGCGGGGTGGCGCGTGGCGGTTCGTCCGGCACCTCCGAAATGTGGGCGCAGACCCCGCCTCAGGGGGCGAGCATCTCGCCGCACTGAGGGGTGGCCAGAAAATCCCGGCGGGCCTCGAAATCCGGCGTCAGGCTCAGGGCGAACTGCATCTTGGCAAAGGCCATCTCGGGGCTCATGTCGCGGCCGTCGACCACGCCGGTGTCCTGCAGGACCTGCCCCGCCGCATAGGTACCGAGCCGCATGCCGCCTTCGGGGCATTGGCTGACCGCCAGCACCGGCACCTCGCGCGCGCACGCCGCCTGCAGCGCCGCGCGCATCTCGGGCGTGTCGGGCGCCGTCCCGGAGCCGAAGCAGCGCAGCACCAGCCCGTCGCAGACCTCGGCCGCCGCGGCAAAGAGCGCCATGCAGCAGCCGGGCGCGACCGAGAGGATGCCGACCTTGTGGCGCTGTACCGCGTTCAAGCCAAAGCTTTCGGCCGGCATCAGCGGCGGCTGGTCGCTGGTGGCGGCCTCGAAGGCATCGAAGGCCTGCGAGTGCGACTTGCGCACCCGCGCACCGTGCAGGAGCTGCCCGCCGAACTGCACCCGGACGCCGGGCCCGGCCGTCCGCGCGACGTTCAGCGCCGCGATCAGGTTGTCGCGCCCGTCAGTGCCCGCCACGGTCAGCGGCAGCATGGCACCGGTCACGATCACCGGCTTTTCCAACCCCGGCAGAGCGAGGCAGAGCGCGGCGGCGGTATAGGCCAGCGTGTCGGTGCCATGGGTCACCACGAACGCCTCATGCTTGCCCGATGCGTCGTGGATGCTCTGCGCCACGCGCCGCCAGTCCTCTGGCGTGGCCTGGGCGGAATCGATCAGCGGATCGAGCCGCAGGATCTCTATCGGGCCGGTCACCTCGCCTTTGGCCAGCAGATCCGCCACCGCCTCTTCGACGATCCCGGTTCGGGGGGCAAAGCCCTGGGCGGTCTGCACCATGCCGATGGTGCCGCCGGTGTGGATCAGGAGGATGGACATGATGCTGCCTTGGGTCATGGTGCGCCGGGTGTGCTGACCCAAGTACAGCCTCGGCGCGGCCTTTGTCGACCGTCAGGCTTGCACGGCACTGACCTAAAGGCGGACAGGCCCGGGACAGACCCGGGCCAAGCCTCAGTTGAAGGTCGCCGGCATCAGCGTCCGCGGCAGCCAGAGCGCGATCTCGGGGAAGAGGATGATCAGCAGCAGGATCAGCAGCATCGGCGCCAGGATGATGCAGACATCGCGCATCACGCTGACCACGTTCATCCCGCCGATGGCCGCCGATATCAGCAGACAGAGCCCATAGGGTGGCGTCACCAGCCCAAAGGCCAGCGAGATGATCCCGATGATGGCAAAGGCGATCGGGTGAATGTCGGCCGCCTGGGCCACCGGCAGAAGCACGGTGCCGAGGATGATGATCGTCGGGATCGCATCGATGAACAGCCCGAAGAACAGGAACAGCGCCGCGATGATCAGCGCGGTGCCGATCATGCCGAATTCGTTCGCGGTCAGCGTTTCGACGATCAGCCGGGGCACGTTGTAGAAGGCCAGCATCCAGCCAAAGGCCGAGGCGGTGCCGATGGCAAAGAGCGAGATCGAGGCAAAGCGGCCGGTGTCGTAGAAGATATGCCCGAGATCCTTGATCGACACGGTCCGGTAGACAAAGAACCCGAGGATCAGCGCATAACCCGCCGCGATGATGGCGCTTTCGGTCGGGGTGACGATGCCGCCGACAATGCCGCCGATCACCAGGATCGGGGTCAGCAGCGCCAGCGCCGCGCCTTTGAAGGCGCTCCAGAACTCGGCGAAGGTGGGCTTGAGTGCGATGGGATAGTCGTAGGCGCGGGCATAGCCGTAGACCGTGGCCATCAGCGCAAAGCCGATCAGCAGGCCCGGGATCGCACCGGCGAGAAAGAGCGCGCCGACCGAGATCTGCATCACCCCGCCCCAGACAACCATCAGGATGCTCGGCGGGATGATGACCCCCATCACCGAGGAACAGGCGGTGATCGCGATGGCAAAACGGGTGTCGTAGCCCTCTTTCACCATCGCCGGGATCAGGATCTTGCCGCAGCCGGCCGCATCGGCGGTGGACGAGCCGGAGATGCCGGCAAAGAGCATCGACACCGCGACGTTCACATGGCCCAGTCCGCCCGGCATCCAGCCGGTCAGAACCCGGGCGAAATCGATCAGCTTGGTGGTGATCTTGCCGGAATTCATCAGGTTCGCGGCCAAAAGAAAGAATGGCACCGCGAGCAGGATGAAGGAATTGTAGGATTGGAACATCCGGTCAAGGATGATGAATGGCGTCAGCCGCAGATCCAGGATCACGATCGGAATGGTGGCAATGCCGAGCGCGAAAGCCACCGGAACCCGGATCAGAATCAATGCCAGAAAGCCGCCGACCAGAATGGTGCAGGCCAGACCCGTTGAAACGATCATGATTTGGCTTTCCTGGATTGGGTGTAGGCGTCAAAGGCCTCGTAGAGCCGGTAGGCAGTAAAGACGGCCCAGATCGCGCCGGCCAGCGGCACGGCGATGTAGATCCACAGCAGGTTGATGCGCATCATCACCGAGCTCTGGATCGAGCCGACCTTGGCGTATTCGATGCCGTACCAGGCAAAGAGCAGCGCGAAGACCATGATCGCCAGATGCACCACGCTCTTCTGGATCAGCACGCCTAGCGGGCTGGTGGCGTCGGGGGTGATCACCACGTCGAAGTGGGTGCCGTCCCAGACCGCCAGCATCGCGCCGATCATCACCACCCAGACGAAGATGAAGGTCGCCAGTTCCTCGGTCCAGAGGTAGGTGGGGATCAGCCCGGTGTAGCGGGCGATGACCTGCATCGCCACCGGCACGGCCAGCGCCGCCATCAGGCAGCCGAGCAGGATGCGCAGACCCGCGCAGAAGGTTTCAAGGGCTCGCCCGATCATGGTGATTTGGCCTTTCCGTCGGAGCGTGTGGCTCCGGAATGCAAAAGGGGCGCCCCGGTGACGGCGCGCCCCGACGGCAGGTTACATGCCGCGCACGTTTTTCAGCAGGTCGGTCGCCTGGATTTCCTCGGCGAATTCGTCCTGAACCGGCACCACCATCTCGAGCAGCTTTTCGCGGCCTTCGAATTCCTGCACCTGGATCTGGCCGGCGTCGATCATCTCCTGGAGCTTCTGACCGTCCTCACGCGATTCCAGCTCGCGGCCATAGGCCCCGGCTTCCTTACCGGCCTTCAGAACTGCGGCCTGCAGCGCTTCGGGCAGCTTGCGAAAGGTCTTGCCGCTCATCACGATGGGGCGCACGGTGATGGTGTGCTTGGTCAGCGTGACGTGGGGCGCGACCTCGTAGAACTTGAGGTTCTGGATGCTGGCGGCCTCGTTCTCGAAGCCGGCGATCACGCCGGACTGGATGGCGTTGTAGACCTCGTTATAGGCGATGGCCGAGGGGGCCGCGGTCAGCGCCGAGAAGGTCTTGGCCTGGATCGGGGCGCCCATCACGCGCATCTTGTGGCCGGCCAGATCGTCGAGATTGCCGATCGGTTCGCTTGACACCAGGTTGCGCACGCCGCCGCCGGTGTAGCCGATGATCTTGATGTCGGCGTTTTTCTCCAGCTCGGCTTCCAGCGGGCCGAAGGCATCGCTCGACAGCACGGCGTTCCAGTGATCGAGATCGCGGAACAGGAAGGGCATGTCCATCAGCGGGATCGCCGGCGCGAACTTGGCCATGTTGGAGGGGGCCATGATCGTATAGTCGATGGCGACGCCCTGCTGCAGGAAGTTCACATAGTCGCTTTCGACGCCCAGCTCGCCGTTGAGCCGCAGGTCGAACTCGACCTCGCCGTCATAATTCGCCTCGACCAGCTCGGCGAACTTGCGCATCGTCTTGGTGAAGGCGTGGTTCTCGTCGAACATGCTGGCACCGCGCAGGGTCACTTCCTGTGCGACGGCGGCGGTCATCGAGACCGCGCTCAGCCCGGTGGCAAGGGCCACGCCAAGTGTCAGGCGCGCAGCCTTTTTGGTGAAGGTACGAATGGTCATGTTGGTGTCCTCCCAGACTATGATCTTGCGCCGCGGTGACAGACCGGGCGGCAGACTCCTCAGCAGTCGAGCCACTGATAGACCGCGCTTGGCTCTTGCGTCAAGAAAATTGCTGACTAGTATCCCACTTTGATGTATCGGTCGCGTCGTCGGCCGCGAAGAAGGAGGAGCGCAGAAGGCAAAAGCGTAAAAAACAGGCGGTTTGGGAATTGATGGACCGATCAATGCCAAATCCCCGTCCCTGGCAAATGCGAAACCACGCCAAGGGCGAAACAGCGACGTAGACGGATGCCCGACGATGGAATAGCGTTTCCATGTGTTTCGGCATTTGAATTGGGCACAACCGGCCAGGAGGAATGCCGATGCGCCCGAAAATCATTACACATCTGGGAGAAATTCATGCTTCGTAATCTTGTGACGGCTGCCCTCGGCACCGCGGCCTTTGCCATGGGCGCCATGACCTTTGCCGGGACCGCCCAGGCGGAATACCCCGAGCGTCCGATCACCTGGATCGTGCCGTGGGGCGCAGGCGGCGGCACCGATGCCACCAGCCGCATGCTCGCCGGGCTGATGGAAAAGGAACTGGGCGTGCCGGTCTCGGTGGTCAACCGTGACGGCGGCTCTGGTGTTGTCGGCCATTCGGCCATCGCCAATGCCGCGCCCGACGGCTACACCATCGGCACCGCGACGGTCGAAATCGCGATGATGCACCACGCCGGCCTGACTGAGTTGGACCACACCGCCTATACCCCGATCGGCCTGTTCAATGCCGATCCGGCAGCGTTCCACGTCAGCGCGGATTCCGAATACAACACGATCTCGGAATTCCTCGAGGCCGCCAAGGCGGCGCCGGGCGAGATGAAATCCTCGGGCACCGGCCAGGGCGGCATCTGGCACCTCGCCATGGCGGGTCTCGTCGTCGAAGCCGGTCTTGACGCCAATGCGGTGCCGTGGGTGCCCTCCAAGGGCTCGGCCGCTGGTCTGCAGGACTTGGTCTCCGGCGGTGTCGACATCGTCTCCTGCTCCTATCCCGAAGCGGCCTCGCTGATCTCGGCCGGCAAGGTCAAGGCGCTGGCAGTGATGGCGGACGAGCCGCTTCCCGGCCTCGAGGACCTGCCGACGGTGAAATCGGAAACCGGCATCGACCTGAAGGTCGCCACCTGGCGCGGCGTTGCAGGCCCCGCCGGTCTGCCGGTCGAAGCCGTGAACAAGCTCTCGGCCGCGCTGGAGACCGCGTGGAATTCCGAGGAGTTCACCGCCTTCATGGCAGACCGCGGCTTTGGCAAGGTCTGGATGGACGGCCCGGCCTATGGTGCCTTCATGGCCGAGGCGGATGCCGCCAACGGCAAGGTGATGGAAGCCGCCGGCCTGACCAAGTAACCCCTTCGGCGCACCGGTCCTGCCGGTGCGCCCCCTTTTCCCGTTTCATCCGGTCCGAAGATGAACTTCGGCGCCAGGGCACGCCCTGCCCCGCCTGCGCCCCGCGCGGCCCGATCCCGGATATCGATAGGAGACACCATGAAAGTCAGTGACCGCCTGATCGGGTGCTTTCTGCTTCTGTTTGCAGCCGCCGTGCTGTTTCAGGCCAGAACCTTCCCGGTAATCCCGGGGCAATCCATCGGCTCGGGCCTGTTGCCCACCATCGTGGCGCTGGGCCTTGGCGCCTGTGCCATCGTGCTGATCGCCAAGGATTTTCTGAACGCCGAGCGCCCGCGCCTGATCACCCCCGGCGACTGGATCACCGACCGGCTGCGGATCTTCCGCGTGGCCATCGTGCTGATCGGCACGGCGAGCTTCATTCCCCTGCTCTTCGTGATCGGCTTTCCGCTGCTCAGCATCACGGTGCTGCTGGCCTTTCTGCTGTCGCTGCGGGTCTCTCTGGTGACCGCGCTGCTGGTCTCGGTCATTGCCTCGCTGGCGATCCACACGCTGTTCAGCAAGGTCTTCCTCGTGCCCCTGCCATGGGGCGTCCTGCAATCCGTCGCCTGGTAGGCTGACAAGGAGATCCCCATGGGCACTTTCGCTGATGCATTCCTCATGGTCATGGACCCCTCGGTACTGGGCGTCATCCTGGCCTCTTCGATCTTCGGGCTGTTCGTCGGGGCGATCCCTGGGCTCTCGGCCACCATGGCCACGGCTCTGCTGGTGCCGCTGACCTTCTTCATGGACCCGCTACCGGCCATCGCCGCCATCGTCAGCGCGGTGACCATGGCGATCTTTGCCGGTGACATTCCCGGCGCCATGCTGCGCATTCCCGGCACGCCGGCCTCGGCGGCCTATGTCGATGACGCCTATCAATACACCCTGCGCGGCGAGGCGGAAAAGGCGTTGGGCATCGGCCTGGTCTGTTCGGTCTTCGGCGGCATGGTGGGGGCGATCATCCTCGCCACCGGCGCGCCGTTTCTGGCGGAATTCGCCTTTCAGTTCAGCACCGTCGAGTATTTCTGGCTGGCCTGCCTCGGGCTCAGCTGCTCGGTGATCATCTCGCGCGGCACCGCGGTCAAGGGCACGGTGTCGCTGCTGATCGGGCTGTTCATCGCCACCATCGGCATCGACGTGACCGGTGGCTTCCCCCGCTTCACCTATGGCTCGGTTGAGCTGATGGCCGGTGTCAGCTTCATCCCGGCGATGATCGGCATGTTCGCGATGACCGAGATCCTGCGGTTTTCGATGGCCAAGCGCCACGACAAGTCTGCCATTCCGAAGTCCAATTCCTCGGTCTTCGGCGGCCAAGGTCGGATGATGCGCGACAACAAGGGCAACCTGGTGCGCGGCAGCCTGATCGGCACCGTCGTGGGCATCCTGCCCGGCGCGGGATCGGACATCGCCGCCTGGGTGGCCTATGCGGTCGCCAAGAAATTCTCTCGCACACCCGACAAGTTCGGCACCGGCCACCCCGAGGGCCTGGCCGCCGCCGGTGCCTCCAACAACGCCGCGCTTGGCGGGGTCTGGATCCCGGCGCTGGTCTTCGGCATTCCCGGCGATTCCGTCACCGCCATCGCCATCGGCGTGCTCTTCATGAAGGGCATCACCCCGGGGCCGATGGTCTTTGTCACCCAGGCCAGCCTGACCTACGCGATCTTCATGACCTTCTTCGTGGCGAACTTTCTGCTGCTCTTCCTCGGCTATTTCGCCATCCGCGGCTCGCGCTACGTGGTGCAGACGCCGGCCCGGTTGTTGATGCCGGTGATCCTGCTGTTCTGCATCGTCGGTTCCTTCGCCATCACCAACAGCGTCTTCGGCATCGCCATCATGGTGGTGCTTGGCATCCTCGGCTTCCTGATGGAGGAGAACGGCTTTCCCATCGCGCCGACGATCCTCGGCATCGTGATCGGCCCGATGCTCGAAGACAACTTCATGGCCACGGTGATCAAGTCCGACGGCGGCATCCTCGGGTTCTTCGACCGACCGGTCGGCGGCACGCTAGGGGTGGTGACGATCCTGATCTGGACGATCCCGCTGATCGGCATGCTGATGGCGCGGCTGCGCCGCCAGTCTGCCGCCCGCGCCTGACCTCGGGGGGCCTGTTTCGGCCCCCTGCCCCTCTCAGCTGAACTGGACCGCCCCATGCTGACATTGACCCGGCTCGACCTCACCGAGGCCCGCACCCTGATCACCGCCGCCAAGGCCAAGGCCGAAGAGATCGGTGTACCGATGTGCATCGCCGTGATGGACGAAAGCTGCAATCTGATCGCCTTCGAGCGGATGGACGGCGCCAAGGTCCCCAGCATCACCATCGCCATCGACAAGGCCTTCACCGCCGCCGGCACCCGCAACCCGACCAAGGGCCTTGGCGAGGCCAGCCAGCCCGGCAAGCCCGCCTGGGGCGTGTCTTCGACCATCGGCGGTCGGATGGTGGTGATCGCCGGCGGCCTCCCGGTCGCCTCCGGCGGCGCGGTGATCGGCGGCATCGGCGTCAGCGGCGGCTCGCCGGATCAGGACCTGGAGGTGGCGGAAGCGGCGGTTGCGGCGTTTGTGGGGGGCTGACTGAGGGGTGGTTTGGGGCCGGAGAGTTTGCTCCCGCGGGCGGGTCTCGCGGCTTTTTCGGGCACGAAGTATTTTGGCGATCCCTGAAGGACTCGAACCCTCAACCTGCTGATTAGAAGTCAGCTGCTCTATCCAGTTGAGCTAAGGGACCGCTGTCCCCGTATCTGCCGCAAGTTCGGCGGCGGGGCAAGGGGCGAGAGTCAGAGCGCGCGGGTCATGAAGACGCTCAGTGGGTCGCGGCTGTAGCAGCCGAACGGCGGGCAGTCGACAAAGCCCTGCGCGGCATAAAGCGCGCGGGCGGCGGCGAAGGGCGGTGCGGTGCCGGTTTCGAGGCTGATCCGGTTGTGGCCGGAGGCCCGGGCGGCAGAAAGGATCGCCAGCAGCAGGGCGCGGCCGGCGCCCTGGCCGCGGGCCTCGGTGGCAACATGCATGGATTTCAGCTCGGCCTCGCCATTGCCCAGCGGCTTGAGCGCGCCGACGCCCAGCAAAGCCCCGCCGCGGCGGCAGGCAAAGACCCGGGCGCCGTCGCGCTCCAGTTCGTCGAGGGTCTGCACGTGGCAGCTTTCGGCCGGGCTCTGGGCGCGCATCATCGCGTGGTGGCGCATCAAAAGCGCGGCAACGTCGGGGTCGTCTACCGTGGCGGGAAAGACGTCGAGGGGAGAGGCGAGGCTCACGAGGCACTCCTGAAGGGGGGTCGCATGTGTCCGAGCCTAGGACGCCGCGGTCCCGTCTTCAAACGGTTTCATCGGCTCCGGCGGCCTGCTGCGACTGCGCCTCGGTGACCGCCAGGTCCGCCATCTTCAGGATCGCGTCGCGAGAGCTCGCCACGGCGATGAACCGCGCGTTATGGCAGAATTTCGCGCCGGGCACGCCGCTGGCCGTTTCAAGCGCTTCGTCGGTCAGACCGGCCCAGGCCGCCGGCAGGTCGGCGCGGCTGTCAAAGCTGTCGCCGCTCTTGCGGATGGTGGTCAGCGCCCAATCCTCGCCGCGCGGGTGGACGACGAAGAGCATGTGATCGGCCCCGGCCTTTTCGACCGCCGCGCGGAAGGGCATGCCCATCGGCAGTTCCAGCACCGGCGAGGCGCCGGCGTCGGCGATGGCCTGCATCACCATGGCCTCGGCCCGGCGTTTCGCCGCCCGGCCCCGGATCGCCGCCTCGACAAAGGCGCGCGCCACCGGCAGCGCGTCGAGGAAGGCGCGGTCGTCGGCCTCGGCGTCGCGGTCGTCGAAGGCAGGCTTCAGGGTTTCGAGCAGCACCGGCAGGGTCAGCCCGGCCAAAGGCCCGGCCACCGAAGGCTCGAGCGCGCCATTGTCCATCAAGTCGACCGGCAGGACGAAACCTGTGTCAAAGCTCTCGTGGATGCTGTCGATATGCGCCTCGGGCACGCCCAGCGCGCGCAGGTAGTCCCGGCCATATTGCGCCCAGATCAGCCCGAAAGAGCTGTAGGGCTGGCCATCTTCGCGCAGCGGTGCCGGGCGCTGGTGATGGTCGAAGATTCGCGCCTCGGCATCAAAGGTGCGGCCGACGTCATAGATGATCTTGCCCTCGCCCTGCGTCGTCCATGCGGTATCGCGCGAGCGGACCAGCTCTGCCTCGGGAAAGAGCCGGGTCAGGATGACCGAAGACAGCAGCTCGTCGGCATGAAAGCCGCCGGAATGGGTGACGAGATGGGTGATGGTCATGACAGGCTCCAGCCGGGGATGCGGGGGACAGGGCGACGAGCCCCCTGCCCCGGGTCAGCGTTCTGCCTGCGGCGTCTATCCCCGCGCCGGGCGCAAGACAAGGCCGCGGGGTCAGGTCACCGCGGCCGCAGGAACCGCAGCTGGGTCAGCCCCACGCCGGAGAGGATGATTGCCGCGGCGAGATAGGTGTTGGCGCCCAGGGTCTCGCCCAGCAGGATCACGCCCAGCAGGACCGCCCAGAGCGGCACGACATAGGCCACGAGGCTCATGAAGACCGGCCCGGCCGAGCGGATCAGCACCACCCGCAACAGGAACGCCAGACCGGTCGGGAAGATCCCGGCATAGAGCATGGCCCAGGTTGCCCGCTCGGCGGTCACCTCGGGCATGCCCTCCACGAGCAGCGCCAGAGGCGCCAGCACCAGTGCGCCGGCGGTCAGCATGCCGGCGGTGAAGACCATCGGCGGCACCGGCGGTGCGCGGCGGATCAGGATCGCGCCCACCGAATAACACAGCGCTGCCCCGACACAGGCCACCCGCGCGGCAATCGTGCCGCCGGCGCCCAGCTCGTCGGTGGCGCCGGGCAGGATCAGCACCAGCAGCCCGACAAAGCCGAGGATCACGCCGGCAATCCGGCGCGGGCCGATCTGCTCATCCGGGACAAAGAGATAGGCCAGCAACAGCACGAAGATCGGTGAAGAGCCCATGGCGATGCCGGCAAAGGCCGAGGGCACCTGTTGCAGCGCCCAGGCCAACAGGCTGAACGGCAGGGCAAAATTCAGGATGCCCAGTAGCAGGATGAAGCCCAGGGACTTGAGATCGCGGATCGCGAGGTCCTTGGGCCGCGTGACCACGACAATGGCCAGCAGCGCCAGCGCGCCGATGCCGATGCGGCCGGCAGCGACGGTGAAGGGGCCGTATTGTTCGAGCGCCACGGCCATCGACATGAAGGCCCCACCCCAGACAAAGCTGAGGAACAGCAAAAGCACCCAGTCACGGGGCTCTGGCGGGGTCTGTCTGGCAGGTGTCATGGCGTCCCTCGGCTGCGGCGGTGTCTCCCTAATGAACCCTTTGCGCGGCCTGCGCCAGACGCCGTGGCCCTCGTCGGGCGGCTGACCCGAAGTCACCGCGTCACGCGACAGGGGCGGTCGTCGGGCGGCATGGCCCGTCGCGGTCAGGACGAAGAAGCGCTGAAAACGCGCCGGACCGACAAAACGCTTGCTTTTGGCTAAATTGTATAATCTGTGTATACACGCAACCGGAGGACCCCATGCCGCGATTCTCGAAGGAAGACTGCCTTGCCGATCTGCGCCGCCGGATCCTCTCGACCGAGCTTGCGCCGGGCGAGGACCTGGATGAAGCAGGTCTCTCAGAGCAATACGGCATGTCCCGCACCCCGCTGCGCGAAGTGCTGCAACGGCTGCAGGGCGAGGGCTATGTCGACATGACGCAGAACCGCGGCGCCAAGGTGGCCTCGATGGACATCGCCGTCTTGCGCACGTTCTTTCAGACCGCGCCCATGGTCTATGCCAATATCGCGCGCCTCGCGGCCGAGAACCGCACCGGCGCGCAGCTCGACCGGCTGAAGGCGGCGCAGCAGGAGTTCACCCGCGCCGCGAAATCCGCGCAGCCCGGCGAGGCCGCCCTGGCCAATCACCGCTTTCACGCCACCATCGGCGAGATGGCGCAGAACCCCTATCTCGTGGCCTCGCTGGCGCGGCTGCAGATCGATCACACGCGGATGAGCCAGACCTTCTATCGCCCCGCCGCCCCGGCCGAAACGCTGCTGGTGCTGACCGCGATCGAGCAGCACGACGCCATGATCGCCGCCATCGAGGGTCGAGAGGGCGCACTGGCCATCGACCTGACCCTGCAACACTGGGACCTCAGCCGCGACCGGATGGAGCGCTTCGTGCGCCCCGATCCGCTGCCGGTGGATGTCGTTTCACTCAAGGACCGTCGCAATGCAGTTTGAAGGCATCTACACGCCGCTGGTGACCCCCTATCACGCCGACTTCTCGCTCAACGAAGAGGCCTTGGCGCAGACGGTCGAGCACCTGATCGCCGCCGGCGTGCATGGCATCGTCGTCGCCGGCTCGACCGGGGAATATTACGCCCAGACCCCGGAGGAACGGATCGAGATGATGTCGCGCTGCGCCGGGCTGATCGGCGGGCGGGTTCCGATGGTGGTGGGCACCGGCGCCATCCGCACCGAGGACAGCGTGATGTACGCCAAGGCCGCCAAATCCGCCGGCGCAGATGCGCTTCTGGTGGCGACGCCGCCTTATGCCTATCCTACCGGGCGCGAGATCGCGCTGCATGCGCTGGCCATCGACCGCGCGGCGAACCTGCCGGTGATGCTCTACAATTATCCCGGGCGGATGTCGGTCAACATGGACGAGGACTGCCTCGACCGTCTGGGCCGCAGCCCGAATTTCTGCGGCATCAAGGAAAGCTCTGGCGACATCAACCGGCTGCACATGCTGGCGCGGGAGTATCCGCATATCGGGCTGTGCTGCGGCATGGACGATCAGGCGCTGGAGTTCTTTGCCTGGGGCGCGCGCAGCTGGGTCTGCGCCGGGTCGAACTTTGCCCCCGAGGCGCATATCGCGCTCTACCAGGCCTGCGCGGTCGAAGGCGATTTCACCAAGGGCCGCGCCATCATGTCGGCGATGCTGCCGCTGATGCGCGTGCTCGAACAGGGCGGCAAGTTCGTCCAATGCATCAAATACGGGCTGACCCTGCGCGGCATCGACGCCGGGCCACCGCGCATGCCGCTGCAACCACTCAACAAGGACGACAAACGCGAATTGGCCGAGGTGATCCGCACCATGAACACGGCCGTTTCCAGCATCACGGGGGCCCCGCTATGACCGATCTGCTGACCCAGGCCGAATACACCGCCATCGCCGCCACGCTCGACCTGCCGCGCAGCCCCTTCATCGACGGAAGGTTCCAGCCCGGGCGCGGCGCCATGATGGCGACGACCAACCCGGCGACCGGCGAAGAGATTACCCAGATTTCCACCGCCAATGGTGCTGACGTCGATCTGGCCGTTGCCAAGGCGCGCGAGGCCTTTGACCAGGGCCATTGGGCGAAGCAGGACCCCGAGGCCCGCAAGGAGGTGCTGATCCGCCTCTGCAAGCTGCTCACCCGCAGCCGCCGCGACCTGGCGGTGATGGAGAGCATCGAAAGCGGCAAGCCGATCCGCGATTGCGAGCTGATCGATGTGCCCGAGACCATCCATTGCCTGAAGTGGCACGCCGAGGCGATCGACAAGATCTACGACCAGACCGCCCCCACCGGCGACGGCGCCCTGGCGATGATTGTGCGTGAACCGATCGGCGTGGTGGCCGCCGTGCTGCCGTGGAACTTCCCGCTGATGATGCTGGCGTGGAAAATCGGCCCGGCGCTGGCGGCGGGCTGTTCGGTGATCGTGAAACCGGCCGAGCAGACCAGCCTGACCGCCCTGCGCGTCGCCGAACTGGCGCATGAGGCCGGGGTGCCGCGCGGCGTGCTGCAGGTTCTGCCCGGCGACGGGCCGTCGGTCGGCGAACCGCTGGGCCGGCACATGGATGTCGACATGGTGAGCTTTACCGGCTCGACCGAGACCGGGCGGCGCTTTCTGCATTATGCCGCCGACAGCAACCTCAAGAAGGTGGTTCTGGAATGCGGCGGCAAGAACCCGGCATTGGTCTTCGACGATGCCGAAAACCTCGACCACGTGGCCGAGCACGTGGTCAACGCCGCCTTCTGGAACGCCGGGCAGAACTGCTCGGCCACCTCGCGGCTGATCGTGCACAGTACGGTGAAACCGGCGCTGATGGAGAAGATCGAGGCCCGCCTGCGCGACTGGAAGGTCAGCGACCCGCTGGACCCCGGCACCCACATCGGCGCGCTGATCGACGCCGGTCACTGCGCCAAGGTCCGCAGCTATCTCGACAGCGCCGACGACGGCCCCTTCGTCGCCCCGGTCGTCGTTGAGGTCCGCCCGGACGACCCGCGTGCCAAGGAAGAAATCTTCGGCCCGGTGCTGAGTGTGATCGAAGTGGCCAGCAACGACGAGGCGGTGCAACTGGCCAATGACACCGCCTACGGGCTCACGGCCTCGGTGTTTTCCGCCGGCGGCCGCAGCGCCATCCGCGCTGCCCGCGACATTCGCGCCGGCACGGTCACCGTCAACTGCTACGGCGAAGGCAATATCGCCACGCCCTTCGGCGGCTACAAGCAATCGGGCTTTGGCGGCCGCGACAACGGCGTCCACGCCCACGACCAGTATACCGAGCTCAAGACCATCTGGATCGACCTGACCGATCCCGCCGACGGGGACAACGTCGCATGAGCGTCGACGCCGTGGGCACCGTTCGCCGTGGGCGCGGCGCGCGGCGGGCGGCACGGCAGACCCGCGACATCACCATGCTGCCGGCGCTGAAACGCAGGCTGCCGTTGACAGAGCCGATGACACGGGAGCAGGTCGAACGGATCGACGCGGCCTCGATGGACATCCTCGAAAACGTGGGCGTGCGCTTTCGCGATCCGATCGCCCTCGCCGACTGGACCCGCGCGGGGGCCAGGGTGCAGGGCGAGATGGTCTACCTCGACCGGCATCTGGTGCGCGAACTGATCGCGACGATCCCCGAGAGCTTCACCTACCACGCGCGCAACCCGGCCAATAACCTGCCCTTTGGCGGCGATCACAGCATCTTGGTTCCGATGACCGGCGCGCCCTACCTGCGCGATCTGGATGACAAGCGCCGCAACCCGACGCTCGACGATCTGGCGAATTTCCACAAGCTCAGCCACATGCTGCCCAGCCTCCATTCGACCGCGCATCACATCGTCGAACCCTATGATCACCCGATCAGCCAGCGGCACCTGCGGATCACCTATTCCTCGATGAAGCATTCGGACAAGACCTTCATGGGCATGACCACCAGCCCGAAGAACGCCGAGGACGTGATCGAGATGTGCGCGATCCTCTTCGGCGCCGAGTTCATGGAGACCCACCCCGTCGTCACCGGCAATTGCAACGGCAACTCGCCGCTGGTCTGGGACGAGACGATGCTGGGCGCGATGCGCGCCTTCTGCCGCTGCAATCAGCCGGTGCTCTGCTCGCCCTTCGTGCTGGGCGGTGCCAACACGCCGGCCTCGGTGCCGGCAACCGTGGCGCAGCTGAATGCCGAAGCGCTGAGCGCGCTGGCCTATACGCAGGTCATTCGCAAGGGCTGCCCGGCGATCTACGGCCACTACCTCTCGACCGTCAGCATGAAGTCCGGCGCGCCGATGGCCGGTACGCCCGAGATCAGCCTGATGAACTTCATGATCGGCCAGATGGCGCGGTTCTACCGCGTGCCCTGGCGCAGCTCGAACACGCTGGGCGGGGCCAAGACCTTTGACGCGCAGGCGGGCTACGAGAGCGCGATGACGATGAACGCGGTGCTGATGGCCGGGGCCAATTACCTCTGGCATTCGGCGGGCTGGAACGAGGCCGGGATGCATTGCTCGACCGCCAAGTTCATCGTCGATGCCGAGGTCTGCGCCATGGGCTACCGCATGGCCGAGGGCATCCAGTGGCAGGACTTCGAAGAGGCCCTCGCCGCCGTTCCCGATGTCGGACCGGGCGGGCATTACCTCGGCCATCCGCATACGCTGGAGCATTTCCAGCGGGCGTTCTTCATGCCCGAGATGTTCGACAACAACTCGATCGAGCAATGGCAGGCCGAGGGTGGCATCGAGATCACCGAGCGCGCGCTGATCCGCGCCCGCGCCATGCTGAACGAATACGAGGAGCCGAAGCTCGACGCCGGCGTGAACGAGGCGCTGCTCGACTACATCGCGCGGCGCGAGCGCGAGATCCCGGCGGCCGATGCGCTGAACCAGGATCACTAGGATGCAGGTCACCCGCCTGCCCCGCGACCCCGGCCCCGCCGGCTGGAACCGGCTGCTGCCGGACCCGCCGCCGGCGACGCCGCTGGAGGGCAGGACCACCGCCGACTGGCTGGTGATCGGCGCGGGCTTTGCCGGGCTGGCGGCCGCGCACCGGCTCTCAAAATTGGCCCCCGGCGACCGCATCGTGGTGCTCGACGCCGTGCGGGTGGGCGACGGGCCCGCGGGCCGGAACTCCGGCTTCATGATCGACCTGCCGCATGACCTTACCTCCGACGACTACGGCGGCGCGCTAGACGCCGACCTGGCCCAGACCGAGGACAACCGCCGCGGCATCGCCCAGGCCCGCGCCATGGCCGAGGAGTACGGGCTGAGCGCAGAGGCCTTCGCGCCATCGGGCAAGATCAACGCCGCCGCGACGCCGAAGGGCTGCGCCCACAACCAGAGCTTCGCCCGGCATCTGACCGCCATGGGCGAGCCGCACGAGCATTACGATGCCGGCCAAATGCAGGAGATCACCGGCACCACCTATTACCAGAGCGGTCTCTTCACCCCCGGCACCGCGATGATCCAGCCCGCGCTTTTCGTACGCGGCGTGGCCGAAGGGCTGCGCGCCGCGGGCGTGACGCTGCACGAAATGAGCCCGGTTACCGCGCTGGTACGCCGCGGCGACTGGATCGCCAGCACCCCTGCCGGGCAGGTCACCGCGCCGCGGGTGATCCTCGCGGTCAACGGCCATCTCAACAGCTTCGGCTTCCTGCCGCGCCGCTTGATGCATGTCTTCACCTACGCCTCGATGACCCGCGCCCTGCACCCTGACGAGGTTACGCGCCTCGGGGGCCAGCCAACCTGGGGGCTGACGCCGGCCGATCCGCTGGGCACCACCGTCCGGCGCATCGCCGGCACCGGGGGTGACCGGATCATCATCCGCAACCGCTTCACCTTCGACCCCTCGATTGAGGTCCCACCCGCGCGCCTGCGTCAGGTCGCCCTTACCCACGACCGCGCCTTTGCCGCGCGGTTTCCGATGCTTGCTGGGGTGGAGATGGCCTGTCGCTGGGGCGGCCGGCTCTGCCTCAGCCGCAACAACGTGCAGGTGATCGGCGAGCTGGACGAGCGGCTGTATTCCGCCTGCTGCCAGAACGGTCTGGGCACCGCCAAGGGCACCCTGGCCGGCGGGCTAGCGGCAGAACTTGCCTTGGGGGTCGGCTCCCCCGCCCTCGACCGCGCACTGGCGGCGCCCCGGCCGACCCGGCTGCCGCCCGCCCCGATCGCGCAGATCGGCGCCAACCTGCACCTGCGCTGGGGCGAACACCGCGCCGGGGATGAGCTCTGAGCCCAGCACCGATAGGTGAATAGAGACCGGCGGGCCCCTCCGCTCAGGCGGCGGGGGCCGCGGCCATGTTGCGACGAACAAGCGTCAGATCATCGCAACACAGCGCCGAGACCTCGCGCTGACGTCGGTCCTCGGACCAGCCGAGCGCCGTCCCGGCAACTCGCGCGCATTCTTCGATCGCCTGAGGCGTCAGCCGGCCCGACATGGCGATGAGGGTCCGCCGCAACAGCAGGTCCGCCAGCGTCTCGACCCGCTCATTGCGGCAGAGGAAGGCCAACTCCCTGTCGGAATAGTCCGGCACGGCCGCCAGCATGGTCTCGCCTGCACAGGCCTCGGCGATCCTTTCGCCTGTGGTTCCGTATCGGTCCAGCAGTCCCGCCACCCGCTCCGCCGACAGGCCGGAGGCCTGCGCGACGCGGTCGACCCAGCCATCCCGCGCCGCCGGGGTCCGCGGGAACCCTGCCCCGCCGCCGATGGCCATGTCGCCGGTGTCCACCCGATGCGGCTGGCCCAGATGGTCCAGCACCCGCCGCGCGGCCTCGGCCGAGAAGGCGCGGAAGGTGGTCCATTTCCCGCCGATCAGGCAGAGCACGGGGGTGCCCGCCCCGAGCGTCACCTCGGCGATGGAATGATCGCGGGTCACGAGGCCGATCTCGCCGTCCGCCCGCGGCAGGGGACGCACCCCACAGAAGCGGTAGCGCACGTGCTCCTCGGTCAGAGCGATGTCGGGAAAGACCTCACCGACGGCGGCCAGCATGTAGGCAACCTCGGTGTCTTCGCAGAATGCGGTGTCGGGGTCCTCGACCGGAATGTCGGTCGAGCCGATCAGCACGCGGTCCATGAAAGGGTAACACAGGTTGACCCGGCCGTCGGCGGTGCCGAAATAGATCATGTGGCCGTTGAGGGCACGGTAGAGCCCGGGGTGATCGACGATCACATGCGAGCCCTTGGAGCCGCCCATCAACCGGCTCTCGATCCCGAGATCGCGGTTCACCGCGTCGATCCAGGCGCCGCCGGCATTGACCACGATGCGGGGCCTGACGGTCTGACGCCGCCCGCCCGCCTCATAGGTCACGCAAGCGCCCTCGACCGCGACGATCCGCGCGTGGTTGACGGCCCGCGAGCGCGGGTTCAGCCGCTCGGCATCCTGCACCAGTTCAAGGCCCAGCCGTTCCGCATGGCTGAGCTGACCCTCGTAATAAAGCCCCGCCGCCACGATCTTCGGGTCCATCCCGGCCACCCGGTCCTCGAGCGCCTTGCGCCCGAGGAGGCGGTGCCGGGGCATCGAGCGGTGACGGCGCCCGTAGAGGTCATAGAGCATCAGCCCGGCGCGGGTGATCAGCGATCCGCGGTTGGTCAGCTTCGCCTTCAGCCCGAAGAACCGCCTGACCGACGGCAGGATGCCGGCAAAGCGTGACCGGAGCGGCAGGATCGTCGGCAAGGGCGTCACGAAATGCGGGGCGTTCTGCAGCAGGCGGTTGCGCTCGGTCAGCGATTCCCGCACCAGCCCGAATTCGCCGGTCTCCAGGTATTTCAGCCCGCCATGCATCAGCCGAGACGAGGCCGCCGAGGCGCCGGCGCAGAAATCCTCGCGCTCGATCAGCAGGCAGTCGATCCCCTGCGCCGAGAGATCGCGGAAGGTGCCGCAACCGTTGATGCCGCCGCCGATGATCAGCACGTCGATGTCGAGAGGCTCAGTCATTGACGATCGCCACCTTGATCGCCACCCCGCTCTCGGCCACCTCGAAGGCGCGCGGCGTCTCGTCCAGCGGGAAGCTGTCGGTGATCAGTGGCGCCACCTTGAGCCGGCCAGAGGCCACCATGTTGAAGGCATCGTCGAAATTGCGCCGCGACAACCCGAAGGCGCCGGTGACCTTGATCTCGTTGTAGTGGATGGCGTTGATGTCCATTTCGCCCGTCTCGCCCTTGGAAAACCCGGCAAAGAGACTGACCCGACCGCCGTGGGCCACGAGGTCGGTGGCCTGCCGTGCCAGCGCCGGGACGCCGATGGCGCAGATCACCACGTCTGCGCCGCGCCCGTCGGTCTCGGCCCTGACGCGGGCGGTGACATCCTCGCCCATCGGGTCGATCACCGCGTCGGCGCCAAAGCGCAGGGCAGCCTCGCGGCGGCCGGCGTTGGGATCGGAGACGATGATCCGCGCCGCGCCGCGCAGCCCGGCCAGCAGGACGTGCAACAACCCGATCGGCCCGGCACCGATCACCACCACCACATCCGCAAACCCCACGCCGGCCTTTTCCTGACCGTTGAGCACGCAGGACAACGGTTCGACCAGCGCCGCCTCGCCATAGCTCATCCCGGGCGGAAGCTGGCGCAGGTTGCCGCCGTCCACCGCCTGCGCCGGGATGCGGATCAGATCGGCAAAACCGCCGTCCAGCTCGTAGCCGAAATTCAGACCCTCGGCGCACATGTTCTCGAGCCCGCGCTTGCAGCGGTCGCAATGGCCGCAGGGGATCGTCGGGCAAAGCCCGACCCGGTCGCCCACCGACAGGCCGGCCCGGCCACCGGTGTCGACAATCTCGCCGGCGAACTCATGGCCGAGGATCGAGGGATAGCGCACGCCCATGGTCTTGCGGCCGCGAAAGATGCGGATGTCGGTGCCGCAGACCGTCGCGGCCCGCATCCGGATCACCAGATCACCGGGCCCGGCCTTGGGAAGGTCGGTGGCCTGCACCGCGAGTTGGTTGGGAGCTTGCAGGATGGCGGCTTTCACGTTTCTAACTCCTGGTGTGCAGTCAGGTCACTGCGGGGTTGTGTCCACAAGATCGGCCGGGCCCCTGCCGGCTGACAGGGGCCCCGGGGATCAGCCTCGCCGGCGCAGCAGGTCGACCAGCACCGCGACAAGCACCACGCAGCCGACGATGACCCGCTGCCAGAAGCCCGAGACGTTCATCAGCACCGTGCCATTGGCCAGCACCGCCAGAAGGATCGCGCCCAGCACCGTGCCGATGATTGAGCCCTGCCCGCCCCTCAGCGATGTGCCGCCGAGGATCGCCGCGGTGATCGCGCCCATCAGCCAGCCCTCGCCCACCGAGGGCTGCGCCGCGTCCATCCGGCTGGCAAACAGGATACCGGCCAGCGCCGAGAGCATCCCGGCCATGCCGAAGGCAAAGAACTCGACCCAGCGGGCGCGGATACCGGCGAGGATCGCCGCGTCGCGGTTGCCGCCGACGGCAAAGATGTTGCGGCCCAGACGGGTCTGGGTGAGCATCCAGATCAGCACCAGCGCGGTGACCAGAAAGATAACCACCGGCAGCGGCACGCCCCAGATTTCGCCCTTTCCGAAGACCTGAAACGCCTCGCCCAGTGGCCGGATCGGATAACCCTTGGTGATCACCAGCGTCAGGCCGGCAAAGATCTCCCACGTCGCCAGCGTCACGATGAAGGGGTTGAGCCGCAGGCCGGCCACGAAGACCCCGTTGATCGCGCCCAGCGCGAAGCCGAAGGCCATGGTGAAGGGGATGATCAGCCAGGGGTGGATGCCCCATTGGCTGAGCGCGATGGCACCAACGATCGACGACAGCCCGGCCGCGGCGCCGACCGACAGGTCGATGCCACCGACCAGCAGCACCAGCGTCTGGCCCAGCGCCACCAGCCCGACGAAGGCCGCCTGCCGCATCACCACGGACATGTTGTAGCCCGACAGGAAGTTGTCGGCGGCGAGTGCCAGCGCCCCGGTCAGGACGATCAGGGCGACCAGCACGCCGCTGCCCTCCCAGGCCCAGAACCGCGAAACGAGGGTTGCCTGCCGGCGCGCCACCGGCGCCGGCGTTGCAGAGGGGGTCACGATTTCCATTGATCCGTTCTTTCTTTCCATGTCAGCTCATCGCCAGCTTCAGCAGGCCTTCCTGCGTTGCGTCCCGGCGGTCCACGATGCCTTTGACCCGGCCCTCGTGCATGACGAGGATGCGGTCCGCCACGTCGAGCAGCTCTTCCATCTCTGACGAGATGACGACGATCGACAGACCGTTCTGCTCGGTCAGCCGGCGCAACACCGACTGGATTTCGAATTTCGCGTTCACGTCGATGCCGCGGGTGGGCTCGTCCATGATCAGTACCTGCGCATCCCGCATCAGCCAGCGGGCAATGATGAACTTCTGCTGGTTGCCGCCCGACAGGCTGGTGATTGGATCCTTGAGCGAGTTGAACTTGGCCTTCATCTGGCGGGCCAGCTTCTCGACCTCTTCCATCATCTCGCGGTTGCGCACGTGCAGCAGCCCGGCAAAGCGGTCCAGCGTCGGCAGCGCGGTGTTCTCGGCAATCGACAGCAGCGGGAAGATGCCCTCCTGCTTGCGCTCTTCGGGCAGGTAGATCAGCCCGGCCTGAATGGCGTCCTGCGGATCGCGAAAGGTGACCGGTTTGCCATTGAGCGTGATGCTGCCCAATTGCGCGCGGGTGGCGCCGAAGATGCACTTGGCCATTTCCGTCCGGCCGGAACCCACAAGCCCCGAGACCCCGAGGATCTCGCCCTTGCGCAGGCTGAAGGAGACATCGCTGAATTCATGCGCCCGGGTCAGGCCCGTGACCTCGAGCACCGTCTCGGAGCTGCGGATCTCGCGCTGCACCTGCGCGCCGGTTTTCGGCGGGCGGCCGGCCATCAGGGTGACCATCCGGTCGCGGCTGGCCTCGTCCGGGGTGAGCTCGCCCACGTGAACCCCGTCGCGCAGCGCGGTGATGCGGTGCGACAGCCGCCGCACCTCTTCCAGCCGGTGCGAGATGTAGAAGGCCGAGCGGCCCTCTTTCGCAAGGTTTTCGATGTAGGACAGCAGCACCTCTTCCTCGCGGTAGGTGAGCGTCGCGGTGGGTTCGTCGAAGATGATGATCCGCGCCTCGGTGGCGGCAGCGCGGGCGATCTGCACCAGCTGCTGCTGCGCCTTGGACAGGCTGGACACCTTGGCGCGCGGATTGATCGAATTGTCGACCTCATGCAGGTGGCGCGTCGCCTCGGCGTGGGTCTTCTTCCAGTCGATGGCGGCGGCGCGGCCGCAATGCGCGCCCAGCATGATGTTCTCGGCCACGGTCAGATGCGGCACGAGGTTGATCTCCTGCGGCGCGATGGCGATGCCATGCGCCTGCGCATCCTTGGGCCGGTGAAACTGCACCTCCTTGCCGTCGACCAGCAGCGTGCCCTCGGTGGGCGCCAGGCGGCCGCAGATGATGTTCATCAGGGTCGACTTGCCGGCGCCATTCTCGCCGATGATCGAATGCACCTCGCCCGGGTAGAGCGTCACCGTGACATCGCTGAGCGCGGTCACCGGCCCGAAGGACTTGGAGATATTGCGGGCTTCGAAGACAGGGGCGGCAGGGCACATCGCAGGAGACCTTTCTGAAAAGGGCCCCGAGCCGGAGGGAGCGGTCGGCCCGGGGGGCGGAGGCCGGCGCCGGCGGGGTCGCCGACGCGGCCGGTCCGGTCACGACGACTTGCAGTCGTCCTTGGTCAGGAAGCGCGACCCGGTGTCGTGGAACATCGGGAAGGTGTGGTTCTCGTTCATGGCGACGAGGTAGTGCACCGCCCAGTAACCCATGTCCCACTGGCGCTGCGCCTTGAGCGCGTCGATCACGCCCGAGCAGACGAAATCCACCGCTTCCGGCAGGTCGTCCATGCCGACGATCAGCACTTCTCCGGTCTTGCCGGCGTTCTGCACCGCGCGGGCCGCGCCGATCGGGTTCGAGGCGTTGGAGGCAAAGATGCCGTCGAGGTCGGGATGCGCCGAGAGCACGTTCTCGGTCAGCTCGACGGCTTTCTCGAGGATGTCGTCATCGGGCTGCTCAAAGACGATCTCGATGCCCGGATGCGCCGACATGGCTTCCTTGAAGCCTTCGATCCGCTCGACGTGGTCCGAGGCGGTCAGGCTGCCGGCGAGGATCGCCACCTTGCCCTTGCCGTCCAGCTTCGCGGCCAGCCGCTCGCCCAGGTCGAAGCCGTCCATCTTGGAGCTTTTCGGGCCGATGAAGGGAAAGCTGTCGTCGCAGGGCGAGTTGAAGCTGATGACATTGAGGCCGGCGTCGCGGGCTTCGTTCATCAGCTGCACGTTGGTCGCCTTGTCGAGACAGGCCACGGCCAGACCGTCGGGGCGGCGGCCGATGTTGGTCTCGATCCGCTGGTTCTGGTCGACCACGTCGGCCTGCGGCGGCTGGTCCCAAATCACCTCGACCTGGATGCCGCGCTGCTTCAGCTCTTCGACGGCGTATTTGCCACCTTCGGCCACCACGTCGTACCACGGGTGGATCACCTTGGGCACGAAGACAAAGGTCAGCTTGTCGTCGACCGGGGTGATCAGGTCGGCCTGGTCCTGCGCCGCCGCCGCGAGCGGCATGAGCGTGGCCAGCGCGGTGGCGGCCACCGCGTGTTTCAGTTTGAAGTTCATGTGGGGTCTCCTCCTAGAGCCATGTCGGACGGCTGCGCCGCCCTGTTGTCCGGCGCCGGCCTCCTCAGCCGGCGGCCATCTCCTCGGCCGGTGCCAGCACCGGCGTCGTAGTCATGAAGTCCAGCACCTGATCGAAGTCCTGCACCCCGGCCTGGCTGCCCAGCCCGGTGGCATTCAGCGCCGAGCAGGCCTGGGCAAAGCGCACCGTGTCGCGCGGGCTCATGCCGCGGACCAGACCGGTGGCAAAGCCTGCGTTGAAGGCATCGCCGCAGCCGCAGGTGCATTTCACCTTGATGCGGAAGGCCGGCACGGTGAAACGCGTGCCGTCGCGGTGGTGGTAATAAGCCCCGTCGGCGCCCAGCGTGAAGACGCAGCAAGTGGCGCCGAGACCGAGGAAGAACTCGGCGATCTCGGCCTTGTCCTTGAGACCCGAGAGCGCCTCGGCCTCTTCGATCGAGGGCAGGAAGTAGTCGGTCCAAGGCAGCACTGCCTGAACGTCGGGCAGATCGGCGGGCGATCCGGCAAAGACGTCGACGGTGGTGATGCAGCCGCGCGCCCTGGCGTGTTTCATCAGCGCCGCGTTGCGCGCGCCGTCCATCGCATCCATCAGGCCGACGCCGCCCATGTGGAACACGGTTGCGTCGGTCACCGCGTCGAAGCGGTCTTCCTCGACGGTGAAGGCCCCGGTCGCGCCCTTGACGTGCAGCGCGGGCCGCGAGCCGTCGCCGCGGGTCAGAACGATGGAGCTCGAGGTCGGCACCCCGGGATAGCGGCGCAGGTCAGCGACATCGACGTCGAACTGGCCGATGCGCTGCAGCACCCAGTCGCCCATCATGTCGGTGCCGATGCCGCCGACCGCGCGGGTCTTGAGCCCGACCTTGGCGCCGACAATGGCCGCGACCCCGGCCGCGCCCGAGACCGCCAGGGCGATCTCGTCGAGCAACACCGTGCCGCCGCCCGGCGGCACCTGCGTGAACGGCCAGCCCAGGCAGTCGAAGGTGTAGAAGCCCATAGATGAGTAGTCGAATTGCATTGGCACCTCCCGGCGTTGGGATCGTTATGTCAGAACATTCGTAATTCTGTCAATACATATGTTCCATTGTGGCGCATTTGCGCCTGACGAGATTGGCTTCCCCCAAGAAAAACAGCGATATAGCTGCACTTCCCCAACCATCGTGACGCAAAACTTCCGGAACCACCGATGGGTAACGCGCACATTTGTCCAAAAATAGATTCGTATGAACACGTCAATCACACCCAATGCGACGTCCCACCCCGCCGCAGATTCGCTGACAACGAGCCCCCCCCCGGGCGCGGAACAAGGCCGCAGGCCGCCGCGCCCTCGCCGGGCCGCCCGCATGGCCCGGCGATCGGGTGACGTTTGCGCGTCAATCATTTCCAGCGCGCCGGTGATGGGGACAAAATCGAGCAGAACTGACGTCGGGATCGCCGTGCCGCGGCCCGGTGAGGGCGCGGCTTGTGCGAGCGCAAACGGAAACGCCCCCGCATCTCTGCGAGGGCGTTTCGGGTCAGCCTTGCAAGTGGCTCACATGTGGATCGCGCCGTCGCCGCAGGCGAGTGCGGCCTCGCGCACCGCTTCGGAGAAGGTCGGGTGGGCGTGGCAGGTCAGGGCGATGTCCTCGGCCGAGGCGCCGAACTCCATGCCGACGCAGATCTCGTGGATCAGGTCGCCCGCCGCCGGGCCGATGATGTGGC
>NZ_JBLXEC010000020.1:0-85319 GCF_048263515.1 Marinovum sp. | reverse complement strand
TGCCCTTCGCCAGGTCAATCGCAAGCATGTTGATCTTCGTCGTCATCGGTGCGCCCTCCAATTGGTTCCGATGGAACCATCATGGCATGTGAGATGCCGTTGGTGGGGGCATCCACCGCATCAGTTCAATTGGGTGGGGATGGCCGCCTTCCACCTCGGCCCCGTAGTCGACCGGCTCGCCGAGCACCTGAAGGGATCGGGCAAGCTGTTCATGGACGAGACCACGGCGCCGGTTCTGGACCCGGGCCGGGGCCGGACAAAGACCGGGTATCTCTGGGCCCTGGCCCGGGACGACCGCGGATGGGGCGGCGATGACCCGCCCGGCGTGGTCTTCACCTATGCCCCGGGGCCGCGCCGGGCAGAACGCGGAACAGGTCCTGCAGGGCTTCGATGGCATCCTGCAGTTGGACGGCTATACCGGCTACAACCGGCTGACGCGCCCCTCGCGGAAAGGCGGCGCGCCGGTCACCGTTGCGCATTGCTGGGCGCATGCCCGCAGGAAGCTGAAGGAGGTCTTCGACCGCGACGGCTCGGAGATCGCCGCCGAGGGACTGCGCCGGATTGCGGAGCTCTACCGCATCGAGGGTGGGATCCGCGGCATGGGTCCCGGTCAGCGGCTGTCGGCCCGGCAGACCCGCACCGCGCCGCTGGTCGCCGAGTTCGGAGAATGGCTGCAAAGCCAGCGCCGCCGGATCTCCTCAAAGTCACGTCTCGGTGAGAAGCTTGCCTACATCCACCGGCAGTGGGACGGGCTGCAGACTTTCCTCCACGACGGCCGCGTCGAGATCGACTCCAATGCTGTCGAGAACCTGATCCGCCCAATCGCCCTGACGAGAAAGAACGCCCTCTTCGCCGGCCATGATGAAGGCGGCCGCTCTTGGGGCCGCATCGCTTCGCTCATCGCCACGGCAAAGATCAATGGCGTCGAGCCCTTCGCCTACCTCAAGGCCACCCTCGAAGCCATCGCTGAAGGTCACCCTGCCAGCCGGCTCGACGAACTCCTCCCCTGGAACTTCCAGCCGTCAAGCTGAAAGGCCGGTGCCCTCCAGACGCCGCCCGAAAGACATGCGGTCTTACTCATAGACGCCCAGGCCTTCACCAAGGTGCCGTCGACCGAGAAATGATCGTCCGAGAGCAGCGGCGCCACCTCACGATGTGCCAGGATGGCGGCCATGATATTGCGGGACATGTCCGTGGTCAGCAGCCGGTCACGGTTCTTCGTGAAGACGGTTGGAACCCAGACCCCATCGTCAATGCCCAAGCCCACGAACCAACGGAACAGCAGGTTGTAGTCCATCTGTTCCATAAGTTGCCGCTCGGAGCGGATCGAGTAGAGGATCTGCAACAGACTGGCTCGGATCAAACGTTCCGGCGCGATGGAGGGACGACCCTCTCCGGCGTAGAGCCGATCAAACTCGGCATCCAGAGAGCGGAGCGCGTCGTTCACAACAGTCCTGATCTTACGAAGGGGATGTCGCGCAGGGATGCGATCCTCGAGATCGACGTAGCTGAACAGCGATCCCGTCATCTTGTCCGATCCGCGCATCGCCACCTCCGTACATACCGTGGTGGCGATGAGTCATGTTCCGCGACGGGCGTCGAGGACGGAGTTTTTCAGCAGCCTGTTAAGCGCCGCCTCGGTCACAGCGCGGAGAAAGTCGCCCTCATCATGCTTTTGCGATACCGCAGCGCCCCGTGATAGAGCCGTCTTGCGACCGCTTCCCAAGCCAGCACCTGTTCGGCCGGGACCGGCCAGCCGGCAGGACCGTGGAAACCTCGGGCAAAACTGCAAGGGTCTGTTGCAGATCGTCCGGCCGCACACGGAACAGGTTGCCCCTGTCCGGCATATCTGTGGATGGCTCAGAAATACTTTGTCAGTTCGTCGGCGACAAAAGCGCTGCCTGCCTCGTTCATGTAGCCACAAATTTCAGATCCCGAGTAGCCGGGATTTCCTATTCCAATACTCAAATTGATCACTGGCAGCCGATCCTTTATCACGATAATAATCGACCAAAAGCTTAATACACCTAGAATCGCCATCATCGGCTCTATCTAAAACAGATGGGAGTGTGCTGTCATCCAATTTTCCATTTTCGAAAACAGAGGCTAGGTGATTGGATTGCTTTCCCAGCTTCGTAAACTTTTTTTCAAGGTAATCAATTGTGGTTGACGTGTCAATTTTTGAGGCGTCACCACGCTCCCAATCGTCATCATATCCCATACGATCCATATATCTAGAAAAAATCGGACGGAAAAAGTTTAAATCTTCGTCTGTAAACCAGCTGCGCCACTCACCGCTCTTTTTTGATCGAGTAATATGAGAAAGCCACTCCGAACTAGAAACGCTTTTTTCATTTGCATCAGAGTATTCAGCGAAATCCAAATAATCCCATAGATTACTATAGCGTTTCTCAACAAATTCTTCGTACTTAGAGACGAAGAATTTATGTTCTTTTAACAATAAAACCTGGCGCTCCATCAAATCAGAAATACGATGCCAGTTTACGACACCTGCACCAAGAGAATCAGAGAGCCTATGAAGTTCATAAACACTCTTTTTTCCACCTTCGACCCGCTCCCGAATGCTATCTACAAAAACCGAAAATCTTTGTTTCAGTTCATCTTCAGGAAGGGTACGCTTAAGGAGCATAGGTCGAAACATCAAAAAACTAATAACCATATCCCTTGGGTCACGAACAATCATGACACGTTTCGAGAAAAGTTTGTACGGGGTCAAAAGCTCTTCCTCACGTGCCATCATCACTTTAGTGACCACAGTTTCGCCAGAATGTGCTGCTTGCCCCAAGCTACGCATTGTGGTTCGTCTGGTCGGTTCAAAAACGCTGAGGACATTAGATGCCTCTCTCTTCAGCTCGTTTTTGACGAGGTTATACTGACCTGTAGTGCCGGTTTTAGCCAGACCGATCATGACTATGGACTTATTCATCGCTTACTTTTCCGTTTCTAGCTTATAGGTCGAGGAAAAACGATATAAGGCGTATGGCTTCAAATTTTTCCAGTGGACTATGACCCATAGAGTTCTGCCCGGACATGTCACCAACCTCCAACATGTACCCACTCTTCGCATACTGCTTGCCTTCACTTTGTAGAAATTGTGAGAAGGGTGAAAAGTGCTTGTCGAAATGATGTCTATCATTTAACTTTTGGAAATAGAAGAACCGCCCTATTTCTTGAGTTGCTCTTATTGTTTCAATCACTGAAATGCGATTAGAGTACCGATCGTCGACATTTTTAACTGCTTGCTCTCCATAACATAACTGTGCCAAGTCCCTCATGCTTGGATCAGTGTATTCACGCAAGTCAATTTGAGGTATTTCTACAAAAGCTTTTGCCTGCGGGTGATAGCAGATTGCTTGCAAAGCAGCAAATCCACCTAAGGAGCTACCGTAAAAACAACAATCCTCCCATTTCTGCCCCCATTCGCTTAAAAAGCGATCTATATGCGCAAGTACTAGTGGCAATACCCAATTTGCATTTACACCTTGAAACCATCCACCTAGTAGACTTAGGTTCAGCTGTAACGTGGGATCGCTCACTACAATAATGTTGCACTTGAAGTCAGGAGCCCAAAGCCCTCGGCTATAATATGGGAAACGTCTTTTTGCTTTCGATTGTGCAGAGGGCAAGAGCACAATAGTCTTGTTTGATTTGGGCTCACGATAAGTTTGATAGTCAAATTGCCAACCATCTTCCCGCCACGAATGTTCAATGAGGTTCTTATTTTTCGCCATCATATCGCGTCCAAGTCCTTGAGCAGTTGCATCCACATGCCCATCACCCGTTCCTTGTCATACATCTGGACCTCATTCTTCATCGACACGGACAAATCTTGCAATGTGTCCGGCTCAGAAACTTTCTCGGTGATGTAATCCGCCGCCTTGTCCAGGTCGGCAAAGACATGTTGCGACGGGAAGATCTGATCGGCGCCCGGGCGTTCAGCAACCACCGGCACCGCACCCGACGCCATGCCTTCGATCCCGGCAAGGTGAAAGCTTTCGACATCCGAGAGCGACAGGATCCAGCCAATTTTCTGGAACCACTGCGGCACATCCGGCCCGTGGGGATCGAAATGCACGGCGCCGCGCAGATGATGGTTGCGCCGCACCATGTCGAACACCTGTGCATAATGGCGAAACTGTTCCGGGCTGTTCCATGTCCAGGGAAGATCCCAGGGTAGTTTGCTTTTGACATGCAGCATGAAGCGCCGGTCACGTTGGCGCAGCCGGATCAACAGTTCCGCGGCCAGATCCAGGCGCTTGAGTTTGGGCAGTGCGCCCAGCACGCCCAGGTTGAACCGGGCATGTGCCGTCTTCGGCCGGTCTAGGACCTTGGTGTCGATGGAATTGGGGATCACGAAGATCTTGTCCCTGGGCCATTCATAGGCGCTGACCAGGTGATCCGCCATGTGGTCGCTGACCGTGACCATCGCGTCGACATTTCCGATCTGTATCTGCTGCGGCAATCCGGTGGTCAGTTCGAAGCGGTGGAACCGCACGATCAGCTTCTGGCCGGGTTGCTTGTTGCGCGAGCAATGCACCGCGTTGGCCAGCGCCCATTCACAGAAGATCGTATCGGCCCATTTCAGACCTTCGTCGGTCACCGCTTCGCCGCCCGCCTGGAAGCGCGGCCATTTTGCGGTGTTGATGCGATAGTCGCGCTTGGTCAGCACGTTCGCCATCAAATCGCCCATGAACTTCTGGTCGTGCCCGGCAATCAGCAGACTGCGCCGGCCGGTCGGCGCGGTGCGCCCCGGAACCGGAAAGGGCTCAACGCGCTGCAATGCCTGTTCGATGCGCGTGGTGGCATTCGACATCTTGTGCGGCGCCAGATGCGGCTGCACGTATTCCAGCGCCTCGGCCAGGTCGATCTCGCCCTTGCCCGCGCGGGTCAGAACCGAACGCAGTTCGTCATAGGAGTTGGCATAAAGCGGGTAATCGTGACCGAAATAGACTTCGTGCGTCGGAGTGCGGTTCAGCACCGGGGCCACGCCCGATGCGGCATACTCGATGAGCTTGGTCGACACTTCCGGGCTCGCTTCGAGCGATGTGTGCCGGTAAGCATACCCCAGATCGAAACTCGGCATCAGGGCCAGCATCTCGCTGCGGGAAACGGCACCGTGCCAGGCAAAGCCGTTCTGCGCCTCCAGCTTCGGTTTCACGCGGTCGATGAAGCCGTCAGTGGATCGGTTGAACTTGTCGCCGTAGACATGCAGATCGATCACGCTGTCATCGCCGCCCATTTCCGTCTGAACCTGCAGCATCTCCTCGATCGCCCATTCGGTCGCAAACTTGCCCGCATAGAGCATCCGCATGCGATCCTTGCGCGGCTGGTCCTGAACCCGCGACCGGTTCTGGAACACCTCATCGGGCACCATCGGCGGCAGATAGGACAGCTTGGTGCTGGCCGCAGGCGCCAGATGTTCGATCAGAGCGCCCAGACTGCGTGTCTGACAGAACAGCAGACGCGCGGTTTCGGCGATGTGGTTGAGCCGTTTGACCTGCTGCAGGTTCTTCTGCGTGTCCCACAAAAGACCATCGTCCACATCCGTCAGGTAAGCGATCAGCGCTGCACGCCGTTCTGCCAGGCTGGCAATCTCGAACGCCGCTTCGCTGCCGCGCACGAAGATGTAGTCGTAATCTTCCAGCTGCTCCAGGATCAGAAGGGCATCACAGGCCTGCTTGGGCTGCAGCACATCTCCGCGCGCCAGAGACGCAAACCCGGAATTCGTGAAAATCGCGTGCGACGGCATCCAGAGGCGGTTGAGACCGGGAAGCGGCTCGAACAGATCCTTCGGTGCAGCAAAGGCCAGCAGATCCACCTGGGTGTCGGGCAACCGGGACAGAACCCGGCAGATCGACTGCAGCCAGATCGATGATCCATCCACGATGTTGTAATTGATCGGTGCATATACGAGTATCTTGCGGCCCATGTCAGTTCGGATCCTTTTCTACCACAGACACGGCACCGGGCGCCGTCACATTGCGAATATGGGGGGCCTGATTTTCGGTCGCCCGCACCTGGGTTGCCGCATGGATCAGGTTGAACGGCAGCGCGGCGCCTCTGGGAAGCTGGCTGACATCCAGCACGATCGGCAGCTTCAGCCGATTGGCGTGGTCGAGTATGGCGCGCAACGCCCGGGTGTCAGGTGAATGCAGCGTATCCGCGATGTCGCGCCAGACCGACAGCGGTGCATCCTCGCCGATACGAATGAGGATCTGGCGGGCTTCGGTGTCCAGGGTCTTTTCCCAGACATTGGGCAGCAGCCCGCGCCATTTGTTGTCTCCGATCTGGGCATAGACACCGTGATGGGTGTGGTCCACGTCCCGATCGGGAGCGAACTCGATCTCCTCGAAGCGGCGTCCGATGGCTTCGGTCGGGCCAAGAACCGGCGCCGCCGCGACATGGGCCAACCTGGTGTTCTGCCAGTTCTGCAGACATACGCCCATATAGGCCGCGCCCGCGGGCATCGGCAGACGCGTGAGGAACTCCTGCCGGGTCTCGCTGACCGGAACATAGCGAAAGTTGCCCACGGCCGGAGAATGCGCGAATTCGCTGTCGGTGAATTTCAGACGCTCGCCGGTGTCGGAATAGAAGAACACCGAAAGCACCATGCCCTTGTTCGTGCTGACACCTTCCGCACCGGCCACGGAAAAGCCCAATGTCAGGGGAACGGCATCCTCGGCGAGGCGCGTGACCAGAACAGCCGGGCCTTCATAGCTTTCGATATCCTCGTAGACGCTGAACCACTTGCCACGCCGCTCCCAGTCCTGACTCATCGTGTTCAGGGTCTCCGGCAAGACCTTGGGCTGCATCAGAAGGTTGCGCACAGCCTGGTCAGGGTACACCGCCACCTGCCGCAGGACCCGATCCGTCAGCAGCACGGGACGGCTCTTGGTGCGCGCGGACAAGCGCATGATGGCGCGGGTGAAAGGCCTGTCGCCCTGCAGTGCGATGGGCATGCGCATGGTGCTGCCTTCCATGCGGACCTCCTGCGCCTTGCCCATCGTGTTCTTTCCGCCGACCGGCCATGCCGCAACCACGAGATCGCCGCCCTTCGGGTTCAACACGGTGGCAGAAAGTTCAAACTGAACCGATCGCACGGGTTCGTTGAACTGGATCAGGCATTCTACCCCTTCCTTGTCGATATGCACGGCACCCGTTTTTTCCGGCCATGTCATATCGGGGGTCTGCGACGCGTTCAGATATTGTTGCGTGAGCACATCCGTGGAAAGCAGATGCAGATTGCTCAACATCAGTGGCCGGAGATCCTGGTCCTTGTATTCCTTGCGCATCGGGCGGAAGTCATGGGCCGAAATCTCCAGGCGCACGGTGCCTTCCGGCAGAACGACACGGCGGTCGAACCAGCCCTGTGCATCCGGAGCCAAATAGCGATACCCACCGAATACCTTGGAGATCCGCACCCAGTCCGGCACATCCAGGGCCCGGCCCTGAGCATCGAGGAACCGGTAGGACAGCAGCATCGCACCTTCGCTTGGCACTTCGCCATCCGCGTCCCGGACCTGGCCGAGGATGACGAAATCATCCAGACCCTCGGTATCGATGGAAATCGGATTGGCGTTGCCGCGCAATGTGCCTTCCAGCTCCCGGATCCGCTGGCGCGCCGCAGCCATCGATGTCGGCTGATGGATAACCGGCCAGGCCGCGACATTGTCCAGCAATGCACTGACCTGCGACAGGTCCCGGGTCAGATCCTGCAGATCGGCACGCTGCTTCGCAACAGTGGCATTCATCTCGTTGATCTGTTGCTGCCACGCGGCCCGGTCGCGTTGCGAAATCAGCCGTGCCGCCGTCAGCCACGCCTCATACATCTTGCGCGCGTCCACCACGGGGAGCGCATGGTCAGAAGCATGGTCAGAACTGGTGGAAGAAGCATTGCTGTAGGACATAGTGACCCTCATTGCACTGGAATGGCGCGCCAGAACCCGGCACGCTCGATCGTCACGAAATCTTCAAAAGGAAACACGCACCGTTATCTGTCGTCACCCCGGCATCCCGAATACTGATCCACGCCGAACGGTGCCTGCCGAAACACGTGGGCCGCCCGGGCAGGTACCATACCCGCCCGAAACCTGGAGCGCTTAAACCGCGCGGGTTTTGCAAGGTCAACACCCTTTCCGCAGGGCCGGCAAAGTCCGGCTACCTGGCAGGTGTCTTGCGTTTCATGTTGGCCTCGTGCACCGCGATCGCTTCGCTGACATTGTCGTAATACGTCAGCTCGCCGTTCTCCAGCACGGCCCCGGCACTACAAACTCTGCGCACCGAGGCCATGGAATGCGACACGAAAAGCGCTCCGCTGTTGCGCACCCGGTCAAGAAACACCGCCTCGCTTTTTTCCCGGAACGCCGCATCGCCCACCGAGGTGACCTCGTCCACGAGGTAGTAGTCGAAATAGATCCCCATCGAGACCCCGAACCCCAGCCGCGACCGCATGCCCACCGAATAGGTCAGCATCTGTTGATTGTCACTGAGAACTGACCCGGTAGCCCGATAAATTGTCACTGAGAATTGACCCATGTGAACACACTTCCCCGACGTTTTTGGTTTGGGGGACATGGAGTGATCGACATGGGATTTTTGAGTGTCATCAGACGCTGGGCATTGCGTGACAAAATGCCAATCAGAGAGTTTGCCCGGCGGACGGGTCTGTCTCGGAACACCATCAAGAAGTATCTTCGCGAAGGCGCGGTAGAACCGAAGTTCAAGGCGCCAAAACGCCCAAGTAAACTGGATCCCTATGCGGATCGGTTGTCCGCCTGGCTATTGGCTCAGACCCGCAAATCGCGCAAAGAACGGCGAACTGTGAAGCAGATGCACGCCGATCTGGTGAAGTTAGGGTCTGGACCCATTAATCGGCTCGTGACCAGCTTGCCGGCGTGATTCATGCTCCGGAACTGATGGGGCATGATGAGCAATCTTTTCTGGCTGAGCGACGAGCAGATGGCACGGCTGCGGCCGTTCTTTCCGAAGAGCCATGGCAAACCGAGGGTCGATGATCGGCGGGTCTTGAGCGGTATAATCTTCATCAATCGCAATGGCTTGCGTTGGTCCGATGCGCCGCCGGAGTATGGTCCTGCGAAAACGCTCTACAACCGATGGAAACGCTGGAGGTGAGTGGCTGAACGCCACTGGTCTGAGTGCAGCCACGAACGGGGCGTTTTCGCCCGGATGATGGAGGGGCTTGCGTCCGAGGCCGCCGACCGGAAGACGGTGATGATCGACGCCACCTATCTCAAGGCGCACCGCACGGCTTCGAGCCTGCGGTTGAAAAAGGGGGGCGTGGCAGGCTGATTGGGCGGACGAAGGGTGGCATGAACACCAAGTTGCATGCCGTCACCGACGCGAACGGCCGCCCGATCAAGTTTTTCATGAGTGCCGGCCAGGTGAGCGACCACACCGGTGCGGCGGCCCTGCTGAGCAGCCTGCCTGAGGCCGAATGGCTGTTGGCCGATCGGGGCTATGACGCCGACTGGTATCGTGACGCCTTGCAGGACAAGGGCATAAAGCCCTGCATCCCGGGCCGGAAGTCCCGCGGCAAGCCCGTCAAATACGATTGCGCCGCTACAAGCGGCGCAATCGTATCGAGATCATGTTCGGCAAGCTCAAGGACTGGCGCCGCGTCGCGACCCGCTATGACAGATGCCCGAAAGTTTTCATGTCCGCCGTAGCCCTCGCAGCGGCTGTAATCTTCTGGCTCTGAAAATTAACGAGTCTGGAGCCTATAACAGAATAAGACGTTGACCCGGGAAATCCCTTGAGTGGAGTATCCAGCATCCGGGCAGAAAGCAACGCAAGACAGCAGGCAATTGAGACGGCCCCGAGGCCCCCGGTTTTTGGGTGAGCCCGCACCGGCGTACTCCGGTCACGCGCTAGCCCCGTGCCAGCCCGGCGTCCACCAGCTGCTCGCGGTCCGGCAGGTCGCGCAGGCTTTCCAGGTCGAACACCGCCAGGAAGGCCTCGGTGGTGACGAAGGTGTAGGGTGCGCCGCGGCGGGGGCTGCGCGGGCCGGTGCCGATCAGCCCCTGCGCCTGCAACCGGCCGATGAGGTCGCGGCTGATCTCCTTGCCGAAGATCTCCTTCAACTCCGCCCGCGTCACCGGCTGGTGATAGGCGACGGCCGCCAGCACCGCGATGTCGAACTCCGAGAGGCTCGACAGCCGGTCGTCCACCGCCGCCGCCGCACGGATCGCGGGCGCATAGGCCGGGCGGGTGCGCAGCATCCAGCCGCCCCCCACCCGCGCCACCTCGAAGGCCCGGCCATCGAGATCGGCGGCCAGGTCTTCGAGCAGCAGGTCGACCGAGGCCTCCGGTCCCACCACCCGTGCCAGGTCCTCGCGCGGCACCGGCGCGGAGCTGGCAAAGAGCACCGCCTCGATCCGCCGCATCCATTCGCGCCAGCGCAGCTCTGGCGCCAGCCCGTCCAAAGCGCGGTCCAGCCGGTCCTCCCGGTCGGGGCGGGCCTTCGCCATCTCAGACCCCGTAGAGCCGGAAGCTGGCGCGCCCGGTCAGCTCACGCACCGCCCCCAGCCCGACCAGCCTGTCACAGAGCCGCCGCGCGGCCCGCGCCGGCAGGGGCAGAGCCGAAGACGCCACCGCATCCCGGGTCAGGAAGATCTCCACCGCCTGCGCCGCCCCCCGGGCGCGAAGCCGCGGTGTCACCGCCGTCAGGCGCGCCGCCCGACGGGCCAGATCGCTCGCCAGCGCCGTGGCCTCATGCGCCGATGCGCGCACCGCGCGGTGGCAGGCCAGCCGGAGCGCTGCGCCGCGCCTGCGCAGGTCGGCGCGCGTCAGCCCGGCGGCCAGCATCGGCACCAGGTGCTCCCAGCCGAGCGCCCGCGCCAGCGCCGCATCCGCCAGGATCAACGCCGCCGTCTCGGCCTGCGGGTTCTCCGACAGCAGGTGCTCGAGCACCTCCGCCGCCCGCATCACGGGGCCGCGGGCGCCCCCCTGCCCCGCCGCCAGGCAGCCGGCGATCCGGTCCGGCGGGCTCTCCGGCAGGGCCCGGACCAGCGCCGCCGCGGAGATCGGGCGCGCCACTGCCCGCTGCCAACTCAGAAGGACCGCGCCCGCCGGGCCGGGCAGGTCACCGGGGCGCAACAGGTGGACCGCATCGCGCAGCTCCCCGGCGCGTTCAGGACGGCCGGAAAAAGCGACACAGGCCTCGGCCCCGCGCAGGGCCAGGCGCTCACGCAACAGCTTCTGGGGGGCGCGCCCCGGGCCAAGGTCAGGTCCAGGCAGGCCAGTGCCGCGCCAGATAAAAACGCCGCATCTTCAAGGCTTTCGGCGCTGCCCGACACGATCCAGCTGGGGGGCCGGGGAGGCGTTTCAGGGGCGCTGATGCGGGTATCGCTGGCGAATGTCATGCCGGCAGCCTATCTTGGACCGGCGCTTTTGTCCAGAAAATGCCGCACAAACCGCCCTACCTTTCTTTTCATTATCATGTCCAATAACTTTGCCTTATTGGACATATTTTGGTTATGCTCCGGAGCATGCGCAAAACTCCCGAAAACCGACCCCCAGAAACCGAGAAACCATGCTCAATGCCCCCGGATACGGCGCGCGACCACGAGCGCGACGAGAGAGAGCATACTGACGACGGCGCGATCACCCTGCCCGCCCATGTCGCGGGCTCGGGCAGCCTCGACCGGCTGGTGGACACCGCCCGCGACTACGCGCGCGCCGCAGCCTCGGAGAATACCCTGAAGGCCTATGCCAGGGACTGGGCGCATTTCACCCGCTGGTGCCGGATGAGGGGCGCCGAGCCCCTGCCCCCCTCGCCCGAGATGATCGGGCTCTATCTCGCCGATCTGGCCTCCGGCGCCGGCCCCTCGCCGGCGCAGCGGGCGCCCGCCCCCCTCGCTGTCAGCACGATCGAGCGCCGCCTGTCTGGCCTTGTCTGGAATTGCGCGCAGCGCGGGTTCTCCCTCGACCGCGGAAACCGCCACATCGCCAGCGTGCTGGCCGGGATCCGGCGCAGGCACGCCCGCCCGCCGGTGCAGAAGGAAGCCATCCTCGCCGAGGACATCCTCGCCATGGTGGCCACCCTGCCCTTCGACCTGCGCGGGTTGCGCGATCGCGCGATCCTGCTGCTGGGCTATGCCGGGGGGTTGCGGCGCAGCGAGATCGCCGGGCTGGATGTCGCCCGCGACGACACGACAGACGGCACCGGCTGGATCGAGATCCTGCCGGGCGGCGCGCTGCTGACCCTCGATGCCAAGACCGGCTGGCGCGAGGTCGAGATCGGCCGCGGCTCCTCCGAGCAGAGCTGTCCGGTGCATGCGCTCGAGCACTGGCTGCATTTCGCGAAGATCGACTTCGGGCCGGTCTTCGTCGGCACCTCGCGCGACGGCAAGCGGGCGCTGGCCAGGCGGCTGAACGACCGGCATGTGGCGCGGCTGATCAAGCGGACGGTGCGCGACGCGGGCCTGCGGGCGGAATTGCCGGAGGCGGCGCGGCTGGCACTCTTCTCCGGCCATTCCCTGCGCGCGGGTCTTGCCAGTTCGGCCGAGGTCGACGAGCGCTACGTCCAGAAGCATCTGGGCCATGCCTCGGCCGAGATGACCCGCCGGTATCAGCGCAGACGGGATCGGTTCCGGGTGAACCTGACCAAGGCTGCGGGGCTTTAGCGCCGCGCCGTGGGGCTGATCTGGCCCCCTGCCCCGCCGTCGGGGTCTCGCGGCCCAGGAGCCCCTCCTCGCGTCGCTGAGGAGTGCCGGACCATGGCCCCCCGGCGCCTCGATTGCCCTTCTGAATGTCACCGATTTACCCCGGTAAACCGGCAACAGGCACATTTCTCGGGGGTCCTGACCTGCCACCCCTTCGGGCCGCGCCGGCGCCGGGCCTGTATGCAGAGATGATCGATCGCAGGTAGCCAGTGGGCCTTTGGATCGAGGCACCGTTCTCTATCAGGTAGTCCAGCGCGCCCAGCGTATCGTGCCAGCCCATCGCCGCCAGGGCCTGGGCCAGGGTCTGGCGATCAAGGCGGAGGAACCCCGCGACTTCAAGGAACACGGCGGCAGCGTCCGATCGGCGTCTTGGTGTGTCCGGATAGAGCGCACGGATGTTCCTCGCCCGGGACCAGCTTTCGGCGAAACGGATCGGATCAAATCTGTCCAGCCCCTCTGCGTTTCTATCTTTGGGTTCTGACTCTATGTGCCGGACAGTTTGACCGTCATCCTCGGCGGAACTGTCCGCTGAAGGGGGCGCGGACTCCGCGGTGACCATCCGTTCCAGCTCGGCCACCTCGGCCTCCAGGTCACTCAGGGCCGATGGATCAGGCGCCTTTCGCCGCAACGTCTTGCGCAGCCGGCTGCGGAGCTGTTCGAGCCGGTCGGGCAGGGCGCGGCGCTGCGCCGACAGGTCTCGGAGGACGGCGCTGAAGCGGGCGCTCAGGCTGTTCTTGCGCTGACGGAGTGCCCGGCGTTCCTCTTCCAGGCGGGAGGCCAGCATCCGGAGCTCACCGCAACGGCTAATCACCGGGGTCAGGTCGATCCCATATGCCGAGACGATCCGCCCGCTGCTGTCGCGCTCGGGAAACCGGCGGCCGTTGCCGCTCAGCCGGCGCAGGATCAGGCCGGCCTCGGCCAGCCGCGCTTCGCCGCGCCGGAAGCGCCGCTCGTCCATGCCACAGGCGCGGGCAAGGATTTCGGCGACACACATGAAGGAGATGTTGAGACCGCCCGGATCGAGCGGCCCCTGTGGCAGCACCGACAGATGGGCCCGCAGAACCATCACGTCCCGGTCCGCCAGCCCAAGCTCCTGTCGAAGCTCGGTGACGAGAGACAGAAGCTCCCAACGGTCCACGCAGAGGCGGGTTCGGGCGGGGGTCGGGCAAAGGGCCAGCCTTTGCCCGCGCGGCTGCACCGCGGGCATTCGTGTGGTCATCGCGTTATCAGACGGCAAAGTTTACCCGTTCACCGAATACCGATGTTGAAAAATCCGCGACAAGAGGCTACGAAGGCTTTGCTACAAGACCCTTGAGCCCTCTCGGAACTGGTTTTCGGGGGGGCTTTTCTTTCGCCGGTGTCTGCTCCTTGTTCTTGTGGCTCGATTGGGGGCGCTGTCTCGCGGTGGAATTTACCGCGGTAAATTTGTTTTCATTGCTTTATTACAACGACTTATCTGTCCTCGCCTGGTGCCTCATGTGATTTCAGCACGGCCGAGATCTGGGCTTCTATCTGATCAAGTAATCCCGGGGGGGCATCCTTGCCGACCTTGACCATGATCTGCCGTGGCTTGCGCTGGGTCGAGACCCGCCCGCCCAGAAATTCCTGCTGCGACGGGGCAGGGGCGGGGGCTTTGCGTTTCCCGCTCTCCTGAACCGTTCGCATCAACGCGTGGAAACGGGCGACGCTGTCCTCGATCTCGGGATCGACGAGGTTTACCGCGGCCTTGGGGCTGATCCCGGTGCGCTCGAGCTCGCCGATCAGCTTGTCCCAGTTTCGCCGCCCCACGCCGCGGGCCGGACCGATGGCCAGCACGAGGTCCTCGCCGAGCGCCTGATAGCTTTTTACCATGAAGTTGATCAGCGTGCGCGAGATGCTGAGGAATTCGGCAATGTCCTTCTGCTCGTATCCAGCCTCGAGGCCCTGCGCGGCTGCGCGGGCGCGTTCGATGTAGCTGGTCTCGAGCCGGGCCGAGTTTTCGATCCCCTGCGCGACGAAAGCCTCGCGGTCGTCCATCCTGGAGACGAAGGCCTTGATCCGGGGCCGACCCAGTCGCCGCGTGGCGGCCAGACGGCGACGGCCGACGACGATTTCGTAGGCCTTGTCACCATTCTGGATCACGCGCACCAGAATGGGAATCTGCTGGCCGTTCTCGCGAATGCTGTCGACCAGGCTGTCGAGGTCCTCGTTGACGTCGATCCGGTCGCGAATGCGGCTGTCTTGGATCTGGTCTACGTCGATGTCCTGGTAGGTCCGGTCGGCGCCCCCTTGCGTCGCGGCGCGGATGTACTTGTCGCTCGCCGCGCCGCCCTTGATGATCGGCTTGCGCTTGACGCGGGCTGGGCGCTCGGGGACGTCCTCGGGGCTGACCCCGGTGCCAAAGACGGAACGGGCCATCAGGCGGCCTCCTCGGTCTCTGCGATCCGACCGCGCCCGGTCATGATCTCGCGCTCGATCTCCATGGCGATGCCATGCAGGCTGTCGAGAATGCGGTCATAGGTCTTGCGGGTGAAGCTCGAAGGATCGACCTCGAGCAGCGGGTTCATCGTGTTGCCGGCATCGGCAATCGCCGTCGAGTTCAGGAAATCCGTGTTCAGCATCGAACTGCCCAAGGTGTTGCGCAAGAAGGAGCCCAGTTGCAGCTGCGCCGGGTCATTGGGCGAGTAGCGGGTCAGCAGAAGGCGGACGAAATCGAACCGCTTGTCGGGATCGACGCCCTCGATGCTTTCCAGCGTGCTGGAGGCAAGGTCGAGAAATTTCACCAGGCTGACAACATCGAGCATGCCGGCCGAGAGCGGGATCAGCATGGCGTTCGAGGCATAGAGCGCCGCGATCACGCTAAACGACATGTGCGGCGGGGTGTCGAAGATCACCACGTCATAGGCGTCCTCCACCAACCCCAGAGCGTCGGAGATCCGCGAGTAGAAGGGAATGCCCTTGGCGGCGGCACTGGCGGTCTCGTATTCGAACTCGGTGAGCGAGATCGAGCCCGGGATGATGTCGATATTGGGAAAATACGTTGCCTGGATGGTGTCGGCGATCGGCACCCGTGCCTCGCCATCCACCTGGTCCTCGTAGCGCAGGACGTCATAGATCGAGGCGAGTTCGTCGAGATCGGCCTGGATGTCGAACAGGTCAGAGCAGCTTGCCTGCGGGTCGAGGTCGACGATCAGCACCTTGAAGCCGCGCATCGCCAGAAATTGTGCCAGGTTGGCCGAGCAGGTGGTTTTCGACACGCCGCCCTTGAGGTTGTAGCACAGCAACTTGGTGGTCTGGTCGCCCTCGCGCTTGCCCGGATACATCTCGTCCGGGATCTTGCCGGCCTCGTAGAGCCGCTGCTGGATCTCGTGAATTTCCTCCAGCGAGAAGGTGCGTCGATTGCCCGGCTCCATGATGCCCTGGGGCAGGCCGTCGATATTCTTCAGATGGTGCCGCAATGTATTGTAGTTCATCCGATAGGCGATATCCGCCATCTCGCGAATGCTGAAACGGCGCAACGCCTTGTCAGACTTGCGTAAATCCGGGGCATGCAGCCTGCTGGCCTGCGCCCGCAAGGCCTTGTCCAGCGCCTCGCTGAATCCTTCGAGTGTGGCCGAGCCGAGAAGCTCTCTCATCTTGTTTCATCCTCGCCAGTCATCTTCTCAAGACCTACATCAAGAAACCGAACAAAGTCCACAGAAAGCTGATGAGGTGCTAAGTTCGTCGTGTAGGGCTGAGGTGGTGACGAAGTGCCAGAGGGTCGAGACCCACAACCCCGGCAGGGGGTCGAAGGCGGCTACGGGATCAGGGGGATGATGCTTCTGTCACCGCAGGAGCCCGGCTGCGGAAGACCGGCTGCCCGCAAGGCTCTTCGCACGTCTCGTGGCATGTGCCAGGTCTAGGCAGATCGCCCCTTGCGCATGTTCTTCTCATGCTGGGCAATGCCTTCTTCGAGATTGCCGTAGTAGCGCATGGAGCCGTTTTCCAGCACCACCGCCGCATCGCAGACGTTGCGGATGTCGCCCATGGAATGCGAGACGAAGACCGCGCTGCTGTGCTCCATCCGGTCTCGGAAGAGCGCCGCGCTCTTCTCCTTGAAAGACGCGTCGCCCACCGCCGTCACCTCGTCCACAAGATACCAGTCGAAGCGGATCGCCATGGAGCAGCCGAATCCGAGACGCGCGCGCATCCCCGAGGAATAGCTGCGCACCGGCTGGTGGAAGTGATTTCCCAGCTCGGCGAACTCCTCGACGAAATGCGTCATCTCGTCGGTATCGATACCGTAGACCCGCGCCAGGAAACGGGTGTTCTGGGCGCCGGTCAGGTCGCGGTGGAAACTGCCCTGAAAGCCCACCGGCCAGGACACCGTGCCCTCGATGACGATCCGGCCTTCGTCGGGTGCCATGGCGCCTGCCAGCATGTTCAGCAGGGTGGATTTGCCCGCCCCGTTGCGCCCCAGAAGCGCGATCGACTTGCCGGTGGGGAAGTTGATCGTCACCCCCCTGGCCACATGCTTGACCGTGCCACGGTAGTGAAAGGATTTGCGCAGGTTCTCCAGCCGGATCATGGGTTATCGTCGGTCTCGCAGGCTGTAGTAGATCAGCACGAGGATGGTCCAGGTTCCCACCAGCAGAACGGACAGCACCGCAAGGATGGTGAGGCGCTGGGGGTAGCGCGGCGTTTCGGCTAGGGTCGGCTCGAGATAGGCGGCCAGGTAGCGGCTCTGGCGGCGGGCCTCGGCGACGGCGGTGTCATGCGCGGATAGGGCCGAGACATAGGCCTTCTGGGCAAACTCCAGATCGACCTGCAGGCTTTCGAACTCGCCCACCAGATCGGCGAAGGCGGCCGAGGTTCCGCTGCTGGTGCCGGTGACGCCCAGCTTGCGGCGCTCGTCCTCGATCCGGGTTTCGATCACCTCGATCCGGCGCCGGGCCTGCACCGCACGGGGGTCGCTGGCGCTGGTCGTGCCGGCGAGGAGGTCCAACTCGATCAGGGCATCGGCCAGGCGCGCCTGAAGCGAGTTCAGTAGGCCCATCTGACCCTGGATATCGGCCGACGGATCGACGATCTGGGTCTCGTTGCGGAACACCCTCAGCGCCTGGCGGGCCTCTTTCAGCCGGGTCACCGCCTGGTCGAGCTCTTCCTTGGCATAGCGCGTCACGTCGTCCCGGGCGATGCTCGAAAGCTCGTTGATCATCTCGCTGGAGCGGGCGAACAGGGCGCGGGTGATGCGTTGCGCATCGTCGGGATCAAAGGCGCGAGCCTCGATCTCGATCAGCCCGGCGCCGGGATCATACTGGATGCGCACCATCCGGTCCCAGTAATCCAGCAGGTCCTCGATGCTGGCATCGTCCTTCAGGCGGAACACCACATCCTCTTCGGGCTTGCGGTAGATGGTCTTGAGGTCGATCCGGTTGTCGATCTCGCGCACCAGCTCCTGGCTCTGGACGAATTCGTACAGGATGTCGGTGTCAGAGGAGCTGGAGCCGGAGATCTGAGTCAGCCCGCCCAGCACGTCCATCGCCGAGCTGGCCTCTTCGCGCCGCACGGTGAACCCGACCTTCGAGGCATATTGATCGGCGGCATAGACATAGAGGTAATATCCCGCGCCCACCGTGGGCAGCACGGTGAACAGCAGAAAGCCCAGGAGTACCATCCAATGCCGGAACTTCATCCGCGCCGGACGGGCGGCCGGGGCCATTGCTGCCGCGGCGGGCCGGGCGCCCGCGTGGGGGGCTGCTGTGTCTGCCACCTGTAATTCTGCCTTCAATTCATGTTTCTTACGACGTAGTTTAGCGGATAAGTGACGACCACGACCAGAGGCAAGGGCTGCATGACACTCTCACCCGCGCAACGGCCCGGTGGACGGCGTTTTCGCCTGTTCCGGTCGGTCTCGGCGCTGATCCTGCGTGAAATGGTGACCACCTACGGCCGCTCTCCGGGAGGCTATCTCTGGGTGATCCTCGAGCCGGTCGCGGGCATCGCGCTTCTGAGCTACGTGTTTTCGCTAATCGCGCGCACACCGTCGCTGGGGCAGAACTTTCCGCTGTTCTTCGCGACCGGAATCCTGCCCTTTCTGCTCTATTCCTCGATCAGCGGGCTGACGGCAAATTCCCTTAAATACTCCAAGCCGTTTCTAGCTTATCCGGCGGTGACATATCTCGATGCGCTGATTGCCAGGATAATCCTGACCACACTGACGCATCTTCTGGTCTCGGCGATCATTCTCACCGGCATCATCATGATCTATGACCTCCGGCCGATCCTGCACTGGCCGGCGATCTTCAATGCCCTGGCCATGACCCTGAGCTTTGCCGTGGCGATCGGTACGCTCAATTGCTACCTGTTTACGATCGCACCGCTTTGGGAAAGGTTCTGGACAGTGTTGAACCGGCCGATGTTCATCCTGTCGGGCATCCTGTTCATCCCGGAAAACGTGCCCGCCCGCCTGCGCGACTATTTCATGATGATCCCGCTGCCCCATATGACCAGCGAGATGCGCAAGGGGTTCTATGCCACCTATGACGCGGTGCATGTCCAGCCGATCTATGTCTATCTTCTGGCGGTGATCATCCTGACGATCGGCATGATCCTGCTCCTGCGCAACCACAAGCTCATCCTGGAGCTGTGACAGCTCAGCCGTCCCGCTTCTTCACCCAGCCCAGGAACGCCGCGTCCGGCGCGCGCAGCCGCGGGCTACCGCTGCGCAGCCAGACTGCGCGCCACTGGGCCTCGAGCGCGTAGACATCCGCCCCGGGGCGCAGCGCCCGGGCGGTCTCGTAGGTCTCGGGGCGCAGGACGGGCAGGGTGGTGGGATCGATCACCGCACCGCGGCGGGCAAAGCGGATCAGGTCGCCGGGCTGCTCGGTCATCTCGTAATCGGGCAGGTGATCGGCGGCGATCATGTCGCGCAGCATCCGCCGGAACACCCGGCGCGGCGAGGCCGAGCCGGATTTCTTCAGCAGCGTCTCCACCGAGACCGTCCAGGCCGGCTGACGCCCGCAGTGCTTGCGCGCCAGTTCGTAGATCCGCCGCTCCAGCGGCTTGCGCAGGCGAAAGTAGTCCCGGCTCAGCGTCAGCACCGATTTCGACAGCACCGCCCGAAACAGCCAGTCGCTGAGCGTCACCGAGACGCTGACCATCCGCCCGCCGCGGGACTTGCGCAGGATCTCCCAGCTTTCGATCAGCCCGAAACCCGAGGTGACCTCGATATCGCCAGTGACGATATTGGTGGTGATGCGGGTGCCCGCCAGCCGCTCGAAGGCATCGCGCAGCCGGCGATAGCTGTCGCCGCTGGTCTCGCGGTTGGTGGCCACCAGAAGATCATGCGCCTTGAGCACCAGCGTCCGGGTCACCGCGCGCCCCGCGTTCAACGCTGCCATCAACTGCGAGATGCAGAAGATCAGGATGTCCTTGTCGTGGATCGTGGCCAGCCCGCGCACCGAGGGCGTCACCGTCAGTTCGATGCTGTTGTGGCTGTAGTTCAGGATGCGCCGGTCCGGCCGGGTCGCCAGCGAAAACAGCGGATGCTCCATGCTGGCAAGGTCGTCCTTGGGAATGGCATCGAAGATGTCGCAGACGAAGAAATCGCCCTGCCGCATGCGATCGGGCAGCAGCCCGCCACCACTCCCCTGTCTGCCTGTTTCCAGCCTGCCTGTCACGCTGCCCACCCGGTTGATGCCCGATTCCGTTTTTCGTGGTTTCAGTGACACCACCCTAGAATTATCCACAGACCGGGACAACGGGGGTTCGGAGTCGCTGCATCGGGGGATCGGAGTCGTTTCAACGTGGTATCAGAGTCGCCCCGAGCCGAGATATCCGGAATTATCCCATACCCAGCAATGCGTTAGATGAAGGCCGCCACCGCTGTAACTATAAATAACAATAATATTAACAGCCGTTCGAGAAATCGGTGACGCTTCCCTTGGCAGGCCACACCTCTCTATCCCTCTGAGAGATATGTCTTTTTCTCAAACTAGAGCGATATACATCAATGTAGCGTATTTTTGAGGACATGCTAAGAAACATGGTACATAGTGGACATCAGCTCAACAGAAGGCAGACCTCATGGCATATCGCGACACCGGATCGAACAGGGAGCTTCCCGCCCCTACCGCCCCCGCCGGGACACAGGATCTGCCGTCACCGCTCGCCACCGAAACCCTGAAGGCCCTCGCCGAGACCTGTGCCCAGGCCCCCTTCTCGGAGACCCTCCCGTCCCCGCCGTTGCGCCTGTTCTCTACCTGGGAGATCTGCCACTACATGATCCCCATGGCGCCCGGGCATCTGCGCCGCGTCCTGCGGGCGCAGCCCGAACTGCCGCAGGGACGGACCTCCGGCTCCAGCGACAAGGCGCGCTGGTTCACTCTCGAGGAGGTGCTTGCCCTCCGGCGGCACTTCGACCGCCACGGCGCCCGCGGGCGCCGCTATCTGCCCTATCGTCCGGCCGGGCTTCGGGCGCGCGTGACCGCCGTCGCCCAGACCGGGCGCGGCGCCGGCAAGACGACGACGGTGGCGCATCTGGCGCTGGCGGCCGCGATGGACGGCTACCGGGTGCTGGTGATCGATCTCGATCCGCAGGCCGAGCTGACGCAGCAGCTGACCCGCTCTCCGCTGACCGAGGATCGGAGCGTGGTCCCGATGATCGCGCGCCATTGCGGCACCCAGCTCAGACAGGAGAACCGCCGCCGGCTGGACCATGGCGAGCCCACGGTGCCGATGGAGGCGGCCATGGACCAGGCGATGGAACGCTCGGCCGCCGATGCGATCACCGCCAGCCGCTGGCCCGGGGTCGATCTGCTGGGCGCCGGGCCGGCGCTGCACCGGCTGGGGCTGCAGATACCGCTCTGGCAATCACAGGTCCGCAGCTGGAGGCCCTGGCAGGCGCTTGGCGACCAGCTTGCCGCCGAGGGCGTCCTGGCGCGCTACGACGCCGTGCTGATCGATACAGGGGCCCCCCTCGGGCCGCTGACCGTCACCGCCCTGGCCGCCGCCGACATGGTGCTGGTGCCGCTTGTCGCGGATCCCCGGGGGGCGGCCGAGGCCAGCGCCTTCCTGGAGCTGCTGCACGAAGCCTTCCGCGGCATCGAAGAACGCGAAACCCGCACCGCCCGGGCCCTGGGGCGGCCCGGGCTGCAGTTCTCCTGGGAGTCGCTGCGGCTGGTGCTGACCCGGTTCGACGACCGCGCCCACAGCGCCCAGGCCGCCCGGCTGCACGCCGCCCTGGGCGAAGCGCTGCTGCCCCAGCGCCAGGAACTGACCGCGCTGCTCGGACCCGGACGACACAGCTGCGTCTATGAGGCGGATTACCGCGAGACCAACCGCGAGACCTTTGCCCGTGCCCGGGCGCCGTTCGATGCCTTCTACGCGGCTTGGAAGTCCTGGCTCACCGCCTCCTGGCAGGCCGAGGAGGCGGGGCGGGCCGAGAGCCGGTAGGGCCGATGCGCCCGGGCTGGCGCGAGGCTGCGGGCTATGCCAATGTCGCCTCTGGAGAGGGTGCGGTCCGGCGGATCCTCCGACCGTGCGTGTCAGTAAAAGGAATCCGCTCTTGGCCGAAGCAAGTGCCGAAATCTGCCCTGTCATCCTGTGCGGGGGGGTGGGCACGCGGCTCTGGCCGCTGTCCCGGCGGCACCACCCCAAGCAGTTCGTCGCCTTCGACGAGGGCCCGACCCTGCTGCAGGCCACCGCCAGACGGATGAGCCGGTCGGACGCGGCAGAGGCGCCGGGCGGCGGGCTGGAGTTTGCCGCGCCGACGATGGTCACCCGGTCGGATTTCCGCTTCGTGGTGACCCAGCAGCTGCAGGACATCGGCATCGATCCCGGCGCGGTGCTGATCGAGCCGGAAGGACGCAACACCGCGCCCGCGGTGCTGGCCGCGGCGCTGCACCTCGCGGCGACCCGTCCCGAGGGGGTGATGCTGGTGGCGCCTTCAGACCATGCCCTGCCCGACACGGCGGCCTTTCACGCTGCGGTGGCCGAGGGGCTGCGGGTGGTGCAGGCGCGCGATGATCTGGTGACCTTCGGCATCACCCCCGATCGGCCGGAGACCGGCTATGGCTACCTGCGCCTGGATGCGCCGCCAGATGCCTCCGGGCGTGCGGCAAGGCTGGCGGGCTTCGTCGAGAAGCCCGATGCCGCCACCGCGCAGGCGATGCTCGAGGATGGCTGTCACCTGTGGAACGCGGGGATCTTCCTGTTCTCGGTGCGCGCCATCCTTGCCGCCTTCGAGACCCATGCGCCCGAGTTGCTGGCCGCGGTGCGCCAGGCGGTGGCCGGCGCGCGCCCGGACCTGGGCTTCCTGCGGCTGGACGAAGCGGCCTGGGCCGGGGTCGAGGACATCTCGGTCGATTACGCGGTGATGGAACGGGCCGACAACCTGAGCGTGGTGCCCTTTGCCGGACATTGGTCCGACCTGGGCAGCTGGCAGGCGGTCCATGCCGAGGCCGGCCCCGACGCCGCGGGGCTGGCCACCGCGGGGGCGGCGGTGGCCATCGAATGCGACAACACGCTGCTGCGGGCGGAATCCCCCGACCAGGTGCTGGTGGGGCTGGGGCTGAGCAACATCGTCGCGGTGGCGATGCCCGATGCGGTGGTGGCCGACAAGAACCGCGCCCAGGAGGTCAAGCTGGCGGTCAGCGCGCTGCGCGAGCGCGGCCTGCCGCAGGCCGAGGAATTCCCCCGGGACCACCGGCCCTGGGGCTGGTTCGAGCGGCTGGCGCTGGGGGGGCGGTTTCAGGTCAAGCGCATCCTCGTCAACCCCGGCGCGACCCTGAGCCTGCAAAGCCACCACCACCGGGCGGAACACTGGATCGTCGTCGAGGGCACCGCCCGGGTGACCGTGGGCGAAGAGGTGCATCTGCTGTCCGAGAACCAGTCGGTCTATGTGCCTCTGGGGGTCAGGCACCGGATGGAGAACCCCGGCAAGGTGCCGATGGTGCTGATCGAGGTGCAGACCGGCGGCTATCTGGGCGAGGACGACATCGTGCGCTACGAAGACGTCTACGCCCGCGGGTAGGCCTGCGCCCAGAGACGACCAGAGACGACCGGGCGCGACCGGCGGGCGGGGGCCGAGACAGGCTCCGGGGGGTGACCAGCCGCAGGCGGGGTCGATCACCGGGGCGTGAGCGTGCTGCGGTAGCTGTCGCCCAGCGTCACGTCATCGAGCCGCAGCTCAAACGGGTGGGCCGAGGGCGCGCGGTAGATGCCGGTCTTCAGCACGCAGCGCCGCTCGCCCGTCTGCCAGCCCAGCGGCAGGCGGGTGTCGATCATCTGCCGCCCGTCCAGCCAGAGCCGCAGCCGGCCTTCGGCGCCCATGCGGAACCCCAGCGCCAGCGTCGCCCAGCGCCCGCGCGGCAGGGCGGCGGACCAGAGGATCTCATGCGGGTCGCGCTCGGAGCGGACCACCAGCGAAATCCGCCCGTCCGGTTCCAGGTCGACCGAGATCGGCGGCGGCAGGTCGGTGCCCGCCTGCGGGCATTGCATCAGGACCTGCCAGTCGGCCACGCGGGCGCCGTGATCGGGAATGCGAAACCTGAGCGAGGCAACCCAGTCGCGGTTCCAGGTGATGCCGCTGTGGATCTGGATCTCGGCGCGGTCGTGGCTGGCGCCCGGCGGGGCCGGGTCGGTCTTCAGCACCAGCGCCGCGGATCCGCTGCGCCAATCGCGCCGGGTGGTCAGGGGGGCGCCGCCGCCCTCGCGCCGAAACCGGTAGGCTTTGCCGCGGTCCTCGAACCCGCCCGCGACCGGCCGCAGCTGGTCGAAGGTCATCCGGTAATAGGTGACTTCGGCCTGCAGCGGCAGTGCCAGCCCGACCAGCAGGCCGAGCACCAGGCAAAGCCTCAGGCCAGATCTCAGGCCGGATCTCGGGCCAGATATAGAGCCTGCCGCAGGGCCGGAGACCCCGCGCGGCGCGGCCGCGGCCCGTGGGCGGCCGCGGCGAGAGGCGGTCTCAGAGCCCGACCACATCGACCAGCGGGGTGCCTTCTGGCAGCTTGTCCGCGAGGTCGGCAAAGGCGCTGTGCTTGACCAGGACGCAGATCACGTCGGCCTCCTTCAGCGCCTCTTCCAGCGGGGTCAGGGTGATCGGCAGCCCGTCCAGCTTGCCGGGCAGCGCCTCGATATGCGGTTCGACCGCCAGCACCCGGCATCCGACCTCGCCGAACCGCCGGGTGATGCCCAGCGCGGGGCTTTCGCGCAGATCGTCGATATCGGGTTTGAAGGCCAGCCCGAGGCAGGCCACCTTGATATCCTTCATTGCCCGCGAGGGATCGGCCGACAGCACGTCCATCACCGCGGATTTGCCCTTTTCCAGCACCCAGTCGGGTTTGGCGTCATTGCCCAGCCGCGCGGCGCGGATCAGCTTGGCCTCGTCGGGGGCGGAGGCGACGATGAACCAGGGGTCGACCGCGATGCAATGGCCGCCGACGCCGGCACCGGGCTGCAGGATGTTGACCCGCGGGTGGCGGTTGGCGAGGCTGATCAGCTCCCAGACGTTGATGTCGAACTTGTCGCAGATGATCGACAGCTCGTTGGCAAAAGCGATCTGCACGTCGCGCGAGGAGTTTTCCACCAGCTTGCACATCTCGGCGGTCTTGGCGTCGGTGGCGATGCAGTCGCCCTTGACCACGAGCTTGTACATCTTGGTGGCCATCTCGGTGGCCCGCGCGCTCATGCCGCCGATGATGCGGTCGTTCTCCACCAGCTCGTGCACCACGTGCCCCGGCAGCACCCGTTCGGGGCAATGGGCCACCTGCACATCCGCCGCATCGCCCGCGGTCTGCGGAAAGCTGAGATCGGGGCGTGCCTCGGCCAGCCATTCGGCCATCTGCTGGGTGGCGCCGATCGGCGAGGTGCTTTCGAGGATCACCAGATTGCCCTTTTCCAGCACCGGGGCGATCATGTTCGCGGCGGAGCGGATGTAGCTGAGATCGGGTTCGAAGCCTTCCTTGAAGGGGGTGGGCACGGCGATGATGAACGCATCCGCCGGCTCCGGTGTCAGGGTGGCCGACAGCATGCCCTCGGTCACCGCCTTGTGCACGATGCCGTCGAGCTCGGGCTCGACGATGTGGATCTTGCCGGCGTTGATGGTGTCGACCACATGCGGGGAAACATCCACCCCGATCACCCGGTTGCCATAGGCCGCGAAGAGCGCGGCGGTGGGCAGGCCGATGTAGCCGAGCCCGATCATCGAAATACGTTCGAACATCTGGAATGTGTCCTTCTGGATCAAAAAAGCAGGATAATTAGGCGTCCGCTGTCAGCGCGGCGGCGATGCGTTCGGCTGCCCGGCCATCGCCATAGGGGTTGAGCGCGCGCGCCATTTCGGCATGGGCGGCATCGTCGGTCAGAAGCCGAAGCGTCTCGCTGCGGATCTTCTCGGCATCGGTGCCGACAAGCCGCACGGTGCCCGCCTCGACCGCCTCGGGCCGTTCGGTGGTGTTGCGCATCACCAGCACGGGTTTGCCGAGGCTGGGAGCCTCCTCCTGCACGCCGCCGGAATCGGTGACGATGACATGGGCGCGCCGCATCAGCCAGACGAAGGGCAGGTAGTCCTGCGGCTCGATCAGGTGGACATCGCCGGCCTCGCCGAGGATACGGTTGACCGGGGCCTGGACATTGGGATTGAGGTGCACCGGGTAGACGATCTGGGCATTGGCCTCTTCGCTGACCGCCTTGAGAGCGTGGCAGATGTTCTCGAAACCCGTGCCGAAATTCTCCCGCCGGTGGCCGGTGACCAGCACCATGCGGCGCCCCTCCTCGAGAAAGGGAAAGCGCGCGCGCATCTGTGCATCGAGCCCGGCATCGGCGTCGAACCGCGCCACCACGTCCTGAAGCGCATCGATCACGGTATTGCCGGTCACGATGATCCGGTCGTCGGGCACGTTTTCCGCCAGCAGCGCGGTGCGGGCGGTCTCGGTCGGGGCATAATGCTGCGTGGCGATCCGGCCGACCAGCGAGCGGTTCATCTCTTCGGGCCAGGGGGCATAGATATCGCCGGTGCGCAGCCCGGCCTCCACGTGGCCCACGGGCACCTGGGCGTAGAAGGCGGCCAGGGCCGCGGCCATGGTCGTTGTGGTGTCACCATGCACCAGCAGCCGGTCATAGCCGCCCTCCTTGAGGATATCGCGCAGCGCCAGCAGGATGTTGGCGGTGATATCGGTCAGGTCCTGACCCGGTTTCATGATATTGAGGTCGAAATCCGGCGTGATGTCGAACAGCCGCAGCACCTGATCGAGCATCTCGCGGTGTTGCGCGGTGACGCAGACATGGGTTTCGAGGCCGGAGGTTGCCTGCAGGCGCTTGACGACGGGAGCCATCTTGATGGCTTCGGGGCGGGTGCCGAACACGACCAGTATTTTCAAAACTCGGTCTCTCTTGATAAATTGAATGCTGCGCGGGTGGTACTGAATTCAGGGTCGATTGCAACCTCTATCCGTGCCTAATCGGGGAGATCGGGGCCGGAAGCCGCCGCCCGGAACAGGTCTGCCGCGCTGGTGCCGGCATGGTCGGCGAGAAGCCGTGCACCGCGTTCTCGGGCGTTTCGGGAAGCCGCCTGCAGGGCGGCGGGGCTCTTCAGCCAGGGGGCGAGCGCCCGCGCCACCAGGTCGGGGCGGTCGGCGGGAACCACATGGCCCGCCGCGCCGTCGCGCCCCACCAGGTCGGGCGGGGTGCCGCGGTCGTAGCAGACCACCGGCCGCCCGGCGCAGAGCGCTTCGAAGACGCTCAGCCCGAAACTTTCGGCGACCTGGCTGAGGCTGAGCACGATATCGGCCTCCGCCAGCGCGGCCGCGGGGCCCGGGGCATAGCCCATGTGGCGCATGTTGGCAGGCAGGGGGCCGAGCCGGTCCAGGTCGGCGCTTTGCGGGCCGATCAGGCGGATCTCACCGGCGAGGCCGGACCGGGCCAGCGCCCGCGCCACCGCCCGGGCATCCCCGATCCCCTTGCGGGCGGTCAGGCTGCCGATCAGGGCGATGCGGGGAGGCGTGGCGGGCGCGAAGGGCAGATCGGCCAGCGCCGGGTCCACCCGGTTGGGCATCAGCAGGGCGCGCGCCGGCGGCAGGTCCAGCCAGCGCAGGACCGCCGGGGAATTGGCGACGAAGCGATCGGCCTGCGCCAGCAGTTCGGCGCGCAGCGCCTCGGGGGCCAGGCCCAGGTCGGCACAAAGCCGCAGGTCAGAGGCGGGCAATTCATGCACATGCACCACCGAGGGCACGCCGGCGGCGCGCGCGGCGCGCAACGGGGCGTCCAGCACCACGGTATTCTGATGCACCTCGACGGCGCCGCTGTCGCGGATCAGCCGGGTCAGCCGGGCCTGGCTGCGCGGATCGGGCGCCACCCCGCCGAAGCGCCAGCCATAGGGCCGCACATGGAGCCTGTGGCAGCGGGCAAGGAGCGCCTTGAGGTAGTCGTGGCTGAGCAGCCGGGGCAGCACCACCGAGGGCGTGATCCCGGCTTCGGCGGCGCGTTCGAGCGTGGTGACAAGACAGCGTTCGGCGCCGAAGATCTCGGCGCCGGCCTGGTGGCCGAAGACCAGCACATGGCGCCCGGGGGCGGGGGCGGGCAGGGCGCCCTGCCAGTCGGGCAGCGGGTCGGCGCCGGCGGCCCGGCCGTGGTCGAGGTAATGCGCCAGCGCCGTCTCCGGGGCGATCTCCTGGGCCAGCGCATAGCCCGAGGTGCTGAAATCCGGTCCCGGATCGCGGCCCTCGGCGGCGCCGGTCCGCAGGTAATGGGCCAGCCCGTCAGCCTCCTGCGCGCGCAGATCGGGATAGCTGCGCATATACCAGGCGTCGTCGTAGAGCCCGGCACGTTCGGCCGCGGGCACCGCCTCGGCGGCGGCAGGCGGATCGGGCGGGCGCAGCGCCAGCGCGGGCGGCAGGTCGAAGGGGCGGCGGGCGGGGTGCTGCGGCAGGGGCAGGTCCTCCTCCGCGCCTTCGTGCCAGCGGCGCGCGTTCAGCATGTAGCTGCGCCGCGCGCCGAAGACCTGGGTGTCGATGCGGGTTTCGGCCACCTGGGTCAGCGACCGGTCATGCAGCCGCCCGAAATTGAGCGGCAGGCCCGGCGCGGTGGGCACGATCGCCCGCGCGCCGCAGATCGCGAGAATGCGGTCGTGATATTCGCTGTCGGCGCCGGCGCGCGCGCGGTCCCAGTAGCCCAGCCGCGCGCGCAGCTCGGCGCGGATCATCAGCGAGGAGAGATCGGGATGGATATGGCCCCGGTCCTGCCACCAGCGGGTGAACCGCAGGTCTGGCGTGACCCGCACCCAGTCGGAGATCGTGGCGGCGGCGGCCGGGTTGCGGCGCAGGGTGCGGATCTGCCGGGCGATGCGCGCCGGATGGGCCCAGTCATCGGCATCAAGCACGGTGATGAAGGCGCCACGGGCGGCGGCCACGCCGATATTGCGCGCGGCATAGGCGCCGGGCGCGGCACTGCCGTCAAGCAGGCGGATGCGCGGGTCGGCCGCGGCATGGCGGCGCACCACGGCGGCGGTGGCATCGGTGGCGCCATTGTCGACCACGAGGATTTCCAGCGCCTGCCAGCTCTGCCCGCTCAGGCTGGCGAGCGCGGTGCCGATGGTGGCGGCGGCGTTGAAGGCGGGCATCACCACGCTGACCAGCGGACCGGCCAGCCCCGTGGGGCGGGGCGGTCGCGCCGGGATCAGCCGGTCGAAGGCGGGGGCCTCCCCCTCCGCCACCGCCACGCCGCGCAGCCAGGCGCGGGCATAGAGCCGCGCCATGGCACGTGCCCAGGGCGGGCCATGGCCCGCCTCGGCGGCGGCCAGGTTGGCGGCGGCCAGCATCAGGTCGGGCAGGCGGCCGAACGCCCGGCGCGCGGCGGCGAGCAGCCTCCGGGCCCGGGGCAGCTCGCCCGTCACCACCGCTGCTTCGAGCGCCAGCAGCACCGGGTCCGGGGTGCCGGTCAGCCCGATCAGGTCGCGCTGCACCTCAAGCGGGCGGAGCCAGTCCTGGGCGGCGCTCCAGTCACCGCGCCGGGCGGCCGCCCGGGCGCAGGCGATGGCGGCATAGGCGCGGTTGGGGCCGGGCGCGCCCCGGGCCATGGCAACCAGCGCCGCCTCACCCTCCTCGAGCATGTTCCAGCGCAGGTCGCGCTCGCGCCAGAGCGCCGGCAAGAAGACCGGCAGGCGGCCTTCGCGGCGCCCGTGACGGCAGTAATGGCGCCGCGGATCGCGCCCGGCGGCGGCGACATCGGGATAGGCCGCCAGATACCAGGCGGGATCGAAATGGCTGGGCGGCGGGGAGGCCATGACGCGAGCATCCTGATCCGGTTTCGTTGCGGGTCCGTCCCGGCCCGCGCACGGACCGGGGGCTGCCGGCGCCGGCAGCTTCCGCGTCCCGATACCGCGCGGGCGGCGGGATCACCACCGGCGAGGCGATGCGGCCGGGAGTTTCGCTTTACTTTCCATCCAATCAAGGCCATTTAGCACCAGCCTGAAAATCCGACCGGGGTCAGGCAGAGTTTATGGATATTTCGGCGCATTGAATGAAACCTTTTCCCGAGCCGCGCATGACAAGTTCGAATTTGCCGGCGGTGGTGGCCGACTTGCAGGCCAGGGTCGAGAGCCTCTATGCGCAGAAGGTCTCGTTGGAGCAGGAAGTCGCCGTTCTGCGCGCCATGCCGCCGGTCGTTTTGCAGCGTCCGCCGCGGCCTGGCCTCGTGATGCGGGGGCTCATGCGGCTCTGGCCGCGATTGCGCCGCCGCTTCCACCTGCGCGTGATCCGCGAGAGCGGTCTGTTCGATGCCCGGTGGTATCATGAGGCCTATCCTGATGTCGCCGCAGCAGGGGGCGATGCCGCCCTGCATTTCCTGACCCACGGCGGGCCGGACCGGCGCGATCCGGGGCCGCATTTCGATACCGGGCACTACCTGCGGCTCTATCCCGACATCGCGGCAATGGAGATCAACCCCCTGGTGCATTACGTCATGGCGGGGCGAAGCGAAGAGCGCTCGATCCGGCCGGGCATGCCGCACGGGGGCTGGTGAGACATGGTGCAAGACAGAGACCCGAAACACTGGTGCCTGCCGCGCCGCGTCGCCTATGTGGTCGATCACAGCTATCCCTATACCAGCGACGGCTATGCCGTGCGCACCCATGAGGTGGCCCGCACCCTGAAAGGGGCCGGCCATGACGTGATCGTCTTCAACCGCCCCGGACGTCCCTGGGACATCGAGGGGTTCGATGCCACCGCGCGGGTGGCCACCGAGCAGGTGGTCGACGGCGTGCGCTATGTCTTCCTGCCCAGCCGCGCCACGCCCGAGATGAACCGGCGCGCGCGCCTGCGCGAGGCCGAGAAGGTGCTGATGCAGGCCTTCGAGATCTATCGTCCGGGGGCGGTGCTGGCGGTCTCGAACTGGGAGAATGCCGAACCTGCGCAATATGCCGCGCGGCGCTGGAAGGTGCCGTTCTTCTACGAGCAGCGCGGCTTCTGGGAGATGTCGCGCGCCGCCACCGAACCGGGCTACGAGGCCTCGGCGGATTACGCGCAGAACCGCGACAACGAGGTGCGCATCGCCCGGGCGGCGCAGGCGGTGTTCACGCTGAACCGGGCCATGCGCGACGAGCTCGTGCGTCGCGGCGTGCCCGCCGACAAGATCCACCTGGTGCCCAACGGGGTTGCCACGCCGGGGCGTATCCCCAAGGGCATCACGCGCGACAGCCTTGCCATCTCGGCGCGTTACCTGCTGGGCTATGTCGGGTCGCTGAGCGATTACGAGGGCAGTTCCGACCTGATCCCGCTCATGGCGCGGTTGCGCGGCAAGGGGGTGGATGCCGATCTGGTGATCGTCGGCTCGAGCGTGCCCAAGGGGTTGATCGGGTCGGCCCATGCCGTGCCCACCGAGACGCGCCTGAAGGCCGAGGCCGAGGCGCAGGGGGTGGCGGCGCATGTGCATTTCGTGCCGCAGGTCGCGCCCGACAGGATCGGCGCCTATTACGCGATGCTCGACGCGGTGATCATCCCGCGCCGCCGGACCATCGTGACCGAACTGGTGGCGCCGCTGAAGCCCTATACGGCAGCAGCCTACGGCGTGCCGGTCTTCATGACCGACATTCCGCCGCTCGACGAGATCGCGCTGGATATCCATGCCAGCCTGTTTCCCGAAGGCGACATGGAAACCCTGGCCGGCATGGTGGCCGAGACCCTGACGAAGGGGGGGCATCCGGCCGTCATGAACCCGATCAAGCCTTCGATCTACTGGACCCGCCGGGTGGCGCCGATGTCGCGCGCCTTGACCGGGGCGGCGCAGACGCATCCGCCGATGTCGCGGATGCTGGGGCTGGGAGAGATCACGCAGGCGCAGGTGTCCGAGGCGGCGCCCGAGGAGGCCGCGGGGTTTGACACCCATGTCCTGCCGCGGGTGGCGCTGCGCACCGCCGCTCCCGACGAGCGGGTGGTGGCCATCGGGCCCTGTGCGCATCTGGCCGGCCGCGAGATCACCCGGGCCAGCCGGGTCAGCCTGCTGTCGGACCTGGCCACCGGCCAGCCCGGCCGTTTCGTCATCGACTGGCTGGGGCTCGAAGAGGCCCCCGGCGACTGGGCCGGCCTATGGTCGATCGACAACATGCGGCTGAACCGTCAGGTGATGGACGCCTGCCGCATCGCCCGCGAACGGGGCTGGCGGATCCAGGTCACCGGCCCGGTGGCCCGCTCGCAGGCGCCGCTCTTCCGCACGGTCAGCGGCCTGGTCGAAGAGGTGATCCCCGGGGCCGACGGATCCGGACAGCCGCAACTGGCAGGGGAGATGGCGCAATGAAGGTCGCGGTGCTGGCCGAACAGAATTTCAACCTGATCGACGGTTCGACGATCTGGCTCCTGAATGTCTGCAAGCTGCTGGCGCTGCAATCCGACCTCGAGACCGATCTGCTGCTGACCCACCGGATGGAAAACCCGGTGCTGGCGCGCGAACTGCCCGCCTCGATCCGCATGGTGGGCGCCGAGCAGGTGCTGGAGGTCGCCGGGCTGACCGACACGCAGTTGCGCCCCGACACGCTGATCGATGCGCTCTCGGCCTGGGAGGCGGCCGCGGGGTCTTACGACCGGATCTTCGTGCGCGGCACCGAGTATCTCACCCGGCTGCTGGCGGAGCCCGGGCTGCGCGACCGTGTCGTCGTCTATGCCCCCAGCGCGATCCCCGACCTGAGCGCGCCCGAGCCCGAATGGGTGCGCCTGGCACGCGGTGGCGGGGCCAATCCGGCCAATGCCATCGTGGTGCAGAGCGAGACCGCGCAGCGGGCGCTGGAATCGCTTTATGACTACCCGGCCAACCGGGTGCATGTGGTGCCGCCGATCGTGTTCCGCGGCCCGCCGGTGGCGCGGCCGGAGGAGGGTCCGACGGTGTTGTGCTACTCCGGCAAGGTCGATCTGCACTACGGTTTCGACTGGCTGCTCGACATCGCCACCGCGGTCTCCGACCATCCTGACCTGTCGGTCAGCCTGATCGCCGGCAAGGACACCTACCGTGCCCGCTATCGCGACTTCTTCAAGCGCATGGACGGGTTCCGGCGCAGCGTCGAGGCCGGCCTGCTGCGGGGCATCAACCTAGTGACCAACGTGCCCCATGCCGAGGCCAAGGCGCGGATGGGGGCGGCGCATTTCGCCTATTGCCTGCGCCATGACCGCTATGACGACGTGATCGAGATCTCGACCAAGATCGTCGAATTCTGCACCCTGGGCGTGCCGCCGATCCTGAATGACAATGCGCTCAACCGGTCGCTGTTCGGCGCGGATTACCCCTATTACATCGATATCGTGCACGATGACATCCCGGCCCGTGTCCTGGACTTCCTGCGCAGCCGCGGCGATGCGCGCTATCGCGCCGCGCGGGCGCGGATCGCCGAGATCTCGGAACGGTTCTCGGCCGAGGCCCTGTCGACCCGCCTGGGCCGGGCGATCCGCGGCTGGAGGACGGATGCCCCTGCGCTGACCGGATCCCGCCGTCGCATCCACATTCCGACCCATGAGCGCAAGTTCCTGCGCCAGTTCATCGATCTCACCCGCAGCGACAGCAAGATCGAGATCAGCTGGGAGCCCTGGCGCAGCACGGTCAAGCCCATGGGCCGCCCCGGCGTGCCCGGAGACGCCGATACGGTGTTCTGCGAATGGTGCTGCGAGAACGCGGTCTGGCACAGCAACAACAAGCGCCCGGGCACGAAGCTGATCGTGCGGCTGCACCGCTTCGAGGCCTTTCGCGATTTCCCGGTGCGGGTCAACTGGGCGAATGTCGATGCGCTGATCGTGGTGTCGGACTGGTTCCGCGACCGGATGATCGCGCGTCACGGCGTGGACCCGGAGCGCATTCATGTGATCCCGCAGTATATCGACTGGCAGAGCCTGCACCGCCCGAAGCTGCCCGAGGCGCGGTTCACGCTCGGGCTGGTCGGCATCAACCCCTTCGAGCACAAGCGGTTCGACCGGGCGGTGGAGTTTTTTGCCGCGCTCAGGGCCGAGGATCCGCGCTTCCGCCTGGCGGTGCGCAGCGCCATGCCGTGGGAAATCGAGTGGGTCTGGAACCGCGAGGACGAGACCCGCGCGCGGTTCGAGACCGTGTTCCGGCGGATCTTCGACGATCCCGACCTGGCGGCCTCGATCCGATTCGATCCGGCGGGTGGTGACATGGAGGAATGGTATCGCGGCGTCGGCACCATCCTGTCGAGTTCCGACAGCGAGGGCTGTCATACCTCGGTGCTGGAGGGCATGGCCTCGGGCGCGCTGCCGGTGGTGCACGACTGGCCGGGGGCCCGGTCGCTGTTTGCGCCGCATGTTCACGAGGATATGCGGGCCGCGATCCCCGCGGTGGTGGCCTTCGCCGAGGCGCCCGATCTGGCGGCCCGGCGCGAGGCGCTGTCGCGCCAGGTGCAGCGCCACGATGTCGAGAATTTTGCCCGAGACTTCATGAATTTGTAAGAGGAACCACATGGTCAAGCCCAAGATTACCTTCGAACAGGTCGAGCAGAAACGCCGCGCCTTTGCCCAGGCCCTGCGGGAGTTCAAGCAGGCCAAGGGACGTTATCACAACCCGGCTCCGGAACTGCCGGCGTCCAAGCTGGAGGGCTGCGAGGTCTTGGCCAACCGCTACGCGCTGCTCGACAAGGTGGCGCAGGGCGGCGTGATGGCGGAGATCGGCGTCGACCGGGGAGACTTCTCACTCGAGATTCTCACCCGCTGCAAGCCCGAGCGGCTGCACCTGTTCGACATCGACATCTCGCGGCTGGTCAACCCGAAGGTGCGGGCCGAGCTGGCGGCGGAAAACAGCCGCCTGAAGACCCATGTCGGCGACAGTTCGGCCAATATCTCGAAACTGCCGGACGGCTATTTCGACATGGTCTATGTCGATGGCGATCACGAGTATGAAGGCGTGCTGCGGGACATCGAGGCGGTCCTGCCGAAGATGAAGCCCGGCGGCGTGATCATCTTCAATGACTATACCGTCTGGTCGGCGAGCAGCATGTATCATTGCGGCGTGGCGCGGGCGGTCAACGAGTTCTGCCTCAAGCACCCGTGGAAGTTCCGCTATCTGGCGCTGCAGTCGATGATGTACAATGACGTGATGGTGGTTCCCGAATAGGGACGCCGGGCCGGGTCGCGCGCCAACAGGATGACACATAGGGACCGGGAGGCATCTGCTGCCCGGTCCGACAGAACGGGAACGGGTTATGACACGCAGGATTTTCGGCACTGACGGTGTGCGGGGGCGTGCCAATGTGGCGCCGCTGACGGCGGCCAACACGGTGCTGCTGGCGGCGGCGGTGGGGCGTTACTTCAACGTCGACCAGAAACGCCACCGGGTGGTGATTGGCAAGGATACGCGGCGTTCGTGCTACATGCTGGAAAACGCGCTGACCGCGGGCTTCACCGCCGCCGGCATGGATGTCTTCGCGCTTGGCCCGGTGCCGACCCCCGCGGTGGGGCGGTTGACCCATTCGATGCGCGCCGACATCGGCGTGATGATCTCGGCCAGCCACAATCCGCATCACGACAACGGCATCAAGTTCTTCGGGCCTGACGGCTACAAGCTGTCGGATGCCGCCGAGGCCGAGATCGAAGCCCTGATGGAGAGTGACTTGGAGCCGGTCGATGCCGATGACATGGGCCGGGTGACCCGGCTCAACGATGCGGCCGCACGCTACGTGGAATATGCCAAGACGACGGTGCCCAACCGGGTCCGGCTCGACGGGCTGAAGGTGGTGCTCGACTGCGCCAACGGCGCCGCCTACAAGGCCGCGCCCGATGTCCTGTGGGAACTGGGCGCCGAGGTCATCCCGATCGGTGTCGGGCCGAACGGCTACAACATCAACGCCGAATGCGGGTCGACCCATCCCGAAGCCGCGGCCCGGGCGGTGCGGGAACACAAGGCCGACGTCGCGCTGTGCCTGGACGGGGATGCCGACCGGATCGTCATCCTCGATGAAACCGGCGCGGTGGCTGACGGCGATCAGATCATGGGGCTGTTGGCCTCTGACTGGGCCGGGACCGGGCGGTTGGCGAAGAACGTGCTGGTGGCGACGGTGATGTCGAACCTCGGGCTGGAGCGCTTCCTGCAGGGCCAGGGGATCACGCTCAAACGCACCCCGGTGGGCGACAGATATGTCGTCGAGGCGATGCGCCAGGGCGGCTACAACCTGGGCGGCGAGCAATCGGGCCACATCGTGATGACCGATTATGCCACCACCGGTGACGGGCTGGTGGCCGGGCTGCAGTTCCTGTCGCGTCTCAAGCAGAGCGGCACCCCGGCCAGCGAGATGATCCGCTGCTTCGAGCCGGTGCCGCAGCTGCTCAAGAACGTGCGCTTCGAGGTCGGGGCCAATCCGTTGGGCATCCAGCGGGTGCAGGACGCAATCGCCGAGGGCGAGGCGCGGCTGGCGGACAGCGGCCGGCTGCTGATCCGCAAATCGGGCACCGAGCCGCTGATCCGGGTGATGGGCGAGAGCGAGGACGAGGGCCTGCTGACCCGCGTGGTGGACGATATCGCCGGGGTCATCGCCGAGGTCGGCGCCCCTGGCTGAGGCCGGCGGCTTTCAGAGCCGCCCCAGCAGGCAGGCGAGATAGAGCGCCGTGGACCCGATGCGGCTCTGGCGATAGACGCCAGAGGCCCGCAGGTGACGCAGCCGGTGCCAGACCCGCCCCTGCCGGGCGGCCCGGAAATGGGCAAGCGTGTGCCGCGCCTCCGGAGTGAAGTCCCTTTCAATCGGGGCAAGCGCGGCCAGGTTGATGTGATTCCAGCGGCGAAACCGTCCGCTCACCAGCGCCAGGATGCGGCTCAGGCGCGCGCGGCCGGTGATATTGGCGCCGATCAGATTGGCGCCGTGCTGGCGGTAATGCAGCACCGGGTCGGGATCCCGCAGGATGACACCGCCGCAGCCGGTGATCAGTTGATAGAGCCACCAGTCATGCACCACGGGATCGGGGGCGCGCCGTGCCGCCCCCGCGGCTAGCGCGATGGCGGCGCGGTTCAGCACCATGGTGTGGCCGCCGCCGATGGATTGCACGAGCGCATTGCGGAAATCGGGCGGGCGCGGAAGCCGCGAGGAGGGGCCGAGCGGGCGCAGGTCGGTCTGGCAGACGAAAGTGGCGGCGCAATAGACCGCCGGCCGGTCCGCCGGCACCGCTGAGAGGGCGGCTGTCGCCCGGGCCAGCTTGTCGGGGAACCAGACATCGTCCTGATCGGAAAAGGCGGCATAGGGCACCCCCTCGGGCACATCCTCCAGCAGGCTCAGGAAGTTGCGCACGAAGCCGCGCCGTGGCCCCGGCCGGCAGCGGATGCTGCGCCCCGGGTGACGGGCGGCGAACTCGGCGATCCGGGCCATGCTGTCATCGCGCGAGCCGTCGTCCGAGGCGATCAGGGACCAGGCCGGATGGCTCTGCGCTGCAAAGCTGTCGAGTTGTTCGTCGAGATGCGCAGCGCCGTTGTAGACCGCCATCAGGATGCAGACTTCTGGCGGTTCTTCCGGGGGAAGGGGGCTGGCCTGTGGCGCGGGTCGGATCATGGTGTGCAGTCCTCGTCGGGTGCGGCTGACATCGGCCAGCGGTCCGGGGGTGTCAAGCCGGCGGGCGGTCTCCCGGGGCGGGGAAGACAGGCGCGCCGGGGGGTGTTGCCTGACGGGCGCGGGGCCGTGCGGTCGATTTGGCGGTCTTAAACCCCGGGCGGCGATAAGGGGCGACCTACGAACAGCGCAGGATCTCCCCGATGCCCTCACCTCCCGATACCTCGCCCCGGCTGGCATTGCCCTATCTTCTGCCCTCGCAGGCCCAGAAGCATGTCACGCACAACTAGGCGCTGCAGCGGCTGGACACGCTGGTGCAGCTCAGCCTTCAGGCGGTGGCGGCGGAGACCCCGCCTGCCAGCCCTGTGGCGGGAGAGATCTATGCGCTCGGTCCGGCGCCGCAGGGCGCTTGGGCCGGTGAGGCCGGACGGCTGGCGGTGTTTGACGGCACCGCCTGGAGTTTCCTCGACCCGGAGGCGGGCTGGCGCGCCCATGACCTGGGCGCCGGGCGCGCCCTGCTGTTTGACGGCAGCGACTGGCAGCCCGAGCTGCCAGAGCTGAGCGATCTCGACGGCGTCGGGATCGGTGCCGGCTGGGACGGGATCAACCGGCTTTCGGTCGCGGCCCAGGCCAGCCTGTTCAGCCACGCCGGCAGCGGCGGCCACCAGATCAAGATCAACAAGGCCGCCGCGCCGGACACGGCGAGCCTGCTGTTCCAGTCGGGCTGGACCGGCCATGCCGAGATGGGGCTGGCGGGCGATACCGGCTTTTCGGTCAAGATCAGCGCCGATGGCAGCGCCTGGCACGACGCGCTCCGGATGGAACCGGCCACGGGCGAGACCACGCTGGCGCCTGACGGCACGGTGCGCGCCCGGTTGAGCGGGGCGCGCCTGGAACTTGATGTCCCGCTGGAGGGGACGGCCGTGCAGGCCAGTGCGACGGATGTCACGGCGGGTCGGGTGGCGCGGGCGGATTACGTCTATGGACCGGGCAATCTGCTCGGGACGGTCGCGCAGTCCGGCGGTGTGCCCACCGGCGCGGCGATCGAGCGCGGCAGCACTGCCGATGGCGCCTATGTGCGCTTTGCCGATGGCACGCAGATCTGCACCCACAGACAGCTCATCAACACGGCCATTGCGACCGCCAGCGGCGGGGTCTTTACCAACGGGGCAGATATCACCGTCACCTATGCGGCGGGGTTTGCGGCAGGCAGTCTTCCCGCAATTTCGCTTCAAGTGCTGCGGCCTGCTTCGACCGATCATGATCTCGGGGCGATCCTGGAGTCCTGCGGACCGACCTCCGCCACCTATCGGCTGACGCGCATCCAGTCGGATGCGGGGGCCCGGGACATCACCTGTCTCATCACCGTCACCGGCCGCTGGTTCTGACGCGGAGTGTACCGTCTATCCGAGCGTTTCTCCCGGGCGCCAGGACCGGGAGAGGATGCTGGAATGCGTTGCCGTCGGAGGAGGGCGATCCTGATTGAGCGGCACCTGCCCCCGCGGCCGGCTCAGAGGAAGAGATCGCCATCGGTTCGGTAAAGCGCAGCACCTCGATTTCGGTCAGCGTGTCGGTGCCATCGCCCGCGCCGGGGCCGGTATAGGCCACGGTGGTGGTGCTGCCGGCATCGGTGGTGATGTCATAGAGCGCCCGATCATAGGAAAACACCGCCACATCCTGCCTGCGGTCGCTGGCCGCGCCGCTGCCGGTCAGGATGTCGTCCGCGACCGAGCCGATCAGGCTCTCGATATCGATGAGCACGTCATCCGCCGCCTGACCGGTCCAGCCCCTGCCTGCGAAAAGCGAAACGTTGACCCCGCCCCTGTCGTGAACGTAGATCAGCTCGTCGGTGCCCGCACCGCCGTCATAGACATCGCGCCCGCCCCAGGAGCCGACGAAGACATCGCCGCCGCCGCGGCCCTCGAAGCGGTTGGCGGCGGCACTGCCGGTTAGCGGTCGTCCTGCGCAGACCCGATGGCGTTCTCAATCGAGATCAGGTTGGTGCGATAGCCCAAAAGCGCGTAGCCCCGTTCGAGATCGAAGACCACCGGATCGAGCCGGCCCGAGAAGTCCGCGGTGTCCGAACCGGCGCCGCCCTGGAAATGCATGTTGTGTGCGCCATCGTAGGCTGGGCTGCCGTCGGCGCCGCGGTTGGTGCGGGCAAAGAGGCCGTAGAATTCATCGCCGCCCGCCATGCCCTGCTGGACCTCCCGGATGTTCGGCCCGTCGCCGAGCCTCAGAACGGTGTGGCCCACGGGTGGGGTACGATCATGGTGTATGTCTCTGGCCTTCTGTTGGGTATGGGATACTTTAGGGCTACAGGGTCATGTCGCCATCGGCGAAGCGCAGCACCTCGGCGTGGCCGATCACGTCGAAGCCGTCGTAGCCGCCGTTGAGATGGGTCACCTCGGTGCGGATGCCGCTGTGCACCACATCGTAGTCGGCGCGGTTGCCGGAAAACACGATCACGTCGGTGCCCAGCCCCGCCGAGATGTAATCGTCGCCGCCGCCGCCCACGATGGTGTCGTCGCCATGCTGGCCTTCCAGCCGGTTGGCCAGCGCGTCGCCCCAGATCATGTCGTCATGGCGCGAGCCGATGATGTTCTCAACGTCGGTGATCCGGTCGCCATCGGCATCGCCCCCCCAGCCGCGCCCGCGCAGCAGCGAGACGGACACCCCCTCGGAGGAGTTGATATAGCTGATCGTGTCGGTGCTGCTGCCGCCGTCGATGGTGTCACGCTCGCCGTCGGAGCCGTGAAACAGGTCGCGCCCGCCCAGGCCGCGGACCTTCTCGGAACGGTCGGAGCCGTAGAAGACATCGTCATGGCTGGTGCCGGTGACATTCTCGATCGAGCTCATGACGATGGCAAAGGGGGCGCTGCCGCCGGCCTGCACCAGGTCGCTGTGCAGGTTGACCGTGACGCCGGTGTCGAGCCCCGAGAAGGAGACCATGTCGACCCCGGTGCCGCCGATGATCGCCGCCAGCCCCAGACCGCCGGTGGCGGGCAGGGTGATCCAGTCGGCCCCGTCGCCGCCCGTCATGGTGACGAGCTGGGTCAGGCTGAGGGTGTAATCGCCGGAATAGCTGAAACCCGAATAGGGCGATGCCGCCTCGATGAAATAGGTGCCTGCCTGCTGGGCGGTAAAGGTCACCTGGGCGGCGCCGCCGTAGGTTCCATGGCCCTGGACGCCTAGCGAGCTGCCGCTGTCGTCGAAGACCGAGATCGCCTCGTACCTCAAGGGCGAAGAGCCGCTGCCCTCGAGCCTGGCGCGATAGCTTTCCCCGGCCTCCAGCGTGACGGCGAACCAGTCGGTATCGTCGCCGGTCGACAGGTTGCCCGTGCTGGTGCCGCCTACCGCCAGGGTGCCGGTGGTGCTGGTGTCACCGGCGAAATCATCCGCCAGCGAGGTGACTTCGACCGTATAGCTGCCGAGGTTCGCGCCGCTGGGGCCCGAGCCATCGCTGAATATGCTGAGGTAATAGCGGTCGGTGGCCGGTGCGGTGAAGTAGCTCAGCACGTCGTAGACCGCCCCGCCGACATCACCGGCCGAGCCGGAAATGAAGGCGCCTGCGGAATCGTAGATACCGCCAGGGTCGGGATCATAGAGCGTGCCTTCGCCGGTGTTGAGGCCGCGGTACTCGATCCGGTAGGTTTCACCAGCGGTCAGATCGACGCCGATCCAGTCGTGATCGCCAGGGGCTTCCAGTTCACCGGTGGTGATGCCGTTCACGTCGACCCGGCCGGTGGTGGTGATGTCGGCGGTGTAATCGTCGACGGTCACCTTGATCTGGACATTGCCGGCCATGACGCCGTCTTCGGCCGCCATCGCCAGGAAATAGGTGCCGTCTGCCGTGGCGGAGAAGGAGATCGGTCCCGCGCTGGCTTCGGTGCCTGCAATCAATGCACCGGCAGGGTCGTGAAGCCCGGCGATCTTGGCATCGAAGCCGCCTTCACCGCGAAAGTCGAATTCATAGGTCTTGCCGGCCTGCAGTGTCACCGGCAGCCAGTCGGTATCGCCGGCATGCAGCCGCGTCCCGTTGGAATATGCGCCGGTGATGACCAGCGCGTCCGCAGTGGTGGTGATGTCCGCGCTGGCCTCGTCACGGTGCACGACCAGCCGGTAGCCGCCGCTGTCGGAGTCGGTCTCTCCGGTGATGGCGGCGAAATAGCTGCCGTCGGCGGTGGGCGTGTAGACCAGCGTGGCAGTGGGGCCGCTGCCGCTCGCGGTGGTGCCGGCGATCAGCGTGCCGGCCGGGTCATAGAGCCCGGCCAGCTTCGGATCGCCCAGCGGCAGGGTGCCGGAAACGCTGCGCCCGGTGACGGAGATCTCATAGGTCTCGCCGGCCTTGAGCGGGGTGACGATCCAGTCCTCGTCGCCGGCAAAGATCACGCCCGTGCGGCTGGCGTAATCATCGTCCCCGACCACGATGCCGGTAGTCTCGATGCCGCCCGCGAGATCGTCGCTGCGGGCCTCGATGGTATACCTGCCTTCGCTGGCGGTGCCCTCACCGGCGATTTCCACGTAATAGGTGCCGGCGGTGGGGGCGGTGAAGAAGAGCTGCTCCTGGGTGCGGCCCGGGTTGCTGACCATGGTGCCGGCGATGGCGGTGCCGCTGTCGTCATAGATGCCGCCGATCTGCACGTCGGTGTTGAAGGTGCCGCCGGCATAATAGGTGCTGGTGCCCCCGGTGGCGATGAAGCCCACCTGCTCGCCCGCGGCGAGGGTGATGGCGTACCAGTCGGTATCGATGCTCTCGTCGATGGTCGCGACAAGCGGTCCGCCGCCGGGGGTCAGGGTGAAGGGGGTCGAGATGTCCCCCGGACCGACATCCCAGTCGTCACGCACCCAGAGATTGTAGTGCTTGTTCGAAGTGGTGGTCTGCCCCGGGTTGCCCCCGGCCGAGATGAAGTATTCGCCGCTGGTGGGCGCCACGAACCAGACCCGCGCATCCTGCCCGATGCCGCCGTTGTAATTGGTGGTGCCCGAAATCAGCGTGCCGGCGGCATCATAGATGCCCGCGATATGGGTGTTGGCGCCCAGCGAGGCGCCCTCGGCGTCGATCCGGTATTTGGTGCCCGCGGTCAGCGTCACCCGGAACCAGTCCTGATCGCCGGTCACGCCGTTGTCGATGCGCGCCGACCGGGAGCCGTTGACCTGGACGGTGGCGGTGGTCGTGGAATTGGCAGGATAGTCATCGGCCATGGAAATACCTTTCCTGAAATAGGGGCTGAATCCTGAAATGGAGAACGAAAACGTCTCCGGCAGAAGACACTGCCGGTGGGGAGCGGTCAACAGGGACGGCCCTTCAACTCATCGGTTCGCGCCCCCTCCGGCGGCTGGCCGCCGTGCCGCAGGGTGGTGGCAGGCGGGGGGCTGTCAGAGAAACACCATCTCGTCGGCGAATTGCAGCGCTTCGATGTTGTTCAGTGTATCGGTGCCTTCGCCGCCGTAGCGCGCGCTGACGGTGGTGACCGCGCCCGCGGTGGTGATGTCGTAATCGCCGCGGCTGCGCTCGAAGACCGCCACGTCCCAGCCCGAGCCGCCGTCGAGCACGTCGTCGTTGCCGCCGCCGGTCAGGTAATCCACCCCGCCATTGCCGAGCAGCGTGTCCTCGCCGTAAAGCCCGCGCAGCACGTTGCGGCCGTTGTCGCCGGTCAGCGCATCGTCAAACGACGAGCCGGTGAGGTTTTCGATCGAGGTATAGAGATCGCGGGCCGCATCGCCGCCGATGCCGCGCCCGAGCAGCAGCGAGGCCTCCACCGCCGCGGAGGCGGCCGAGTAGGCCACCGTGTCCCTGCCCGAGCCGCCATCGTAGCGGTCCTTGCCGCCGGCGCTTCCGACGAACCAGTCATAGCCCCCGAGGCCGCGGAAATCCTCTTCGCCGGAGGCGCCGGAGAACAGGTCGTCGTAGATCGAGCCGGTCACCCGTTCGATGCTGACATAGCGGTCTCCCGCCGCCTGCCCGGCGGTGCCGCGGCCGGCGCCGAGATCGACCGTGACGCCGCTGCCGGCATAGACATAGGAGATCATGTCGCGCCCGGTGCCGCCGTCGAAGTAATCGGCCCCGCCGGAGCCCACCAGCCAGTCGTAATCTCCCAGGCCGCGGATGCGGTTGGCACCGTCGTCGCCGCGGATGAAGTCGCCGAAGATCGAGCCGGTGACATTCTCGATCGATCGCAGCGTATCGGTCTCGCCGGCCGAGACCGCGGTCCGCGCCAGCAGGTTGACCGTCACCCCCTGCGCCAGATCGACATAGGAGACCGCATCGATCCCGCCCTCGCCATCCACCACGTCGCTGCCCGCGCCGGGGGTGAAGAAATCATTGCCGCCGCTGCCGCGGATCATCTCGCCCGCCACCGTGCCGTCGGTGGTGAAGAGCCCCGGGGTATCGGTGATCTCCACCTGCCAGGTGACCGTCTGGCTGAGGCTGCTGCGGTCGAGGCGCACCCAGTCGGTGGTGTCAGAGATGATGGCGGTGACCGTGTAGCTGCCCGTGGCCAGCACCAGGCTGTCGAAATCCAGAATGGCCGAGGTCTCGCCCAGGGTGACGCCGGCCAGGCGCCATTCGACGCTGAAGAGCGCCGGGTCGACCGGCGCCAGCAGGAGCGCGCCGGGATCGGTGACCGAGAGGCTGCCGCCTGCGTGGCTGAAATCATCCAGCGGATCGACCAAGTCGTAGAATTTCAGCACGAAGGCCTCGCGCGCGATGGCGTCGAAGGGGCGGTTCAGGTCGCGCATCTTCGAGCTGTCGGTCGGGCGCCAGACGCCGGTATCGGTATAGAGACCGCCCTCGAAGGCCCCGATGGGCCCGAGGATGCCGTCGTCGTAGCCATGCCAGCGGGCCCATTTCGCGCCGGTTGAATCGAGCGTCACATTGGCCTCCGACGGCTCGCTGCCCGGGGCGGCGCCACTGCCGCCATATTCGTCGGCCAGGTCGACGAAGGAATGGCCCAGCTCGTGCACCGCCACTTCCATCGCATCGGAATTGCCCGCCGCAAAGGCGGCGTAATGGCCGCCGCCACCGCCGTATTTGTCGGAGTTGACCAGAACGAAGCGGATCTCGGGGTCGATCCCGGTGCCGGCCAGCCCCGCCGCCAGCGCCGCATCAGACAGGGCGTCATCGGGATAGAGCAGGCGCTCGGTGACGCCATCGAAGAAGTAGGAGGAATTCAGCGCGGTATCCACCATGGTCCCTGGCGGGATGTCGGCGCCGCTCTCGTTCGAGACTACCTCGACGGCATGGACATTGAAGAAGCTGGAATAGCGGTTGAACGGTTCGGTCAGGGGGTCGCCCGAGAACAGATAGGCCAGCAGGTCGTCGATATGGTCGTAATAGGTGCCGGGGATCTGGGCTTGGGTGTAGCCATCTCCCATCATGATGATGTCGACCCGGTTGTCGGAGGGGCCGGCGTTGGTGACGGTTGTGACGGGCATGGCGTTATCCTCTTGCGGGGAGCGGTGGGCCTATTGCGGATCCTCTGGCAGCGGGGTGGTGGTAGCGGCCGGGGCGATCCGCCCGGCAGGAACATGGCCGTGATACTGTCGCGTCCCGGCCTGGCCGCGGATCTCGCTCCAGCCGCCCGGTGCGCCGGGATGCAGCACCTCGATCACGGCGCCGGCCGGCAGGCGCAGCAGGACGGGCGCCCCGGCATGGGGGGCTGTCCGGACGGCGACCGGCCCGGTCACGCGCGCCATCGGCCGCTCCGGCAGGGGGCCTGAGACGGAATCGGGGCGGTCTGGCGGCGACGGGCTGGCCTGGGCCGTCCCGGCCGTCAGCCCTGCCCCCAGCAGGAGCGCCGGAAGGGCGCGCGCGAGACCCAGGACTCGCGGGGGAGGCGAGAGGACGGGGGGCCATGGCGCCGGCCGCAAGAGCGGCTCTGCAGTGCGCGCAGGGCTGCCGGGCTCACAGGACGACCATGACATCGGCAAACCTGAGCGCCTCGCTATTGGTCAGCAGGTCATAGCCCTCATGGCCGTCGCCGCTGGTTCCGCTGGGAGCGTCTTCCCGGGAAAGGAAATCGTCATCGGTCCCGCCGGCCCGGGAAACGGGGCCTGTCGTGGTCAGAAAAACTGCCATCGTAAAATCTCCGTTTGAAATCGAGGCGGGGGTCATGCGAATACGGTGTGCCAAAAAAAAACGGCTCCCCAAGGCTGAAGGCTTGCATGGACTTGGAATCGAGTCACGGGTTTTCTGGTAGTGCGGCAGGTGGAATTAATGCAGACGGCCGGGCGCGCGGCCCGGCCTTTTCAGCTGTATCGAAAGGCGTCCCGTCTCCGCCTCAGAGGCTCCAGATATCCACATCGCCGTCGTCGAAGCGGAAGTATTCCACGTCGATCAGCCGGTCGGTGCCATCGGTGCCCGTCACGGTCACCTCGTTGCCCGAGCGGGCCAGGGTGTAATCGCCTGCATTGCCGTCAAACAGCGCATAGTCCGAGCCGCCGCCGCCGTCGATCACGTCATTGCCGAGACCGCCCTTGAGGTAATCCACCCCGCCGTAGCCGAAGATGAAGTCGTCGCCCTCGAGCCCGTTGAGCTGGTTGCGCCCCGAGGAGCCGCGCAGCTCGTCGTCGAAACGCGAGCCCACCAGGTTCTCGATCTCGAAGTAGAGGTCGCGCGCCGCCACCCCGCCGGAACCGTAGCCGGTCTCCTGGCCGTTGACGCGGGCGCCGTTCGACAGGTTGGCAATGATCCCGGCGCTGGCGTTGTAATAGGTCACCGTGTCGATGCCGTCGCCGCCGAAATAGCGCTCGCGGCCGCCCTCGGAGGAGACGAACCAGTCGTAATCGCCCAGGCCGCGGAAATCGTTCTCGCCGGCATCGCCGTAGAACACGTCCTGCCGGCCGGAACCGGTGATCCGCTCGATCGAGGTCAGGGTCTGGCCCGCCGCCAGCCCGGTGTTGTTGCCCGGGTTGGCCAGGTCGACGACCAGCCCCGAGGCCTGCGCCCCGCTCGGAGGCAGCCCGTTCGACGAGAAGATATCGGCCACCACGTTCACCGCCGAGGACTGGTAGTCGAGAAAGGACAGCATGTCCTGACCGGTGCCACCGTCGATGGTGTCATTGCCTTCGGTGGCGATGAACCAGTCGTAATCGCCCAGGCCGCGCAGTTCGTTGTCGCCGGCGTCGCCCTTGATGCGGTCGGCATAGATCGTGCCGGTGATGCGTTCGACGTTGCTCAGCTGCAGCTGTTCCGAGCCATCGTGGTTGACCCCGGTGCCGGCACCCAGATCGATGTCGAGGCGATATTCGACATTGGTCCGCCCCGGCGTGTCGGCGAGGTCGAAGAAGCTGACCATGTCGTTGCCGGCGCCGCCGTCGATGGTGTCGGAACCACCGCCCGGCGTGATCCAGTTGTTGTTGGCGGTGCCGTTGATGATCTCGGTCGTGGCCGAGCCGTCTACATTGGTGCCGGTGCCATTGATCACCGGCGTCGCGGAGACCAAGGCCGCGGCCTCGGCAAAGGTCAGGATCTGATCGGCGAACATGAGGAATTCCACGTCCGGGTTGACCAGGTCGGCGCCGTCCGGCCCGTTGAGCGTGATCGCGCCCCCCGAGGCCGGGCTGGCGCCGTAGCTGCTGCTGTCGCCGGCGAAGATGGCGGTGTCGTTGCCGGCGCCGCCGCTCAGCGTGTCATTGCCGGCACCGCCACGCAGCGTGTCGTCGCCCGCCCCGGCATCGAGGCTGTCGTCGCCGCTGCTGCCGAAGAGACCGTCATTGCCGCCGAGACCGGTCAGGGTGTTGTTGCCGGCGTCGCCGATCAGCGCGTCGCGGCCGGCGGTGCCGGGGATCGCCGTGGCGCTGCCGGTGAAGGCCTGGCCGTTGAGTGCGCTCAACTCGGCAAAGGTCAGCGTGCGGTCGGTGAAGCGGAAGCTCTCCACATCGCTCGAGACCGATTGCGTGCCGGTGCCCAGGGTCAGCAGGGCCGAGCTCGCGCCGACGGCGATGCCCACCTGGGTGCTGGCGATGTTGAAAACCGCCGTGTCGCTGCCCGCGCCGCCGAGGATGGTATCGTTGCCCGCGCCGCCCAGTAGGGTGTCATCGCCGCCCTTGCCGTTGAGGAAGTTGTCGCCGGCATCGCCGATGAGGGTGTTGGAGATATCGTTGCCGACCAGCATCAGCCCGGTGGTCGCGCCGGCATCGAGGGCCATCACGGTTTCGATGTCCTGCACCGAGGAAAGCTGCAGGTCGACCACGGTCAGCACCGTGTCATCCCCGTTGCCGCTGCGTTCGTCGATGATGTCGCTGGCATCGCGCAGGATATAGATGTCATCCCCGCCGTAGCCGAACATCGTGTCGCTGCCGCCCTTGCCGTCGAGGATGTTGTCGCCGTCGTTGCCGCGCAGGATCTGGGCATCGTCCGAGCCGGTCAGGTCGAGATCGTTTATCGAAGAGAGGTTGTGGACGCGCAGCTCCTCGATCGCGTCATCGGCGTCGAGATGCACCGAAACGCTGGCCCGCACCGTGTCACTGCCCTGGCCCGCCGTCTCGATGATCTCGGTGTCGGCGGCATCGACGTAATAGACGTCGTTGCCGGTGCCGCCTTCGACCCGGCCGCCGTCGCCGGTGCCGGTGTAGAGCAGGTCGTTGCCATCACCGCCGACCAGGATATCGACCCCGGCGTCGCCGCGCAGCGTGTCGCTGCCGGTGCCGCCCAGCAGCGTGTCGTTGCCCTCGCCGCCATAGGCGATGTCGTTGCCGTCGCCGGCGTCGATGAAATCGGTCCCGGTGCCGCCGGAGAGGCTGTCGTTGTGGTCTCCGCCCGAGAGCGTGTCATTGCCGTCGCCACCGGTCAGCGTGTCGTTCTCGGTGCCGCCGGAGAGGCTGTCATCGCCGCTGTCGCCCTGCAGGCTGTCGGCGCCCGCCTCTCCCAGAAGCGTGTCATTGGCCGCCCCGCCATAGAGCATGTCGTTGCCAGTGCCGCCGCGGATCAGGTCGTCGTTGCTCTGGCCCTGCAGGCTGTCGTCGCCGGCGCCGCCCTCGAGCGTGTCATTGCCGGTGCCGCCGAACAGCGTGTCGTTGCCGGCCTCGCCCGACAGGCTGTCGTGGCCGCTTTCGCCCTGCAGGCTGTCCGCATCGGCGCCGCCCTCGAGCGTGTCGTTGCCGGCGCCGCCGAACAGCGTGTCATTGCCCAGGCCGCCCGCGACCAGATCGTTGCCGGCCTGGCCTTGAAGGCTGTCGGCCCCGTCCTCGCCATACAGGCTGTCGTTGCCGGCATCGCCGAACATTGTGTCATTGCCGGTGCCGCCCAGCATGTGATCTTCGCCGTCGCCGCCCTGCAAGGTGTCGGCGCCGTCCTCGCCCGCGAGCGTGTCGTTGCCGGCGCCGCCGAACAGAAGGTCGTTGCCGGTCCCGCCAAGCAGACTGTCGGAACCGTCTTCGCCTTCCATGCTGTCATTGCCGGCGCCGCCCTGCAGGGTGTCGGTGCCGGTGCCGCCGAACATGGTGTCATCGCCGCTGCCGCCCTCCAGACGGTCGTCGCCGGCTTCGCCCTGCATGCTGTCGTTGTCGCCGTAACCCTGCAGCGTGTCGTTGCCGTCGCCGCCGAACATGGTGTCATTGCCGCCGTCGCCGGACAGGACATCATTGCCGCCGAAGCCCTGCATGCTGTCGTTGCCGCCGCGCCCGACCAGCGTGTTGGCGCCGTCGTTGCCGCGGATTTCATTGTCGATGTCGGTGCCGAAGAGGTCGATCGCTGCGGTGCTGGCCTGATCGGTGGTGTTGAGCACCTCGATCTCGGCCGAGGCGCTGGCCTGGAAGCTGACCGAGGCGCGCACGGTATCGCGGCCCTCGCCCGCGGCCTCGATCACCACATCGCCGGTCTCGGTCACGACATAGCTGTCGTTGCCGTCGCCGCCGCGCATGGTGTCATTGCCCGCGCCGCCTTCGAGCGTGTCGTCGCCGCCCTCGCCCATCAGGCTGTCGTCGCCATCCTCGCCGTAAAGCTGGTTCTCGCCGTCGCCGCCGCGCAGGGTGTCGAGCCCGTCGCCGCCGAACAGCGTGTCGTCGCCGTCGCCGCCGTCGAGGCTGTCGTTGCCGGCCTCGCCTTGCATGCTGTCGGCCCCGGCTTCGCCGCGCAGGGTGTCGTTGCCCGCGCCACCGAACATCGTGTCGTCGCCGGTGCCGCCGGCCAGCGTGTCATTGCCGCCGAACCCCTGCATGAAATCATGGCCGCCGCGCCCGTAGAGCCCGTTGACCCCGTCATTGCCGCGCACCTCGTTGTCCATGTCAGAGGCATAGAGGTTGATCGCGGTGGCGGCGTTCTGATCGATGGTGTTGAGCACCTCGATGTGACCGCCCGCACCGATGTCGAAATTGAAGGCCACGCGGACCGTGTCGCGGCCCTCGTTCGCGTTCTCGATCACGACGTCGGTGAATTCGGTCACCACGTAGTCATCGTCGCCCTCGCCGCCACGCATGGTGTCCGATCCGGCGCCGCCCTCGAGCGTGTCGTTGCCGGCGCCGCCGGTCAGGCTGTCGTCGCCATCCTCGCCATAGACCTCGTCATTGCCGGCGTCGCCGTGCACGGTGTCATTGCCGCCGGAACCATAGACCTGGTCGTTGCCGGCGCCGCCGAAGACCTCGTCGTCGCCGAGGTCGCCCAGCACGCTGTCATCGCCGGCCAGCCCGTGCAGCACGTTGTTGCCGGTGTTGCCCTGGATGACGTTGTTCTTGGCATTGCCGGTGCCGTCGACATCGGCGCTGTCCCAGAGGATCAGGTTCTCGAGATCGTCGTTGAGCGTGTAGGTCACGTAGCTGCGCACTTGGTCGGTGCCGCCCTGGTCGACCCCGCCGGAGCGTTCGTTGACCACATCGCCGGCGTCGTTGACGACGTAGAAGTCGTTGCCCGCGCCACCGTTCATCGTGTCGGCGCCGAAACCGCCATCCAGCGTGTCGTCGCCGGCCAGACCGTTGAGCACCTCGTCTTCCCAGAAGCCGATCTTGTTGGCAACGATCTCGTCATCGCCGGCGGTGCCGTTCATCGCGGGCGGGGTGCCATCGGCGGTGACGGCGAGGTTGCGGAACTGCGCGGCGGCGGTCTCCGAGATCGGGCCGGTGGTGTCGCCCCGGTAGACCCCCATCTGCAGGTAAGGGCCGATCACGTCGTTATACCCCAGCGGGCCGCTGTAATCGACGATTAGCGCGCCGTCGCGATAGACTTTCAGCGCGCCGCCACCGGTGTGGTCGAAGACCACCTCGAAGCGGATGTTGATCCAGGTATCCCGGGGGATCGGATCGGTGTCGAGATACATGGTGTTGGTGGTGGGCGTGTCATAGCCGGGGGTGGTGATCTTGTCGGGGGTGCCGGTGGTCACCGCGTTGGGATCGGTGCGGCCGGCGATCTCGAGCCGGTCGCCGCGCAGTTGCAGCGCCAGCGGCGGGCTGGCGGCGGCATCGATCGTATTGCCGTCGGCGTCTTCATCCTCGGTCTGGTGGAACTGGGCCAGCAGCAGGAATTCCGCACTATTGGACGGGCCGGCCTCGAGCAGGAAATCGAAGTCGACGGTGAATTCCCGTCCGAACTGCATGTGCTTGAGCGAGCCCACCTCGGAGCGGTTCTTGCCCTGCGCCTGGTCATCCTGGGCGGCGGGCAGGGCGGGGTCGTCGTAGTAATCGTCCTGCCGCACTTCGAAACGCATCACGCCGGTCGAGGGTTCGGTATAGCTCCAGGCCTCGCCGGCATTTTTCTTGAAAGAGCTGTCCTGATCAAAAAAGGGCATATGTAGGGTCCTGTGGAATGGCGCGGAAAAAGCACAAACAAACTGCTCGATCGCGTGGCGCGTTGGCCGGTGGCGTTCCTGCCGCAGAATAGAGAACTCGGGTTGAGAAGGAAGTCACTAACCCTATGGAATCCGGCCAGCGTTGCCAAAAAAAACCAGTCGGATTCTACGGAGTTTCGCGGCACGGGGCGCGCGCCTTCACCGGCGCTCCTGGCACAACCCTGGCACGACGTCAAACCGGTGCAGCCCTGGGGGGCGGACGTCGCGACGGGGAGGGTCGGCAGCAGGCCGATTGCAACAGGCAGGCACCCTCGGACCGCGCGCGGCAGGCGAGAGTGTCAGCCTGCTGGTGCAGCCTCGCGCCGGAAAACCGGTTCCTTGGGCCTCAGAGACTCCAGATATCCACCGTCATGTCCTCGAAGCGGAAGTATTCCACGTCGATCAACCGGTCGATGCCGTCGGCGCCGGTGACGGTCACGTTGTCACCCGCGCGGGTCAGGGTGTAATCGCCCGAATTGCCGTTGAAGAGCGCATAGTCCGAGCCGCTGCCGCCGTCGATCACGTCGTCGCCGAGCCCGCCCTTGAGGTAGTCCACTCCGGCGTAGCCGAAGAGGAAGTCGTCGCCCTCGAGCCCGTTGAGCTGGTTGCGTCCCGAAGAGCCGCGCAGTTCGTCATCGAAACGCGAGCCCACGAGGTTCTCGATCTCGAAGTAGAGATCGCGTGCCGCCACGCCGCCCGAGCCGTAGCCGGTCTCCTGGCCGTTGACCCGGGCGCCGTTCGAGAGGTTCGCCACCACCCCGGCTGAGGCGTTGTAATAGGTCACTGTGTCCACGCCGTCGCCGCCGAAATAGCGCTCGCGGCCGCCCTCGGACGAGACGAACCAGTCGTAATCGCCGAGGCCGCGGAAGTCGTTCTGCCCGGCATCACCGAAGAACACGTCCTGCCGGCCCGAGCCGGTGATCCGCTCGATCGAGGTCAGGTCGAGCCCCGCCGCCAGACCAGTGTTGTTGGCGGGATTGGCGAGGTCGACGACCAGGCCGGAGGCCTGCGTGCCCGAGGGCGGCAAGCCGTTCGAGGAGAAGATGTCAGCGATCACGTTGCCGGCGGTCGAGGTGAATTCGACGAAAGACAGCATGTCCTGTCCCGTGCCACCATCGATGGTGTCACTGCCCGGGGTGGCGATGATCCAGTCGTAATCGCCCAGCCCGCGGATTTCGTCATTCCCGTCGGTGCCGCGAATGCGGTCGGCGAAGATCGTCGCCGTGAGCCGTTCGATCCCGGAGAAGGTCACCGTCTCGCTGCCGTCATGGTTGACCCCGGTGCCGGCCGCCATGTCGATGTCCATCCGGTAGTCGGTGTTGCTCCGGCCGGGGGTGTCCGGCAGGTTGTAGAGGCTCAGCATGTCGATGCCGCCCTCGCCGTTCACCGTGTCGTTGCCGCCGCCGGAGTTGATCCAGTCGTTGCCGCCACCGGCGTTGAAGAGCTCGGCCGCGGAGGTGCCGGTCAACAGGTTCGCGGTGTCGTCACCGGTAAAGGTGGGCGTCGCCATCGCCATGGCCTCGGCATAGGTCAGGGTCCGGTCGGTGAACTGCAGCCTCTCGATGTCGTCGCCGACGAAATCCTCCCCCTCGGCCGAGGTGAGTCTCAGGCCCTGGCTGGCGGATTGCACGGTGACCGTCGAGGAGGCCACTCCGAAGGCGGCGGTGTCCGTGCCATCGCCGCCTCGGAGACTGTCGTCGCCCAGGACCCCGGCGAGGGTGTCGTCGCCGCCCAGCCCCAGCAGGGTGTCATTGCCGGAGGTGCCGGTCACGCTGTTGGCGCTGACGTCGGCCGAGGACACGATCTGACCGCGGATCTCGCCGCCGCCGAAGCTGGTGGTGTGGAGGTTGAAATAGAGGTCGAGGTCGGTGCCCGGCGGGGTGGTGCCGAAGGCGGAGGCAAAGGGATCGATGCCTTCGCTGCTTTCCCAGACACCGCTCATCGTCCAGGACCCGTCGGCGTTCAGCGTCGCCGTCAGATCGTCATCGTTCAGGAAGCCGAAGGCGACGCCGCCATTGGCGCCGCGGGCGCCGGTGTGGATATGGGCCGCGGTCACGTCATCGCCGGTCGCTGCGGTGGCGCGGGTCGGGAAGCCGGGCAGCAGCGTGCCCAGGTCCAGCCCGTCGACGGTCAGGCTGTAGGTCAGCGCGCCGGTCGCGGGATCGAAGATCCCGTAGCCCGTGCCGGTGGCGGCGCTGCCGGTGCCTGCGCCGGCATTGGCCTGGGCGCCGTCAAGCGCGAACTGGTGGACCCGTGCCCCCGGGGTCATCGCCATGGCCTCGGCGTAGGTCAGGGTCCGGTCATCGAACTCGATCGATTCGACGTCATTCATGACCGTGATGGTCGCGCCGCCGGTGGTGAGGATCAGGCTGTTGGTGCCCGGCGCGAAGCTCGCGGCCGAGCTGTCGGTGCCGAGCACACGCAGCAGGTCGATGCCGTCGCCGCCCTCGACCGTCTTGGTCTCGCCTGCCACCGGGGTGACATTGAACCGGTCGTCGCCGCTTTCGCCATCCAGCGCGTCATTGCCGGTGCCGCCGTCGAGGGTGTCGTCCCCGCCGCCGCCGTAGAGCTCGTCATCCCCGCCGCGGCCCGACAACTGGTCATTGCCGCCGTTGCCAAGCAGCAGGTTGTCTTCGGCATTGCCCGAAAGGGTGTCGTCATAGGTGTTGCTGCCCCAGACATCCTCGATCGAGGTCAGCGTGTCATTGCCGTCTGCCCCCGAGGCACTGTTGGTCATCAGGTCAACCGATACGCCCCCGTTGGCGGCGACATAGCTGGCGATGTCCCGGCCGGTGCCGCCATCGATCGTGTCATCGCCCCGGTTGCCGCTCAGGTGGTCGTCGTGGGCGCCGCCGCTCAGGTTGTCACCGCCGGCGGAGCCGAACAGCAGGTCGTCGCCGTTGCCGCCGCCCATCGTGTCCGGCGCCGTGCTGTTGTTGCCGTTGGGATCGTCAGAGGCAAAGAGCACGTCGTTGCCATCCTGGCCGTACAGCTCGTTGCTTCCGGTGCTGCCGGTCAGCGTGTCGTTGTGATCACCGCCGTTGACGTTCTCGATGTCGCTCAGCGTATCGGCCCCGTCGGCCCCGCCGGCAAGACCCGTGGCCAGGTTCACCGTGACCCCGCCGGAGGCATATCTGTAGCTGGCGGTGTCGGAGCCCGCGCCACCGTCGATGACATCGTTGCCACGGTGGCCGCGGATGAAGTCATTGCCATCTTGGCCGCGCAGCGTGTCATTGCCGTTGGACCCGTAGATCGCGTCGGCGCCGCCGCCGGCTTCGATCGAATCCTGGTCGACGGTTCCGCTTGCGTCGGTGGAGGTGCTGCCGCGCAGGGTTTCGCTGTCGGCTCCGCCCTGGATCGAGTCGTTGCCGGCACCGCCGAAGACATCGTTAAAACCATTGCCGGCGTAGATCACGTCATTGCCGCCCCGCCCCTCGATCGTGTCATTGCCGTCCAGGCCAAAGAAGGAATCATCGCCCGTGCTGCCCGAGAGAATGTCGTCGAAATTCGTACCGACGGCCTGTTCGATGCTGATCAGGAGGTCGTTGCCGTCCCCGCCGGAGGCCGAGCCCGCATCAAGGTCCACCGTGACGGCCGCCGTGGCCTGCGAGTAATTGGCCAGGTCGTTGCCCGCACCGCCATCGAACGTGTCGTTCCCGCCCCTGCCGCGGAAGACATCGAACCCGCCGCCGCCCTCGAGGCGATTGGCATTCTCGTCGCCATACAGCATGTCGTCGAACGCCGACCCGATGATGCCTTCGATGTCGCTGCCCAGGTGGTCGCTGCCGGCGGCGCCGGAGGTGCTGCCCCCGCTGGTGATGGCGAGATCGACGACGACCGCGCCGGGAGCCGAGGCGTAGGAGGCCAAGTCGAAGCCGGCGCCGGCGAAAATGGTGTCGTCGCCGAGGCCCCCCTCGACGATGTCGTCGCCCTCGTCACCGAGCAGGATGTCGTCGCCGGCTTCGCCGTGCAGCCTGTCGTGACCGGGGCCGCCGAACAGGTAGTCCTGGCCGGGACCGCCGATGAGCGTATCGTTGCCGCCCTCGCCATAGATCCGGGCGCCCTCGCCGCCGGGGCCCCTGATCAGGTCATCCTGACTGCGGCCCTTGACCTGAAAGGAATTGTCTTCAAGACCGCGGAAATTGACGATTTCCACGCTGGACAGGTCGGTGGAGGCGGTTTCGACCTGGATCTGCACGGTGATGTTGTGATTCTGGGGCGCGTTATTGAAGCCGCCGCCATCCACGCGGGCAAAGTGGAAGTCCGACCGGTCTATCGAGATCAGGTTGGTGGCATTGCTCCCGCCGTTGAAGCCGACGCGAAGCTCTTCGACCGCGACGAACTGAACCCCCATTGCCGACCAGTCCCAGTATGCGGAGCCGGTGTAGTTGTCGACGTTGAAATGGAAAACGTCATGGCCGGCGCCGCCGTCATACAGCTCGCCGGTCAGGGTCAAATCCGAGACCCCGCCAGGACTGTCGCCGACATACAGCGTGTCATTGCCATCCCCGCCGAACAGGGAATCCGTTCCCCCGGGTCCCGAAACACTGTCCCAGCCGATGAGAAAATCGTCGCCCCCGAGACCGAAGACGCGATCATTCCCGGACCCGCCGCGCACGGTTTCACCGAGATTCGTGCCGAAATAGTCAGCCATCATGTTCCCCTGTTCGGAAATTGTCTTGTTTCAAGCAAATCGCGCGGCTGCCGCAGGCGACAGCCGTTTCGAAGAACAATGTGACTTTTTAATAACTTATTGAGTTTACACTATTTTTGGCAAAGGCGCAACGCAGGGAAGCGGGCGGCGCCGGGGCGCGCCGGCGCGGCGGTGTGGGTTCGTCCCGGTTTTCAGATCCTTAGGCAGGCGCTTGCGCGGCCGGGGCCGGTCACAGGCTCCAGATGTCCAGGGTCACGTCGTCGAAGCGGAAATACTCCACGTCGCGCAGCTGATCGGTGCCATCGCGGCCCGAGATCCGGACCGTATCGGTGCCGGTCCGGGTCACGCTGTATCCAGCGCGGTCGCCGTCGAACACCGCGTAATCCGAGCCCGACCCGCCGTCGATCATGTCATCGCCGCGGCCGCCGGTGATGTAGTCCACCCCGCCATTGCCGAAGACAAAATCGTCGCCCGCCAATCCGCGCAGCTGGTTGCGGCCGTGATCGCCGGTCAGGGTGTCGTCGAAGCCGGTGCCGCCGAGGTTCTCGATCGAGGTGTAGAGATCGCGCGCCGCATCGCCGGCCGAGCCGTAGCCACGCAGCAGCGAGGCCGAGACCGCGGCGTTCGAGAGGTAGTATGCCACTGTGTCCTGGCCGGCGCCCCCGTCATAGCGTTCGCGCCCGCCCGACGAGCCCACGAAGGTGTCGTAGCCGCCGAGGCCGCGAAAGTCGTTCTGGCCCGCGTCGCCGTAGAACAGGTCGGCATGGCCCGAGCCGGTGACCCGCTCGATGCCGACATAGCTGTCGCCATCGGCCAGCCCCCGGGTGCCGCGCCCGGCGCCGAGATCGACGGTGACGCCGCTGCCGGCCTCGACATAGGAGATCATGTCGCGCCCGGTGCCGCCGTCATAGGCATCCTGCCCCCAGGTGCCGACGAACCAGTCGTAATCGCCCAAGCCCCGCAGTTCGTTGCTCGCGCCATCGCCACTGATCCGGTCGGCATAGATCGTGCCGGTCACCCGCTCGATGTTGCTGAGCAGGGTGGTTTCGGCGCCGTCATGGCTCAGGGCGCGGCCGGTCGACAGGTTGATGTCGAGCCGGTAGTCCAGATTGCTCCGCCCCGGCGTGTCGGCGAGATCGACGAAGGAGACCATGTCGTTGCCGGCGCCGCCGTCGATGACGTTGCTGCCGCCGCCGGGGGTGATCCAGTCGGCGCCGGCGCCGGCGGTGATGGTGTCATGTCCGGCGCCGCCGGAGAGGTTGTTGGCGCCGCCGCTGCCGGTGAGCAGGTCGTTGAAGGCCGAGCCGATCAGCGCCTCGACATTGCTGAGCATGTCGCCCGTCGCGGCGCCGCCGTTGTTGGCATTGCGGCTCAGGTCCACCCGGACCGCGGCCGGTGCCGCCCGGTAGCTCAGGGTGTCGAAGCCCAGGCCCCCGTCGATGGTATCGGCATGCAGGCCGGCCTCGAAGAAATCATTGCCGGCGCCGCCGGTCTGCGGCAACGGCTGCGGGATCAGAACGTGATCGGCCGCCAGCGCCAGCGCATCGCGCAGCTGGTGATAGCGCAGCGGCGTGCCGTCATGGGTGAAAAGCGTCAGCTCCTCGCCCGCCACCGTCAGCACCGCCCCGCCAGAGGTCATCCGGTAGCCCAGCGCCGAGATGTCATGCACCATGTCGAAGGCGCCGAGGTCGAGCAGGTCCTCGCGGCGGTCGAAATCGCCGATCCGGTCGTCATCGCCATCCGGGGCGAAGACGAAGACATCCGCCCCGGCCCCGCCCCAGAGCGTGTCTTCGCCGGCCCCGTCAAGCAGCACGTCATTGCCGGCGTCGCCGCGCAACAGATCGCCGCCGCCCGCCGCGGTCAGCACGTCGTTGCCCGCGGTGCCGTTGCGGCCCGTCGCGGTCAGCCCCAGCGCGCTGCTGTCCAGCCGGAAGCGGCTCAGCCCGCCGTCGCCGCTGCTCAGCACGAAGAGGTCGACGGTGCCGTCGGCATGGGTGGCAAAGCGCATCCCGGTCACCCCGTCGAGCGCGGTGGCCGCCGTGTCGACAAGGGTTTCGCGGTGCAGCAGCCGGCCGCCGGGCAGCATCTGCATCAGGGTGATGCCGCCGTCGTTGCCGGCCACGGCCACCAGCGCCAGATCGCCCTGGACGTGGGTTTCGACCACCGCCGCCCCGGAAAAGCGGGTGTCGAGACTGTCGTTGACCTGGTCGCGGAACTCCAGCGTGCCGGCCGAGACCTCGAGCACGGTCAGGGACGAGGTGCCATGGGCGGTGACCAGGACATAGCTGCGGCCGTCCACCGCGACCGAGGTCATGGCGGTGGGGGTGGTGAGCGGCAACTGCTGGTCAAAGCCGAAGGAGGTGCCGTGGCTCAGCCGCCCGTCCGAGCCGATGGTGTAGAGGCTGACGCCGTTCTCCTGCGCCGAGGCAGTGATCAGCCATTCCTGCCGGCCATGGTCCACCGCCGTCATCGCCGTGACATTGCGCAGGTGGCTGCTGACGGTATCGCCGAGGATCTGCCGCGGGGTCAGGGTGCCGTCGTCCGACAGCGCATAGACCTCCAACCCGTAGCCGGATTTGCGCGCCAGGTAGAGATAGCACTGACCGGCCACCATGGCCGAGGCCAGGGTGGTGCAGTTGCCGTAGAAGCTGCTGCCGTCGAGATAGCCGGTGCCTTCATCGGGCTGGTCGGCCAGCCGCTGCAGCGTGGCCCGGTCCAGGGTCCGGGTGGAGCCCTTGAAATCGAAGCTCACCTTGTCGGGGCCGCCCGAGCGGGTGTCGAGGCTGAAATCCCCGGCCCGCAGCGTGCCGGCGTCCAGCGCGGCGCGGGCCAGCGTCTCGCTCACCGGGTCGTGGATCAGAAGGGCGCCATTCGCCGGATCGATCTCCAGCCGGGCCAGCGCGCTCAGGTTCGGCAGCGCCGCCGAGAACAGGGTTTGGGAATGGGTCAGATAGGGCACGGCCACCTCCGGCTCGCAGGTTGTTTCGCGAGCAGAAGATGCGGGCCGAAAGGGGGGTCAGCCGGAGCGGAATAGGGGCGAGGTTGCGACCTTTCGGACGGCTTTTAGATGTATTCTATGTGCTGGTCTGTCCTGTGCCGGGCGTGGCCCGACCGCCGTCAGGGTAGTATCCGGCGCAGCCCGGACTTCTCCTGGCGGGGCATGTGATAGACCGCTTGGGCGATCTCCATCCAGGCCCTGTCGTCCAGGTTGTCGCGAAAGACCAGCTCCTCGGGCTCGCTACCTTCGTCGAAGGTGAAGCCCGGCTGAACCGGCTGGACTTGGGCGGCGAGCGTCTGATTGCCGTGGCGAAAGCGTTCGCGCAACTTGCGGTATTCGTGCCGCGCCAGCACGGTGCGCGGCCGGCCGCAGATCCGGTCGAGGGCTTCGGACAGGTAGCCGACCAGCTCGGCCGGGGGCGGGCGGGTGGCGTCGCCGGTCACCCCACCGGCCACGAAGAGCGCCAGCGGATCGGGCGAGATATTGGCCTCTTTGCGGCTGGGCGGAACCAGCGTCGCGGCGGCGACATCCACCTCTAGAAGGTCGAGGAACATGCCGACGACGCCGTCCGGGTGGCGCGCGAAACTGGCGTAATCCATCAGGTGGATCTGCTCGGGAGCGAAGCCGGTGAGCAGGTCCTGGTAGACCATGCCGTGATCGATCGGCACGCCCTTGGCGCGGCGCTCGTCGAAGACGATGCGCATGAAGGCCCAGATGCTGGGCATGTGGTTCATCTTCGAGATCTGCGCCCAGACCGAGGGCACCAGGTCGACCTGGCGCCGCATGGTGTAGACGATCTGCACCTCCTTGAAGACGCTCAGGCGTTCCGCCAGTTCGCCCATGTCGACCTTCGCCGGAAAGCAGCGGGTGAAGTTCTCGGCCGTGAGGAAGAGCGTCCCGGGGCGGGCGGCATAGGTGACGACCAAATCCTGCCACAGGCCTTCAGGACCGCGGGCGCCATAAAAGCTGTCGGGGATGTCGCGGATGTCCAGCCAGGGAGCGGCCAGGGCGTGATGCGCGTTGTTCGGGCCGATATGGGGATAGTAGAGGCCCGCCCGCTCCAGCATGTCCCGGTTTCGGTGAAAGGCCCCCTGGAGGTAGCTGGTTGCCGTCTTATGGGCGCCGATATGAAGCACAACTTTCGCCATGGGGCGCTAGTGTCCAATTTTGCCTGCGGTGTCCAGCCCCGGCGGCAGCGCCCCGGGCCGGTCCAGCGTGCGTGACGTGCAGGGCACGCGCCCCGCCGCGATCGTCAGCGCTCCCATCAACCGCTCCACCGCATGGGCCGTGGTGCCCTCGACCAGCGCCTGCTCGGGCTCGAAATCCTCCGGGGTGAGGCGCAGGCGCGCCAGCTTTGCTAGGACGGCGGCCCGCGCCCAGTAGATCGAGCCGGCGGGAAAGCACAGGGGGCCGGGCGGCAGGGCCGCGCCGCTGCGGGCCAGAAGTGCCTCGGCCCGGGGCCGGTTGCCCCCCCACCAGCTGTCGCCCTCGTGCAGATGCCCGTCGGCGACCCAGATGCCGGCCCGGGGGTGGGCGAGAAACCGCTCGAGGCGCGCCGCGGTCTCTGCCGGATCGCCCAGCACCCCGGCCACCAGCGCCCGCCGCCAGGCATCGCCGTCGGCGCGGTGCGGCGATTTCTTGCTGTGCAGCTTTAGCACCGCCCGGTAGGGCGCCAGCCCCCCGGCATTGACCAGATGTGCGAAGGGCAGGATATCGCGCCCGTGATTGGGCATCTGCCAGATCCGCGCAGCGGGAAAGGCCGCGCGGATACGGGTCTCCAGCGCCGCGCCCGCGCCGGGGGGCAGGTCGCCGCGGCGGGTGATGGTGACGTGAAGGTCGAAGGCGAACTGCTGGGCCTCGAGCGCCGGTGCGATCTCCTCCCAGAACTCGGGGTAATAGAGATGCAGCGCCACCGCCACCGGGGCGGTCCCGGCCGCGGGGTCGGGCGGGGCGATGTCGGGAAAGACCGGCACCCCCTCGGAGGAGGGCGCCGCCAGCACCATGCGACGCTCGGCGCGGCCGGTCTCGATGTAGTGTAGGAAGGGGCGGGTTTCGCCCGCCAGATCGGGATTGTGGAACAGATAGGCGCGCGGCGAGAAGCCGGGATTGGGGCAGGTGCCGTTGCGCTCTCCCAGCTGCACGTAGTGGCGTTCGGGCCAGATCCGGAACAGCCACTTCAGCCGCGCATTGCTGCGCAGGTAGAAGTCGCGGTCGAACAGTCCGCTGGACTGGATCCGGGCCAGGTAGTGGCGGTCAGCGGCGGTCGGGAAAAGATAACGCAGGACCGTCGATGCCTTGCGCCGGAAGATCTGCAGCATTCTGATCGCATCCGTTTTGGACCTCGTACCAGAGCCGGCGGGGCGCGACAATCCGGGCCGGGCCTGTCACCGTTGCCCCGTCACCCGCCGCCGCGGGCCGCCACCGCCGAGACCGCGGCGCTCCGGGCCGCCTGCACGCCCTGCCGGGCGCTGTCGGCCAGCCGGTGGGCGAAATCCTCGGCAAACAGGTCCCCCTGCTGCAGGAACGCCGGGGCCGCCGTCAGCTCATGGAGCTGATAGAGCTGCCGCATCGCTCGGTTGGGCAGGTAGTCCCCCTTGCGCCAGAGGTCGAGCGCATAGAGGCTGCGCAGCCCGGGGCGCCGGAAACAGGCGGCATAGGCCTCCATCGTGGTGGCGCCGGCCTGCACGAGGGGCAGGAAGGCCGGGTCCTCCAGCCCCAGCTCATGCAGCGCCAGCACGGCAAAGACATGCCCGTTCTTGACCCGCGTGGAGCCTCCGGCGGGCCGGGGGTATTCGTCGAACCACAGGTATCCGTGGCGGTCGCGCAGGGTGATCCAGCGGTCGGGCGGCACCGTTCCCGCGGCATGGATGCGGCGGAAGGCCCGGCCATAGGCCGCCCGGTCGCCTGCAGTTCCGGCAAGCGGTGCTAGCTGCCCGCAGGCCAGGATGGCAAAGGCATTGGCAATCGCGCTCACCCAGGGCGCCGGCGGGATCACCGGATCGACGGGGTCGTCGAAGCGGTTCTCGATAAAGGCCGCATCGCCGTCATGGACGGTGAAGTCGCGCATGCGCCCGGCCAGCTGCCGGGCGATCCTCTCGATGCCATCCTGCCGGGCCAGGTCGGCTCTGGCTTCGCTGACGCGGCGCAGGGCGATGGCATTGCGCCACAGCCGCACCGGCTGAAACGGCTGTCGGGTGGCATAGGCCTCCTCCCAAGGGAAGGGCAGGGCCTGTTCCAGCGGCAGGGTCGGATCTGGGGTCCAGCCTGCGGGGACATCCACGGCAGGATGCTGGCTCGACACCACCTTCGCGGCGAGGGGGTAGCGGCGAATCAGCACCGGCGCTGACAGGCCGGCAAGCTGCGCCGGCCCGGCCCCCTCTGGCCGCGAGGGCCGCCGGTTGCCGAGGCTCCGGACAATGCGCCACTCGCGCCCGACCAAGAACCCGGCACGGGCCAGGCCTTGGTGCAGCCGGGCGAGCAGGCGCTTGGCGCCCTGTGCCCGGCCGCGGTGCCATCGCGCGAGGGCGCGCCTAGAGGCTCCAGATATCCACATCGCCGTCGTCGAAGCGGAAGTATTCCACGTCGATCAGCCGGTCGGTGCCATCGGTGCCCGTCACGGTCACCTCGTTGCCCGAGCGGGCCAGGGTGTAATCGCCTGCATTGCCGTCAAACAGCGCATAGTCCGAGCCGCCGCCGCCGTCGATCACGTCATTGCCGAGACCGCCCTTGAGGTAATCCACCCCGCCGTAGCCGAAGATGAAGTCGTCGCCCTCGAGCCCGTTGAGCTGGTTGCGCCCCGAGGAGCCGCGCAGCTCGTCGTCGAAACGCGAGCCCACCAGGTTCTCGATCTCGAAGTAGAGGTCGCGCGCCGCCACCCCGCCGGAACCGTAGCCGGTCTCCTGGCCGTTGACGCGGGCGCCGTTCGACAGGTTGGCAATGATCCCGGCGCTGGCGTTGTAATAGGTCACCGTGTCGATGCCGTCGCCGCCGAAATAGCGCTCGCGGCCGCCCTCGGAGGAGACGAACCAGTCGTAATCGCCCAGGCCGCGGAAATCGTTCTCGCCGGCATCGCCGTAGAACACGTCCTGCCGGCCGGAACCGGTGATCCGCTCGATCGAGGTCAGGGTCTTGCCGTAGGACAGGTTCGCCACGTTGTTGGAATTGGTGAAATCCACCACCACGCCGGTCGCGTCGAAGGCACTTGGCGGCGCTCCGTTCGAGGAGAAGATATCGGCGACGACATTCGCCTGGCTGCTGTCCCATTCGATGAAGCTGACCATGTCCTGGCCGGAGCCGCCGTCATAGGTGTCAAAGCCGGTCGTTGCGACGATCCAGTCATAGTCCCCCAGACCGCGGATTTCATCATTTCCGTCGGTGCCCCGGATCCGGTCGGCGAAGATCGTCCCGGTGACGCGTTCGATATTCGAGAGGTCGATGGCCTCGGCGCCATCATGGCTGACCGCCGTGCCCGCCGCCATGTCGATGTCGAGCCGGTAGTCGGTATTCGTGCGCCCCGCCGTGTCGGGCAGGTCGAAGAAGGACAGCATGTCGCGGCCGGCGCCGCCATCCACGGTGTCGGAGCCGCCGCCGGGGGTGATCCAGTCGTCTCCGCCAAGTGCGTTGATCACCTCGGCCCCCGTCGTGCCGGCAAGCTGATCGGCCCCTTCGGTCGGGAGAGAACGCGCATCGGCGGCGAAACCGTCGCGCTTGAGGTTCTCCGTTCCCATGGTGATCTGCTGTTCGATCACCCCGGTCAGCGCTCCGCCGGAGAACCGCAAGGTATAATCGCCCGGGCCCAGCGCCAACTGGTAGCCGCCGGCGTCCCAGGTGGTGGTGCTGGCGACGGTCGCGCCGCCCTGCAGCAGGGTGACCGAGATCCCCCCCAGCCCCTCGCCGGCGTCATAGAACCGGTCGCCGTCGGCATCCTGCAGGACCACGCCCAGAAGCTGCGGCTCATAGTTCCAGCGATTGCCGAAATTCTGTGTCACCACGTAGGGGCCGACGCTGGTGGCGGGGTCGCTCTCGGCCAGGACGCCGATGCCGACCTCGGTGTAGGAGGCAGAGAGGATCGTGTCGCGGTGACCGGCCGGGTCCTGCATGCCGTCGCCGCGCGCCTGCCAGTCGGCAAGGAGCTGGGTGCCGTTGAAATCCTCGGCGTCGTAGCCCCAGTCGATCACGAAGCCGGCGTGGGCATCGCTCGCCCCGGGGGCATAGGCATAGACATTCTCGGCCCAGGCGCGGGCGTTGGCATAGCCCGCATCGGCGATCCGCCGGCCCAGCGGCGCCTCGCCGCTGACCTGGTGGGATTGCTCGTCGGCGGCAATCAGCGCGGCGCTGTGCCCCTCGGCGGCGCTGGCCAGAGCGTCGTTCCAGGCCAGGGGCGCCACCGCGGAAAAGGCCGCGAGCTGGTCGTGAAAGGCCTGGGCATCGACGTTGAAGTAGCGCAGGGCGCTGGTGAGCGCGGCGCTGGTGCCGGTCTGGCTCGCGATGTCGGCGATCCACTGGGCAGGCTCACCTGCGGGATCGGCCCGGGCCCGGTTGAGCAGTTCCAGCAGTTCCTGTTCGAAGGCAGTGGGTTGGGGCATCGGGCGCCTGTCTTGGTTGTACGTCGGTTCCCCTTGGTATCGCAGGAAAGCGGCAACGAGAAGTTACGGGCGTCCGATTTTTTTTGATCGTGACGAGACGGGCTCGCGGGGGGCACGCGGTTTCCCGCCCGCGCCTCAGAGCATGAAATAGCCGTCAGAGAAGATCGCCACCTCGACATCGGTCAGCCTGTCGGTGCCGTCGGCGCCGCCGCCGTTGTGGCGGATCGTGGTGGTGGGCCCCGAGGTGCTGATGCTGTAATCGGCCCGCGCGCCTTCGTAGACCGCATAGTCCCAGCCCGCTCCGCCGTCGATCATGTCGTCGCCGCGCCCGCCGGTGATGTAGTCCACCCCGCCGTTGCCGAAGATGAAATCGTCGCCCGCCAGTCCGCGCAGCTGGTTGCGGCCGTGATCGCCGGTCAGGGTATCGCCGAGGCTGGTGCCGCCGAGGTTCTCGATCGAGGTGTAGAGATCGCGCGCCGCATCGCCCGCCGAGCCGTAGCCGCGCAGCAGCGAGGCCACCACTCCGGCGCCGGAGAGGTAATATGCAACCGTGTCCTGGCCCGATCCGCCGTCATAGCGCTCGCGCCCGCCGGATGAGCCCACGAAGGTGTCATAGCCGCCGAGCCCGCGAAAGTCGTTCTGCCCTGCGTCGCCGAAGAACAGGTCGGCATGGCTCGAGCCGGTGACCCGCTCGACAGCGACGTACCGGTCGCCATTGGCCTGTCCGCGCGTGCCCTGCCCTGCCCCGAGGTCGACCGTCACCGCGCCCGGCGCCGAGACATAGGAGATCATGTCACGCCCGTTGCCGCCGTCGATGACGTCATTCCCCCAGGAGCCGACGATCCAGTCGTAATCGCCGAGCGCGCGGATTCGATTGCTGTTGCCGTCGCCTTCGATCAGGTCGCCGAAGATCGAGCCGGTGACATTCTCGATGCCGTCGAGCATGTAGCTGTCCCCGCCGGAGCTGGCCGAGAGTGTGCGCAGGCTGGCATTCACCGCCTGGGCCAGGTCGACGAAGCTCACCATGTCGCTCCCAGACCCGCCGAGCACGGTGTCGTTGCCGGCCCCGGGCGTGATCCAGTCGTCGCCGATCTCGCCCGAGAGGCGGTCGTCGCCGGCGCCGCCAGAGAGGGTGTCGTTGCCGCTGCCGGTGCGGATCACATTGGCCACCTGGTTGCCGGTCACGACGTCGTTGCCGGTGCCGGTCAGCACGTTCTCGATCAGCGAGCGCAGGTCACCCTGGTAGAGATAGGGGTTGGCTACATTGCCGCGGGCAAACTCCGCGGGACCGGAATGGCCGAGGTTGAGCTGCGACAGCTGGGCGGTGGAGAAGGCACTGAACTGGCCGGGGCGCAGGTCGACGGACTGGTCGTTGGCATAGTTGGAGAGATTGAACGTGTCGGTGCCGCCGCCATCCCAGATGGTGATCAGGATTTTGGCGTTGTAGGAGGCGCCGAAGCTGAAGCCGTCCACCGACATCGCCCCGGTGGCGGGATCGAAGGTATAGGTGTTGTCGCCCATGTTCGAGCCGGGGCCGAAATTTGCGCCGTAGAGATGTTGCAGGGCGGCCACGTCGTTCATCATGTAGGTCCAGGGATATTCCTCTTGGCCCGAGGCTCCCGAAGCCAGCGAGCTGCCGATATGGCTGCTGTAGGTCATGACCGAGAATTCCTGCGAATTCTGGTCGGCCGGCAGGGCCGGCATGGTGACCGACTGGTCCTGCGACCAGGGCTGGGTGGCATGGCCGTGCTTGAGCCCGAGCGAATGGCCGACCTCGTGCAGGAGCCCGGCGGCATACTGGAACGACCCCAGCACCGGGTTGGAATACTGCCCCAGGGTGAACCAGTTGTCGCCCTGGGCATGGGCGGGCACGAGATGCGGATCGGGCGGGTTGGCCTCGGCCGAGCCGCGACCGCCGGGGATGTGCAGGCCGGGGGTGAAATGGCCCTGGCCATAGTCGATCCGCGTGGCCTGGGCAAAGCGCAGGTTGCCGGTGCCGTTGGGATCGCCCGAGAAGGACAGGTCGGTGAAGACGCCCAAGTTGTTGAGGCCGAAATTGACGATCTGATTGGCCTGGAACTGCGTGAAGGCGGTGTAATTCTCTGCCGCGACATAGCCTTGGTAGGCGGCGGCCGCCTGTTGCTGGCTGGGGAAGCTGACGGTCAGATGGGTGGAATCCCATTTCCACCCCCAGAGAATGCCGTCGATGCTGGGGTTTCCGGTCAGGGGGACAGCCGTGGGCATGGGGGCCTCTTGTGCGATGAAATAGGGTTGTTTCAAATGAAACATGCAGGCGCGGGCACCGGCGTAATTGCGCGATGCATTCCTCGAGACTACCACAAAAGCGGCGTTTGGGGCAGGCTGGAATCCCGGCCCCTGCCGGCCACGGGCCAGATGCGGGTCAGATGCGGGCCCGCCGTGGGCCAGATGCATGCCAGGTGAGGGCCGGGTGCAGGGCGGCGCGGGCCGTCAGGCGGTTCCCCTCAGAAGGTCTGGTCGTAATCGCCCACGCCGGGCTCTTCGCGGATCACCGCGTCCAGCGCGGCAAAGATCGCGCGCAGTTCCGCCTCGCTTTCGGCGCTCTCGCAGACCACCACCAGGTTGGGCGTGTTCGAGCTTGCCCGCACCAGCCCCCAGGAGCCATTGTCGAGGATCACCCGCGCGCCGTTGACCGTCACCACCTGCGCCACCCGGCGTTCGGCCAGCGTGTCCAGCCCCTCGAGCCGGGTCACGATCCGGGCGAGGATGTCGTATTTCTCGGTATCGCCGGCATGGGGCGACATGGTCGGCGTGGACCAGGTGCGCGGCAGGGCGCGGCGCAGGTCGGACATGGACTGCCCGGGGTGTCGGTCGAGCAGCCTGCAGAGTTCCACCGCCACCCGCATGCCGCAGTCATAGCCGCGCCCCACCGGCTCGGCGAGGAAGTAGTGGCCGGATTTCTCGAACCCGGCGAGCGCGCCGAGCGCCTTCACCCGGCGCTTCATGTGGCTGTGGCCGGTCTTCCAGTAATCGGTCCGGGCGCCGTTGCCGGCCAGCACCGGGTCTGAGGCGAAGAGCCCGGTGGATTTCACGTCCGCCACGAAGGTGGCGCCGGGATGGCGCGCGCTGAGGTCACGCGCCAGGATCACCCCGACCTTGTCGGCGAAGATCTCGCAGCCCTCGTCGTCGACCACGCCGCAGCGGTCGCCGTCGCCATCGAACCCCAGCGCCAGATCCGCCCCGGTCTCGCGCACCGCGGCGGCCATGTCGTACAGCATCTCCATCGCCTCGGGGTTGGGGTTGTAGCGCGGGAAGGTGTAGTCGAGCGTGCAGTGGCGCTCGATCACTTCGACACCGATCCGGCGCAGCAGCTCCGGCGCGAAGGCCCCCGCGGTGCCGTTGCCGCAGGCCACCACCACCCTGAGCGGGCGCGTCAGGCGAAAATCGCCGGCCAGGTCGTCGAGATAGGCCTCGCGCACCCCCTCCTCGAAGACATAGGCGCCGCCCGGGCGATCCTCGCCGCGGCCCTGCAGCACGATGTCGCGCAGTTCGGCCATCTCCTCGGGGCCATGGGTCAGCGGTCGCTCGAAGCCCATCTTCACCCCGGTCCAGCCGTTGGGATTGTGGCTCGCGGTGACCATGGCCACCGCCGGGCAATCGAGGTGGAACTGGCTGAAATAGGCCATCGGGCTGAGCGCCGGGCCGATGTCGCGCACCCGGATGCCGGCGCGCATCAGCCCGAGGATCAGCGCCTGCTTGATGGCCAGCGAATAGTCGCGGTAATCGTTGCCCACGGCGATCTCTGGCCGCAGCCCGCGGGCCTGAATCTGGGTGCCCAGCCCGAGCCCTAGCGCCGTCATGCCGAGCAGGTTGATCTCTTCGGGATACTGCCAGCGCGCGTCATATTCGCGGAACCCCGTGGGGGCGATCATCGCATCGCGCAGGAAGGCCCAAGTGTTGGGGGTGACATCGGAAAGCGGTGCGGACATGGCAGGCCTCGAGCGATCGGGTTTTCAGGCAGAGTGTTAGGGCGGTTCCGGGCCGGGCACAACTGGCCAGCCCTGCCGTGACTTCGCCCCAGCCACTTGCTATGCAACGCAAAACACGCCGCCCAGGAACCAGCAGGGAGCCATCGCATCGTGCAGATAGAGGAAACCGCCCTCGAGGGGGTCATGCTGATCACGCCGCCGCGGTTCGGCGATCATCGCGGCTTCTTTTCCGAAAGCTACAACCGGGCGGCACTGGTCCGGCACGGCATCACGCCGGACTTCGTGCAGGACAACCATTCCTTCTCCACCGAGACGGGCACGGTGCGTGGGCTGCATTTCCAGGCCCCGCCGCGGGCTCAGGACAAGCTGGTGCGCTGCGCGCGGGGGCGGCTGTTCGATGTCGCGGTCGACATCCGCCGCGGCAGCCCGACCTATGGGCGCTGGGTGGGCTATGAGCTGAGCTTCGAGAACGGCCGCCAGCTGCTGGTGCCGGCGGGCTTTGCGCATGGCTTCATGACACTCGAGGCCGAGACCGAAATCGCCTACAAGTGCTCCGACGGCTATGCGCCGGACACCGAGGGCGCGCTGTTGTGGTCGGACCCCGCGATCGGGATCGACTGGCCGCTCGAGATCTGCGCGCCGGTGCTTTCGGACAAGGACGCGGCGGCGCCGGGGCTGGCGGGGTTCGAGAGCCCTTTCACATACGGGGAGTGACGCGATGAGACTGCTTGTCACCGGCGGCGCCGGCTTCATCGGCTCCGCCGTGGTGCGCCGCGCCATTGCCCGGGGCCACGAGGTGATCAACCTCGATGCGCTCACCTATGCCGCCTGCCTGGAGAACGTCGCCAGCGTGGCGGCGGATCCGAACTACACCTTCGTTAAGGCCGACATCCGCGACCGCGCAGCACTGGACGCGGTCTTTGCCGACCATGCTCCCGAGGCGGTGATGCACCTGGCGGCGGAATCCCACGTCGACCGCTCGATCGACGCGCCGGGCACCTTCATCGAGACCAACATCCTGGGCACCTTCCACCTCCTGGAAGCGGCCCGCGCCCAGTGGCAGCGCCGCGGCCGGCCTGAGGCCTTCCGCTTTCACCATATCTCCACGGACGAGGTCTTCGGCTCGCTGCCCCCCGACCCGGAGGTGAAGTTCACCGAAGAGACCCCCTATGACCCGCGCTCGCCCTACTCGGCTTCCAAGGCCGGCTCGGATCACCTGGTGCGGGCCTGGGCGGCGACCTACGGTCTGCCGGTGGTGCTCTCCAACTGCTCGAACAACTACGGCCCCTACCATTTTCCGGAAAAGCTGATCCCGGTGGTGATCCTCAATGCGCTGGCCGGGCGCGCGATCCCGGTCTACGGCGACGGGTCGAACGTGCGCGACTGGCTCTATGTCGAGGATCACGCCGAGGCGCTGCTGCTGGTGCTGCAGAAGGGCGTGCCGGGGCGCAGCTACAACATCGGCGGCGAGAACGAGCGCAGCAACCTCGAGCTGGTGCGGATGATCTGCGCCATCCTCGACGAGAAGGCGCCGCGCGCGACCGGCAGCTATTCCGATCTGATCACCTTTGTCGCCGACCGGCCGGGACATGACGCGCGCTATGCCATCGCGCCGGGGCGGATCCGCGACGAGCTGGGCTGGCGGCCCTCGGTGACGGTGGAAGAAGGGCTTGACTGCACCGTGCAATGGTATCTCGACAACCGCGACTGGTGGCAGGCGCTGCAGGCGCGCGACGGCGTCGGGCAGCGGCTCGGTCGGGGTGAGGGCGGATGAGCGGGACGATCCTGGTCTTCGGACGCAGCGGACAAGTGGCGCAGGAACTGCTGGCGTGCCCGCCGGAGGGGCGGCAGGTGGTGGCGCTGGGGCGCGATGCGCTCGACTTGGCCGATCCGGGCTGTGACGCGGCGATCGCGGCGGCGGTCGAGGCCCATGCCCCCGTTGCGGTGATCAATGCCGCCGCCTATACCGCCGTCGACCGGGCCGAGGCGGAGGAGGCGCAGGCGCAGCAGATCAATGCCACGGCCTCCGGCGCCATGGCGCGGACCTGCGCGGCGCGCGGCATCCCCCTGGTGCAGCTGTCCACCGATTACGTCTTTGACGGCGCCGGAGAGACGGCTTTCGCGCCGGACCATCCCGCCGCGCCGCTGGGCACTTATGGCCGCAGCAAGCTGGCCGGCGAGACGGCGGTGCGGGCGGCGGACGGGGTGCATGCCATCCTGCGCACCTCTTGGGTGTTCTCCGCCCATGGGCAGAACTTCCTGAAGACCATGCTCCGCCTGTCGGAAAGCCGCAGCCAGCTTGATGTCGTCGCCGATCAGATCGGCGGGCCGACCCCGGCGCGCGACATCGCCGCGGCCTGCCTCACGGTGGCGGGGAAGCTTGCGGAGGATGGCGGCAAGACCGGCACCTATCACTTCGCCGGCGCCCCGGAGACCAGCTGGAAGGATTTCGCGGAGGCGATTTTTGCCGCCGCCGGGCGTGCGGTGGCGGTGCGCGGCATCGCCACCGCGGACTATCCCACCGCGGCGGTGCGGCCGCTGAATTCCCGGCTCGATTGCGCCACCCTGACGGCACAATTCGGTATTACCCGTCCCGACTGGCGGGCCGCGGTCCGCGACATCGTGAAGGAGCTGACATGAGCACCCGCAAGGGCATCATCCTCGCCGGCGGATCGGGCACCAGACTCTATCCGATTACCATGGGCGTCAGCAAGCAGCTGTTGCCGGTCTATGACAAGCCGATGATCTACTACCCGCTGACGGCGCTGATGCTGGCTGGCATCCGCGAGATCGCCGTGATCACCACGCCGCAGGACCAGGACCAGTTCCGCCGCACCCTTGGCGACGGCAGCCAGTGGGGGCTCACGCTCAGTTACGTGGTGCAGCCCTCGCCTGACGGGCTGGCCCAGGCCTATCTGCTGTGCGAGGAATTCCTGGCTGGCGCGCCCTCGGCCATGGTGCTGGGCGACAACATCTTCTTCGGCCACGGGCTGCCGCAGATGCTGGGGGCGGCCGATGCCAAGGAGGCCGGCGGCACGGTCTTCGGCTATCACGTCGCCGATCCCGGGCGCTACGGCGTGGTAGCCTTCGACGGCGCCGGGCAGGTGACGCAGATCATCGAGAAACCCGCGGTGCCGCCATCGAACTACGCGGTGACCGGGCTCTACTTCCTCGACGGCACCGCCCCCGAGCGGGCCCGCGCGATCCGCCCCTCGGCGCGCGGCGAGCTCGAGATCACCACGCTGCTGGAAAGCTACCTGGCCGACGGGGCGCTGACGGTCGAGCGCATGGGGCGCGGCTTTGCTTGGCTGGACACCGGCACCCATGGCTCGCTGCTCGATGCCGGCAACTTCGTGCGCACCCTCCAGGACCGCCAAGGACTGCAGACCGGCAGCCCCGACGAGGTGGCCTTTCAGATGGGCTGGATCGATGCCGCCGCGCTCAAGGCTCGGGCGGCGCTTTACGACAAAAACCGCTACGGCGCCAGCCTGCGCAGCCTTGCCGACGAAACCTGAGACCGGGTTTCGGCCGCGGACCATCGGCAGGCCGCGGGGCTTATGCCGGGATGCCCAGCCCTGGCCGGTTTCCCGATGCATCGGTCACGCCCGGCGTGTATTTCCGAACGAGGCCCGGCGATTGGCTCACGGTTAAAACGCACAACCTGTCGGGATTTTTCCCGATTTCGCAGAAGGGCCCTCAAACATAACGCCAATATATGTTCGGGGTCCTATGTGCGGCTGTCGGAGGATTGCCGGGCTGTCGGGATTTTGCACATGGCCGTGTGCGCATTTGGCCATCAGGCGGCGTCTCCGGCGACACCGAAGGTCCGGGCCATCCATTTCTCGGCATCTGTCGGCGCAATTCTGACGCTGCCGAAGACATTGCGCGTCGGCAGGCCATCGGCAATCCAGCGTTCCACGGTGCGTTCGCTGACACCCCACTTTGCAGCCAGGGTCTTTTTCCGCATCAGGGGAGCCTTGTACGTCTCCGCCCGCGTTCCTCGCGGCGCCGGGCCCTTTTCGGCCGCCCAGACATCCGCCCAGCGACAGCGCCAGCCGCCGTTGATCCGGACACCCGACAGATGACCCTGCTTGAGGGCGTTCCTGACCGTGCGAGCGGACAGATCGTAGTGTTTGGCGACTTCCGAGACCGGGAGGTTGTATTCGTGAGACTGAGGCATACCGTGGAGATTGGTCCGCGGTATGCACAACCCAAAAAATGGGTTTGAAGTCTCGTCCAAAAACCATGGCCCGCGCCGGGGGGCGCCAGGCGCGGGCGAACACTCAGCTGCGCAGTTGCGCCAGGGCGCGCTCGGTCTCTCGCGCGGTCTGGACGTCCTGCCATGCGGCTTGCAGCTGTTGCAGCGGCAAAACCGCGGTGCTGAACTGCTCCGCATCTCGAGAGAGGTGCGTGATGTATCCCCCGCCGGACACGCAGTGCTCGTCTGAGACAAAGTGCTGCTGTGTGCCGGCGGCAATTCGCGCCTCCACCGTCTCCAGCACCAGCGTGAGCTCTACCTCGGCCGCGGCATCGAGCATGCCCCCGGCTTGCAGAGCGCTCCGGAGCCGCAAGACGCGGCGACCGAGAGCATCGCTGTCGCCTGCCAGTTTGGAGAGCGCCGCCAGAGCGGCAGTTGCCGCATTGCGCAGGTCGAAAAAGCGCAGGAGCGCGGTTTCGAGGGGGTCGCAGTAAGTGCTGGTCATCCGCAACACTCCTCATCGAAGTTGAATCTGGCTGCGTGTCGGGCCTCGGCCTGTCCGAGAACTTCGGCGAGAGCGTCGGACAGGCGGCAAATCTCGACGACATGCGCTCCTGCCGGGTCGAGGTCCGCGAAGTAGCCCGCCTCCGGACGCTCAAACTCGTGCACATGCTCGAGATGCAGCAGATCGCAGAGATGGTGCAGTTCCTTCTCCATACGATCAGTCAGCCGGGGCTGGGTGTCGACATGATCGAGAAGCCCTTGGACCCTGCGGAGCCAGGGCCGGCCGCCGAGCAGCAGAGCCGCGTTCTGCAGTGCCTCTGATTCATTGGCAAGGAAGTGGTGAAGCGGTGTGGTTTGTAGTCCTGGACAATCAAACATGTGTTGACCTCCGGTTATTTGCTCGCGGCGGGATTGCCGGAGCGACAAGAGCGCGCAAACCTCCTTTCCGCGCGCATTGAGGTTTGGCTTCGGACAGGCCGTCGTCCTCACCCTTGGGCTTTCTTTCTGTCTGTTGTCTGGGGTCAGCTCCTTTCAGTCTCTGCGTCGTCTCGCAAAGAGGGCGGCGCAAAGACTGCAAGGGGCTGATGTCCAATCGGGTTTTCCGGGGCGATGAAGGCCGGGCCTCAGCCGGCCTTCACCTTCCGGCATGAACGGCCCGCAGGGCCTGCCAATCCCGCTGGGCTGCGGTCTCGGCACAGAGCGCGCTGTATGCGCCACCGGCCTCCTGACTGCGGTGCCCGAGCAGAACAGCCACGATCCGGGGCGCCGCGACCGGGTCGTGATACCGCAGATAATCGGCGGCGAGCGTGCGCAGGTCGTGCAGCGGCACGCCGAGGGCCAGCTTCACCATTTCGCTCGGCCAGCGGCCGGCGTAGGGCTCGGGCGCGAGAGAGAGCCAGTTGTTGCCCTTGAGAGCCTCGTAGCGCTGCTGCACATGGCGCCTCGGCCGACCGCCGAGGATATGCTCATCCACAACGGCCCCCATCTCCGGCCAGAGCGTGCCCGCCTCCTTCCAGTGGCCGGTCTTGCCCTGCCGCCAGCGCAGCTGCCACTGGCCTGTCGGGCGCCGCACGAGGGGGCCTCCCAGCGTCCACATTGCGACATCGCCGGTGCGCGCAGGATCGTTGGTGCAGACCGCGAGGATCGCCGCCGTGGCCCGCGCCTTCGCAGCCTCGGCGCTCCAGTCCGGCAGCTTGTCGGCGGCTTCGAGCGTGCTCACCACAACCCGCATGACCTTGGCATAGCCCCCAGCCTCGTAGAGCGCCTCGATGCGGGTCTGCTTCCGCTTCGGAAGCCGGCGACCCTGGCGTTGCAGATGGCTCCGAACCGAGCGCAGGCCGTCCAGTCTGTCGGCATCAAGGCCCCCGTGCAGGCCCAGGCTCAGCAGCGCGCCGATGTAAGACGCTGCGGTGCGGGCGCCCACGCCCGGCCGATCTTCGCTGTCATCCGGCTCCTGCAGCGTCGCGGCCAGTTCCCAGGCGAAGAGCCAGCCCAGCCGCGGCGGACATGTGAGACGCGGCGCAAGAGCCGCGCAGCGGTTGATCGAGGCGACATGCCGGTTGATCGAACTGTCCTTGATCGGGGCAGCCCGCAGGCCCGGCAACAGAGCCTGCCAGTCCTCAGGCCAGTGTCGCGCCTCCGTCGGGGTCACGCCCAGCCCTGCCCTGCGTTTCTCCGGCTTTGCCGGACCGGCAGGACGTTTGGAATAATAGTCGCGGCGCAGCTCCCTGCCCTCTGCCAGGCAGACCAAAGGCGCGTATTTGCCCAGCATCCTGAGCAAGAGCGCCAGCGTCGACTCGCTGCCGCAGGTGGCGGCGAAGGTTTCGCGGGACGGCGCTGAGACGTGCTCACCCCGCCGCTCCAGTTCCTCGAAGAACCGCGCCACCACCGCGATGGCCCCGGGCGGCAGATCGGCGCGTTGCCGCAGCATCTCGTCGCGGACGTCTTTCGGGACCCCGGCCAGCCGGGCGCGGGCAATCTCAGCGTTCATTGGCATGTCTCCGCTTGAGTTTCGTGAACAGGTCAGGGTGTTGCGCGAGCAGGGCTGCGCGCGTCTCGCGGGCCGCCGCCTCACCGTCGTCGCGGCCGTAATGCCTGCGCGCGGTGTCTTCGGTATTGCCGAGAACGGTTGACACGAAGGCGTAGTCGCCGGGCCGCAGCGCGAGGATCAGCAAGGCCACAACATGCCGCATGCGGTGCGGGGTTTCCTGGACGCCGAGGATCGCCGAGGCATCCCGCCAGAGTTCGAGGAAAGCGCTCACGGAATAACACCCTCTCGGCAGCGCCACCGGGTCGCCTTCATCGCGTTTCGGCACTGCCGTTCCGGGAAACAGATAGACGTTCTTGGGGTCGAGCCGCTGCAGCTCGATCATGCGAGGGCGCCAGTCATCGATCCATTCGCGCAGGATCGTCGCGTCGTCCTCGACGACCTCCACCGTGACCCAATTCCCGTTCTTGATCTCCCACGGCGCAAAGCGAAACGTGAACCGCGCCGTCCCGGGCGCGCTGCGCAGGAGATTGGCACGGGCCTCGCCCCGCGAGGCGAGGCGCACCTCGCGCAGGCACCGGGTCCGCATCGGTCGCGACATCTGCAGCGCATAGGCCGCCGCCCCGGCAAAGAGCCGCAGCGCGCTCACTTCACGTTCGCGGTTCTTCTCAGCCTGGGCGGCCAGAATCCGCGTCCGCGCGGCCTCGGCGATGCGCCGCGGCGCGTTCGACCAGAGGCTCGCCAGCATCGGCTTCTGTCGCAACATTGCGAAGATCCGGTCCACCTCCATCTGCACGCCCTCGCCCTCTCCGGCGCACTGCAGCTTCTTGCGCGGCACGTCGAAATGCTGCGTCCGCAACAGCTTGAGGATCGCCACAGCCCTGGCATCCTCGATCCCCCGTTTCGCGAGGGTGGTGAGCGCGGTGAGCCGCGTCTTGAGCGTGGTCGAGGCCAGCGGGTCGCGCAGGTCCGGGGCAGCGCTGGATCGCGCGATCTGATCCTTGATGGCCGCCTCCAGCGTGGGCCGGTCGAACAGCGCGCGCAGATCGGTCAGACCATCCGCGTCGCCGCCGCTGTCCTCCCAGGCCCGGACCAGCCAGGCAACGGCAAGCCGGTATTGCTCCCGTGCCGCCGTTGGCTTGCCGACACCAGACAGGCTCCCGGCGCCAAGGGCATCGGCCTCGGCCATGACGGCCTCGGGGTCTTCGCCAGCCTCGATCCGCGCCAGCAATGTCTCGGCAAGGTCGTCACCGCCAGCGAGGCAGGCATCTGCTGCCGCCTCGAAGGAGGCCCGGAACGCCGCCGGCAGCGCGTCCCACTCCAGCCGCCGGGCTCGCGAGGATCCTGCAGGCGGGGCAAGCGGCGCCACCGGCAGAAACTCGCGAAGCTCGGGAAGTGCCTCGGTCAGATGCCTGAGGTCGTTGAGAAACCGGACCGTCTTGCGCAGTCCCTTGCGCTTTTCCGCCGTCATCTCGCGCCCGATGCGGTCGATCTCGTCCTGGGTGAGGGCTTCCGGGGCCACACGGGCCCGGGCGCGCAGGCTGCACAGGCTGCGGTGCCGCCCGATGTTCCAGCGCTTGCCGCTGCCGGGCTTGCCTTCCTGCGCCGCGATCAGCTGCATCAGCGCGTCATACCGCGCCCGCACGGCCTCATCGCGCGACGGGGCCGCGCCCTGTGCTGCGTGAAACCGCTTGAGCAGCGCTCGGAGGCGGGAATCTTCGCGCCGACCGGCCGCCTCCACATCCTTCGCGCGGCTGACCAGAGCATAGCCCCGGCCCGCGATCTCGTGTTCGAACCAGACCGGGTCTGCCGAGAGCGTCGCCAGGTCGGCATCAATCAGGCCCAATCGGGCCGGCACCCGCCGCAAGCTGCGCAGGGCATCCTTCGGTTCTCCGTTCCGGACCGCCCATATTTCGACGTCCTTGAGGTTATGGTTCATTTTCAACTCCTTCTTGACGACCGATCACCGGCCCCTCGTCAGGAGGGGGCCGGTGCGGTCATCAGGAAGGGTGGGATCGTCACGCGGGGCGCGGAAACGTCCGGCCCGAAATGCTGGCCGGGCCGACCGTCTCGCCGGCGCTCATCCCCAGACAAAGGCCATCTCGACGATCACCCGCCTGCCTGCCCCCCAGTCACGCTCCCGCAGATCATAGGCATCATCATCGCCGCCAGCGGTCAGATACTGCGCATTGCGAAAGCACGGCAGACCGGCCTCTTTGAGATTTTCCAAGGCGGTCATCATGTCCCGCACCCGGGAAAAGCGTTCCTCGGCGATGAGCACCGTGGCTTGCTGCGACACGGTGGCAATCAGGTCCTGCGGCTCGCCGGTGCGGAAGAAGACCTCGCTCACCTCTGGGTCCAGGTCACCGAGATCCTGCATGATCCGGCCGAGGCTTCGGGTCCAGACCTGCCCGTCTTCAAGCCAGCTGCTGTGCTGATCATAACAGCGCAGCTCGGTGGCGTCGAAGCGCTCGGAACTGCAGCCGAGGTAGCTGGCAAACGGGTGCTCGTCGGCGCCGACCCGGGTCTCGGCAAACTCTGTCGCCGCGTCATACAGATCGTCGAAGCTCTCGGGCGCGTAGCCGTATGCCGCCTCGATCTCGCGCTCGTCCAGAAGCAAGGCCTTGTTGGTGTAAACTCCGCCCATGGCGTGTCCTTTCATGGATTGGGTTGGCGTGGTCACCGCGCAGAAGAGGTGGGTTCACTGTCGTAGTTTCGGAAAAACAAAACGGCCTGAGATCGCGCGTTCTCTTAACACCGCTGAGATCGGCGACCGGCCAGCCTCACCAGGCAGGGGTCCCGATTTATGATGCCGCGGCGCTTCACGCCGCGGCAGGCAAGCGCTCAACCAGCCACGCGATGGATCAGGTTCAAAGCCTGTTCGACTTCCTTGCTGAAAATCACCCCGCGCTCTGTCGCAGCCCAAGGATGCATCGCGAGCTTCAGACCTTGTGTATTGCAGCCGAATTCCAGCTCTTCGAGCAACTCTTCAAAACTGTCTTCGCCGCAACTTGCCGGGTCGCCGCGGAGCAGGGTGAAATTCCTGAAATGCACCGCATCAAGCGCTTTAAAGATGCTGAACCCGGCCCGATAATAGAGGCCCTCGCAAAGGTCCTCGGTCAGGAAGAAGGTGGCGAGGATCTCCAGGGTGCCGGCGCGCACTGCCGCAGGCAGGTCCCCCAAAGGACGTGCCACCAATTCGCCGCCCTCCAGAAACAAGATCGCATGGAGCCGGGAGGTGGAATTGCGAGGCGCATCACCGCGCTCCAGGTGCTTGAACCAGAGGGCTACGGGTGCCGCCGGTGCCTCCTGGCCGTCAAGATCGGCCAGGTGATTGTGCAATAGCTGCAGAACGGCGTCGGACAGCAACGCACTTGCCCTGCAGGTTAACTGAGTGAGCAGCGTTTTTTCATCGGGGGTAAAGAAATCGAAGGTTTCCTGCTGCGCGGCAGCTTTCGTGAAGTCTATAGTCTGTATCATTTTTTGAACCTTTGCGTGTTGTCTTGCGTGACGATCTTTGGGCGGGGGACCCGCAAGCGTGATCGGCATGAGGCCGAAACACCCCTCGGTGCCCGCCCATGCAAAACGGAGGTTGGTCTGTTTCCGAGTTCGGAAAAATTTTCTGGAATGATTTTTGAAGATGACATTGCAGCGATGCTCACGCCGGGCCGCTCCGGTAACCGCCGCATGCCGCAGGGCCGGCTCCTCGACCTTTCCTTGTGATCCGCATCTCCCCGCGAATGCCGCCGTGGTCAGGCGGGCGACACGAGTTCGATTCAAACCGCGGTTCTGAAATTTTACTTCGGACCCACTTCCTCGTGACAACAATGAGGACCACCACTTATGACGAACAAGATCACCGACACTTCCGCCGCCGCACCACGCCTGAGCCAGTATCAGATCGATCCCAAGGTCGCCGCCGCCTGCGTCGCCAAGGTGCGCGCGCTTTATGCCGACCTCAACTTCGAGACCAACATCGATCCCTCGGCCGGCCAGGGTGCCTTCTCGGGGCAGCTCCGCAGTGATTGCATTGCGCTTGATCTCGCTCCGACGCATCCGGGCATTGAAACCGCCGATTATCTGGATTGGAAGCCTGCCGCCCCCACCGGGCGCTGCCTGGTAATCGGCACCCCGCCCTTCGCCAAGGGCGCGGCGCTGGCGTATCTCAACCACGCGGCGGAATTTGCCGACGTGGTGGCCTTCGTCTTGCCGACGACCTTTCGCAAAACATCGTATCAGAACCGCGTCGACCCGAACATGCATCTGGTGCACGAGGAGGAGATCCCGTCGCGGGCGTTCACCAAAAGCGGAACAGGGATCGACGTGCCTTGCGTCTTCCAGATCTGGGAGCGCCAGGCAGAGCCGCGTGCCGCGCACGTGCTCAAACGCAGCCACCCCCACTTCGAGCGCTGCACCCAGGCCGAGGCCGACCTGGTGATCCGCCGCGTCGGCGCCTGTGCCGGCGCGCTCAAGCCCCTCGACACGCCCTGGAGTGCAGAGTCCAACATCTTCCTGCGTGCCGTCGGCTGCAGCCGAGAGGATCTCAGGACCCGGTTCGAAACGCTTAAGATGGCCAGCGCGGCTGCCAGCGGCGCCGGCGGGGACTCGATCAACATGGCCGAGATCGTCGAGCTCTACGAGACCGCGATCGTCGCAGAGACCGCCGCCGCATGCGCCGAAGCTGACGCACCTGGCGAGGTTCCGGCACGCCAAGGCCTTGACGCAACCGCACGCGTGATCCCATTCCCCGGGCACTCTCGCCGGCCCGAGCGAGAGCAGGGTAATGACACCGGAACCTTCCGAGGTGCCACGGTCCTCGGGATCGACGCCGGTCTGACCTCTGGCCCGGGCTCCATCGAGACCGCCTCCCCTTCACTGACACAAGAGAAAGAAAACCAAATCAACGCCTATGACGAATTCCTCGAAGATTTTGGCTTTGACGTGGAGCAACTGGAAGAGCTGGTCCGTTACGATCCGATCTGGCAGGTCTGGGAGCAGTTCGGCAGCTATCAGGACATCGGGGCCTCCGCACGCCCCGGTGAGCATGGCGTCTTCGAGATCAGTCATGGAGATGAACACTACGCGATTTCCTTCCTGCTGCCGTTCGATGAGCGGGGCGCACTTTCCGGTCCCGGGCGCATCGCGCTGGAAAACCGACACAGTGTGATCGACTCCCGGGAGCTGGACATGGATGTGAGCTGGGAAATCTGGGCCGAGGTCGCCGGCGATATCCAGGATGCCCTGCCAAACCTGACGGGCAAGACAGATATCAGCGACGATGAATGCCTGTCCGACCACAGGTTCTGGGTGGCAAAACAGGCGGAGGGCCCTGCGCCCGAAGCCTGAGCGCCTCAGCCGGTTCACGCCGGCGGCAGCGGTCGCTCCGAGGTCATGGCGACCGGGAGCGGCCCAGGAAAGCCCCGGGCTCAGCCCCGCGTCAGACCGAGGCCGTCGAAGTCCTCCACCCGTCCCGGGTTTGCTTCAGGCGCGTCAAGTAGTGCCGCACGGCTCTCGCACCGGCCGGCGTGGCAACAAGATCGATCGGCCGGTGGCCGTCGAGATGCGGCGCCGGTCTGACCATCCATGCCTGCGCCGCCTCCTTCGACCCCAGAACCGCTGTCGCGAATACCCGCAGATCATCTTCGTAGGGTGCGGTCTCGATGAAGCGACGAAGGCGCTCCGGGTCGTGCGGCCGGTCGCGGCCCGCGTGCCGGGCGATGTGGCGCATGTAAAGGATCGCCAACACACTGGCGATGACCGATGTAATCGACACGATGGTCTCGACGAGTGTCATTTGCCCGCCCCTGTTCTGCCCGGAACGACAGGGGGTGGAAGGTTTCTGATGATCATCACCATGCGCGAGGCCTCATCTACACTGCATCCAGCATACTTTGAAACAGGAAGCGCTGAAAAACCCGGCACGCGAGGTCTGCCATTTCGCCCCCAAGGTATATCCTTTCATGCAAGACGAGCCACCGCCCAGTGCGGGAGCTGGCCCAGATCCCGGGCGCCGAGACCAACAAATGGCAGAACCTGCAGGCGACAAGGTCCCGGGCGCCGGTCGGGCGCCCGGGGTGCCATCAGCCTTGGGGACAGCGCTCTGTCGAGTTCCCCCCTCGGTCGAGAGCCTCCTGGCGACGCTCGATGAAGGCCAGAAAGGACAGCATCAGAACCTCGATGAGGCACTTCTTGCTCTTGAGGCTCCCCTCTCCGTGCGCCGCATTCTCCAGCTGCGCCGCCAGCCGGTCGTGCGTGTCGATGATGATGTGGCCGATGAGGCGCAGCCCCTCGGCATCCTCCGCCCGCAGGCAGTCCCCCTCCCGCAGGCGGGCAAGGGCAGCCCGTCCCTGCAGCGTCAGCGCCCCGGTGAGGTCAGGGCCAGCCTGTTCCCAGACGCGGGCAAAACGCCGCCCCTGGGTCTGGGTGTTGCAGAGCAGGTCGTTGTTCGAGATCGGAGTGGGCATGTTCAATTCCTGTCTGTAACCGCGCAGACTGCGCCGGTTTTCTGGTGGTTCGCCCCGGCCTTCACAGGCCTGGACAAGAGAATATCTGGCCAAGGGCCATGGAGAACGGGGCGGCAGGCAGAGCCTGAGCCTGCAGATCAGGCCTCAGAGGGCCGATGCGGAGGAGCCGATGCGAGGGCCCGCACCACGACACGAGGCCGGCCGAAAAATCCGGGACGGCGCCGCGGCACCGGGCCGGTGGGATGGATCCCCTGCCGTTCTTTCGCGGCGCAGACGGGCGGCATCCGGCGATAGATCTCCCTCAGCCGAGCTGTCATTGCAGGGTTCAGCTGACCGACCTTGGCCGTGCCCTTGGTGCGGTGCACGCGAAAGCGGGGGTCGTTTCCGGACAGGCGGATGCGGCGATCCACCTGGAACCGGGTCGGCTTGTGCAGACCGGCGGCCTGACAATCGGCCTCCCGAAACACCGTCAGGGCATGGGTCACATCTGCCTTGAACCGCAGATTGCCGGTGCCATAGGCCAGCACGACCTCGTCGGTTTCAGGGCAAACCGCGACAACCGCGCAGATCCGCGTCTTGTGCGCGCCTTCGGCAAACGGAAACTTGCACGCGACTAGGTCGCCGACGGTGGATGTGTTGGAATTGACAGATTTGGGCATGGTGGCCTCCTTCTTGAGATTGAAACTCACCCTTGTGTGACAGCTCCCTCTCGAGCCTTTTTCGTCCGGGTGCCGCCAAAGACACCCGGACGAAAAAGGTCCGAGGAAGGGACGAAACCTGCCTGCGCCGGAGCCGGACGTCCTCGGCGACGCCAGCTGAACGCCCGGTCTGAAAGCCCGTTCTGAAATCCCATGGGCTGCGCCGCCCGATATCGCGCGTCGAGGGAGAGCAGCCGGTATCGGGCGCAACGCGCCTTCATCTTGGCGGCCAATGCCGGTGCCACGGTGATCCTCACCGAACACCTCCTGCTCGGTCTGCGCCGCGCTGAGCACCCCGACGACGGCAGCACTTCCCGAAAGTTCCAAGAACGAAGAAGAGCCCCGGTCTCAAAAAAATTTCTCGCGCGCACCCACCATAAATACCGATGTATATCAGCGCCTTAGATTGCCCTCACGGGCAATCGATGGCGCTTTGGAGCGGGGGTTTTAAACCGCAATTTTTCTGAAATTTCGCGTCGACAACACTTCCTCGCCACAAGCAACGAGGACCACGCCCCATGACGACCAAGACCCCAACCGCCGCCGCCACCGCAAAAACCCTGGCTCAGTACTACACCGACCCCGGCGTCGCGCGGGAGTGCATCGATCTGGTGAGAGCGCTCTATGCCGGGCAGCCCTTTGACACCATCATCGAACCTTCCGCCGGCACGGGCGCGTTTTCCAATCAACTCGGCAACGCTTGCATCGCCCTCGATCTCGATCCCAAGGCGCCGGGGATCCGGACCGGCGATTTCCTGGCCTGGGCGCCCGAAGCCCCCATCGGCCGCTGCCTGGTCATCGGCAACCCGCCTTTCTCCAAGAGCGCGGCCCTGAAATTCCTCAACCACGCCGCAGGCTTCGTCGAGGTGGTGGCCTTCATCCTGCCGGCGTCCTTCAAGAAGAAGAGCCATCAGAACCGCGTCGCCCGGAATCTGCACCTGGTGCACCAGCAGGATATTCCGCCGCGGGCGTTCAATCATGTCGGCAAGACGGTGGACGTGCCCTGCGTGCTGCAGGTCTGGGAGCGCGGCACCCCCACCCGCCCGCTGCACAAGCTCCGCACCTGTCACCCGCATTTCCAGCGCTGCACCCAGGCCGAGGCTGACCTGGTGATCCGCCGGATCGGTGCCCACGCCGGTCAGCTCAAGCCTCTCGGCACCCCTTGGAGTGCCCAGTCCAACATCTTCCTGCGGGCGGTGGGCTGCGACCGCGAAGACCTCCTGCGCCGGTTCGAGACCCTCGATCTGCCGGGCGCCGCCGCCAATGGCGTGGGCGGTGGCTCGATCAACATGGCCGAGATCGTCGAGCTCTACGAGGCCGCCCTCGCCGCCCAAACGGAGGTCCTTGCGAGCGCCGCGGATGCCGAGACGCCGGGGGTCGACGGCACCACGCCCCGCGAGGCCCCTGCACCTGCAAACCCCCCTTCGGACCCTGCTACGTCGGCAGCAACTCGGGCGCCGGCGGAGTTGCCGCGCACCGGCGCAGACCTGTCGCAGCCCGACGCCGTCTCTCGACAGTCCTCCGGGATTGCCGAACGGTTTGTCTGGGGCATTGATCCCGCCGGCCTTGAAACCGCCGGCCCGCTCGAGGCATTCGCCTATGATGTCGAAGGCTTCGAGGACCTTCTGTGCAACCAGCCGGTCCGGGATATCTGGCAGGTGGTCGGCACCCGCCGGGAGATCACGCGCTCTGCCCGCCGCGGCGAATTCGGCGTCTTCGAGCTCGGCCATGGGGATGACACTCATGCGATCTCGTTTCTGCTCCCGTTCAATCAGATCGGGGCACTGTCGAGGCCGGGGCGCATTGTCTCCGAGACCCGGCACAGCGTGATCGATTCCAGAGAGATCGACATGGAGGCGAGCCGCTGGATCTGGACCGAGGTCGCGGAAGACATCCGAAGGACCCTGCCGATCCTGCGTTGTGCGGGCCAGATCAGCGACGAAGAAAACCTGCCCGCTAGATGGTTTCAGGAAACGAAACCGATCAGCGAAGTCATGGCAGGAGTCTGAATTGAGCAGGCCTTTGGTTTCCTCAACCAAGTGTATGCCGTAGCTCACGGCGGCACACATGACGCTCTGCATAGATCGAGCGCGCCCGCGCCCGGAGGTCGAGACCGACCGGTCCGAAAGCAGGGCGCTTCTACCTGGCCGAGAGCGGGCTCGAAGAGGCAACGATCGTGATCTCTATCTAATGACCTGATCGCCTTGCGGCGGGCCTACCTCTATCAAACAATCGCCAGCTTGCCCGAGACGTGGATGTCGTCTTGTGTGGTCCGAGACCCGGTTATGGCCACCCGCTGCGCGATAGGAGGGCTCCGCGCGTGGCTATAACCTCTCCGCGCGTGGCTATAACCTCTCGGCAGCGCTGCTTCCCGTCGTGCTACGGGACAGAGTTCACCAGCCGGGCTGTCCTGAAATGGGCCGATGAGAACGAGGTGTCCTGGCACTACATCGATCCCGGCAAGCCCCAGCAGAACGCCTTCATCGAGAGCTTCAACGGGAGCCTGCGCGACGAGCTCTTGCGGTCTTAGGTAGCAAATGCACCAAGAGGTTGACGAAGCGCGCATATGAGAACATAGTGTGAACATTCTTTTCTCCGGAGGCTCGGATGGCTCAGCACTTTCTGCTTTCAGCGGCGGCGCGGACCTTGTCTCTCAAAACTATCTTCACCGAGGGCGAAGAGGCGGCCTACCGTAGGTTCTGCCGGCTGCGTTGGCCTGAGACGGGTGGCGAACCGATCTGTCCGATCTGTGGCTGCGTCGATGTTTACGATCTGACGACCAGGCGGCGTTTCAAATGCGCCGCTTGCCACCGGCAGTTCAGCGTG
>NZ_JBLXEC010000019.1:65497-87457 GCF_048263515.1 Marinovum sp. | reverse complement strand
GGCCAGCTACACGTGCGCCAAACAGGGGGTCATTTTTGGACGCCGATAGGGGGTCAAAATTGCATGCCGATTGACACTCGAGGATGCCAGGGCCGTGGCCATCCTCAAGCTGTTGAAGACCCGGCACTATGACGTTCCCCGCAAGAAACATCAGCATTCCGGACCCGAGGGAAACCTGCAGATGGAGGTTGACCGGATTTCGGCCAAGCTGCGGCAGAGCCCGATGCTCGCGACCCTCTGGACGAATGCACCGCAGCGCATTGCCGAGATCGCCCGCGGGCGCCTCGACGCGGCCCGTGCCGCGAAGGCGACCGATGGGAGGTCAGCGCGCTGCGGCTCTTTGCCGGTGCGGTGGCCTATTGTCTGCAAATGTCGCGGCCGATTCGGACCAAGTGTCTGCGCCAGGTGCGGATCGCCACGCAGGGCGAGGCCCATGCCAACCTGCTGCGCATGGCACCGGGGGAGGACCACTACACGTTCCGCTTCGCGCCTTGGGAGATCAAGAACCGGGCCTGGGTCACGGTGGATGTCTTGGGCGGCGACGCGGCGCTCCTGCGGGAATGGATCGCGCATTGGCGACCGCGGATGATCGAGCTGCAAGGGCTCGATCCCGGCAATGTCTACCTGTTTCCAGCGAAGGCCCTGCCAAAGCGGGACGTCGGCGTTCCGGTCACTTTGCCCCGCGGGTGCTATTCCGACAGCGCCTTTCTGGAGCTGTGGCGGGACGCTTCGGAGCACCTCGGTGTTCACGAGACGCCGCACCGGATGCGGCACGTGGTGGCTTTGCTCATCCTCGCGCTGCGACCCGGAGACTACGCCTTCGTCTCGAGCGTCCTTGGCAACAGGGAAGATACGGTGCGGACGCACTACGGCCGCGATGACGGTCAGTCGGCGGCAAGGGAGGCGCGTGCGGCCCTGCTCGCGGCGCACCCGGATCTGTTCAAGAACCTCAAGAGGAGACATTTGAAATGAAGGCCGAAATTGCCCGCGCCCGCTTGGCCGAGGTTCCGAGAGAAACGCGAGACCGGTTGATGCAGCATCGCGCTAAGTTGCCGGCCGGTGCCCTGGCCGTGGTTGCGCGGTTCTTCGAGGCCATGGAGGTGCGGGGAGAGCATGTCTCGGCCCCGTCCCGGGAAAGCTTCCTCATGGCCTGCGGCAGCGAGTCGACGCTGGGCCTGCTGCTTCGTGTCCTGGACCTGCACACGCCCTCGGTCTGCCTGGCCGAGGGGCGTGCGCTGCGCCGGGCGTATTACCGCGAACGGTCTCGCCACGCGGCAGCGCCCGGCCGGAGCCCGAGAGGGCAGGGGGCTTCGGCGACCGAGGCACGGAACTGGCCGCCACATTGGCAAGCGTTGCTGCCCGGGCTGCAGGCCGCGCCGATCCGGGAGAGCTCGAAAAACTTCAGAAATCTGGTTCGGAACCCCGACGGAGAGGCATGTCTTGCAGCTGGAATTTGAAATTTGGGTTCCGCCTGAGGGAAATTGCCTCTGGGTCGCCGGATTTTCTTAGACTCCAGATCGCTTACGCAACGTCATTCGGACGGGCGGCCAACACCTCTGCGCCCCGTCCGGTCGCGGCTATTCCGCCGCCGATTGTCAGAGTGGCGGGATCAGGAAACACCGACTGCGCCTGTTTCCATCCGGCCTCGGCATCCTAAACGCGGCGAACTGGTAACCTGCCCTCAACGCGCTGACGCCGACCACGCGCCCGTGCCGGGGAGTTCATTCCCTCTGCCTCTGTGCCGTCTTCAAGGCGCGACGGCACAGAGGCAGAGAGAATGACCCTCGAGACAAAAACCGAAAAGGTCCCAGACGAGGCCTGTCGACCTGCCCGCATTCAAACTCAGCTGCGCGCCGCAAGAAGGTCGGCGCGGTCTTGTCGCTTGGGCACTCCCGCCCGAGCTTAAACCAGGAGGTCGACCATGTTCGATTGTCCCATCTCCCCAATGAAACCCCTGCTTCACTTCCTCGTCACGGAGGCGGAAAGCCTGCAGAATGCGGCGCTTCTGCTCGGTGGCCGGCCCTGGCTTCGCCGGGTCCAGAAGTTGCTCGACGTGGCGGCGACGCAGCCGGTGCCGACGCGTCGCATGAAATCTGAGATGCACCAGCTCTGCGATCTGCTGCATCTCGAGCACGTGCATGATCTGGATCGCCCGGAAGCAGGCCACTTTGCCGAGCTCGATCCTGCCGGGCCACATGTCCCCCGAGATCTGCCGTCTTTCGGAGGCACTCGCCGAGGTCCTGGGTCAAACCGAAGCCCGAATCCGAGCGAGGTTCCTGGACTCAGAGTTTTCCTGAGGTCTCTGCGTCCAGGCCACGCGCAGGCCATGAGGCTACCTCTTGGGTCTGCACCCTGTGACGCAGACTTTGCGAACTGATTGCGCTGGACATGCAGATCGCGGCAGAAGGCATGGCAGCCTATGGACCAAGGAGATCGCCGGCACACGGGCCACGCGAGCGACTGCTCCTCTGTGCGGTCGTCAAGATTGGCGCCACGAGGAGCAGGGCAAGCAAGGCTCTTCACGGCCATCGGCCTCGCGCAACATCGCTTCCGAACCACCGCTTGAGAGCCTTCAGGAGATCGCCCTTCAGAACGGGCTCAGTCCGGGAACCGGACCAGAAACTCGTCGCGACGAAGCGGTCCAGCCGCTTTGGTCTTGCAATCCCAATCGGCCTCCTCATCGACGAACTGCACGAAGAGCCGCATCTCGGGAGAGGGCAAATCTGACATGGCGGGCTGGGTCTCGGCCAGGCGCGGGTGTGCGGGGAGGTCCTCGATGATGGCCGGGGCCTCACCGGCCGCCACGCGAGTGGCCTCGTAGAGCGTGACGAGCTCTCCCTTGGAGATCGACGGAATGCCAGCCATACGGCTGCGCAGGAGATCGAAGTCGATGGCGGCCAGTCGGAGGCGGAGCTCATCCGCGTGACCTTCGGCGGCCTTCAGGAAATAATGCGAGCTGGCACTGCCCGCCTCAGCGACCGACTTGACCCGCCCGGCATTCGCGCCGACGCGTTGCACTGCAAGATCGGCATCCGAGCGGCCGCTGAAGATAAAGTCAGGATGCGACTTCGCTTCAACGATCCTCGGCCGAGGTGTGGCCCGGCGTTGCCAGATCTGGAAGGCGCAGGTCGCGTTGCGCGCCTTGCCATCCGGATCGGTGATCAGGCCGGGGATGTCCTCGTCGTGGATCAGGTGAAACCTCGGATCAAGCCGGTTCTGCTGGCTCGGCTTCCGAACGCTGCGCGGCAGCAGGAGTGCGATCGTGTCGGCGTTGCGGGCAGCGGCGTTGAACAGCGCCACGGCAGACGCGCCCTTCCTGCCGGGCTCGGCGCTTTCAATCACCAGAGCACGCCCGAAGTTCCAATCGGACATCCTGGCTTCGAAATTCGCGCGGCACAGGCCTGCCGGGCGCGGAGCCAAATCCATGGCGATCCGGTTGCGCAGGCTGGTCGACAGCGTGCCCGCTCCTGCGGCGGGATCGATGATGGTGTCAAACGCATCAAGCGGACAGAGCGCCTCGAGACGCTGCAGGCAGACTGCCGCAGCCGAGGCGCTGATGTCGAAAACGGGGCGAGCGGTGAGGGTCTTGGTCATGCGGTATCTCCAGTTCTGATGGTCAGGACATGGGCCGCCCGCCAGAATGGAGAAAGGTGAGTTTGAATCGTTCTGTTCCAATCTAATAAAACCGCTTCCCGCTTACCACGAGAGCCAGAAGCCAATAGTGCAAGGCAATGACTTAAATTAGATTTTCCGCCATCTCGCCGCATTCTGCGCACGGTTTCTTCTTCTCCCAACACCCGCCGGGCCAACATTGCTCGGCTGGCGGAACGAACGAAGAGCCCTGAGGATCACCGAACCCCCGGATATCCCATATGAGCTCCGATTTCACAGCCTTCTGAAGTGTGATAGTCTATGTTCAACAACAGGTTAGGTATCGTGGAGCTGGGGGCGGACCAGACATTGGAGCGCGCGATGCTGCCTCTGTCGCGCCCTGCAGCCCCGCCGCCTTGGTCAGGTTACCCGAAACCGGTCGCGCCGCCGCTGGTCGCGGCGGGTCATCCCGGCCGAGACATGGCCCAGACGCAGGATCGTCCGATCGCGCAGCCCGTGCAGGTCAAGCGGCAGGCAGTCCGCCATGGCGAGAATGTCGCTGGCGAGGATGGCGTCCTTCTGCACCGGTGGCCGGGCATGGCGGCCGAGCAGGGCGGCCGCCCATACGTTGTTCAGCCTGGTGGCGCCTCCCGCCAAGCGGTCCCGGATGCGCAAGGACGCCAGCTCGGAAAAATCGAAAATGTTGCCGGGAAGATACTCTTTTCTTGACTGACCGGGCCGGAGAGGTACCCTGATCCTGAATTTCACTCCCAAGGGATCGGTTCGTTGAGGTGCATTGCCTTTAAGCTGCAGTAATTTCTTATTCGGGTTTTATGACCCTTTTTTTGGTCGGCTTTCGGCACGGAATAATTAAAGACGTATCTGCGCGAGCTCTCCCTCTTTAGAGTCCACGACTGTTTTTCAGGTCCAGAGATTTGAGGTTTAGCCATGAATTCGCCGCTCCTGCCCGAACAACGACTGAACACATATATTGCAGGCAATCAGTCCACGCCGAAAGTGACGGAGTTGGCGGACGGAAGGATACTCGCCGTCTGGGTGTCAGACGCGCAGGACGGCAGCGGCCTTGCGGTGATCGCGCAATTGTTCAGTGCTGAGGGCACCCCCACCGGCAACGAATTCGTGGTCAGCACGACCGGCGCAGGCAACCAGTTCGATCCGAGCATCGCCGCGCTCGACGGGGGCGGGTTCGTCATTGCCTATGAGGGGCCTGATACCAGCAGCAACGGGGTGTACGTGCAGGCGTTCGATGCCAATGCAGCTCCGATCGGCCCGGCGCAATTGACAAGCGACATCCAGACGAGCAGTCAGATCGACCCGGATGTGACCGGGCTTCCGGGCGGCGGCTATGTGGTGACATGGCACGACGACTACAATGGCAGCAACTTCTACGTCGAGGATATCCGGGCCCGGATCTATGACGGAACGGGCGCGCCAACCGGCGGGGTCTTTACGGTGAACACCACCGGCGGGGATTCGAGTTCGCAACAAACGGCCCCCACGACTTCGACGATCGCGGCCAGCGCGGATCCCAATGGTCTGGCCGCCGGGGGGTTCGTGATCGCCTGGGAGAATTCCGGCGACATCCATGCACAGGTCTACGACGCCTTCGGCACATCTGTCGGCGCTGAGTTCGTGGCAAATACCACAGTAGCGAGCACCCAGAGCGAACCGGTTGTCGCCGGCCTGAATGGCGGTCGGTTTGTCGTGGTTTGGACGGATCAAGGCGGCGCCGATGGGTCGGCTCAGGGCGTCTTCGCGCAAGTCTTCGAGGGCAACGGCACGGCTGTGGGCGCAGAACAGCAGGTCAATGTCGAATTTTCGAGCACGCAGCACCAGCCGGCGGTGACGGCCACCGCCGATGGCGGATTCGCGGTCAGCTGGTCGGCATTTACCTCCGGAGGATCGGGGGATGGCTCCAGCTACGGCATTGCGACACGCAGCTTCGATGCAGGCGGCGTTCCGACCACCGGCGAACAGATCGTCAATCAGGAGATCTCGGGCAATCAGACGCTGTCCGATCTGATCGGTCTGTCCACGGGCAATATCTTTGCCGTCTGGCAGTCGGACACCTCCGGCACGGCTGGCGATGGCAGCGGTGCGGGTATCTTCGGGCGCCTGCTGGGCGATCCGTCGACCTTCAGCAAGACCAGTGCCAACCCTGAGCTCAGCGCGCTCAGCGCAACACACAGCTTCGACGAGAACACGGTGAATGCCGCACCCCAGCGGATCGATGCCGACGGCGCGGTGGCCCTGTCGGACTCGGATTCCGCCGATTTCGATGGCGGCAGACTGCAGCTTTCGGTGATTGGACGGTCGGAATTCGAGGATAACTACCTGCCACAGGATGCCAATGCCCAGGATCAGCTTGGGCTGGATACCTCGGGCGCGGTGGCCGTCAGCGGATCGGATGTGTCCGTGAACGGCACGAACATCGGCACCATCGCCAGCGACGGCACCGGAGGCGCGCCGCTCGAGATCACCTTCAACGCGGATGCGACCGTGGCCCTGATTGAGGTGCTGATCGAGAATCTCACCTATCAGAACCTGTCGGACGACCCGCGTGACCAGACCACTCTGGGCCTCGCGCTCGAGGATGGTGACGGCGGCGCGATCGAGCCCGCCAGGATTGTCATCGACATCACGCCGGAGGCTGACCGTGACGGCGCGGTGCGCGGCGAAGTGCAGGTCAACACCTTTCCGACCGGCAATCAGAACGACAGCGCGATCGCGGCGCTGACCGATGGCGGCTATATTTCCGTCTGGGAATCGATCAATCAGGACAATACCGGCGACAACGACGGCGGGATCTTTGCACAGCGCTACAATGCGGACGGCGTGCCTGTCGGTGGCGAATTCCAGGTCAACACCACGGTCTCGGCGACGCAGTTCGAGCCGGAGGTGGCCGGGCTGAGCGACGGCGGCTGGGTGATTGTCTGGCGCGACGACAATGGCACGACGATCAAGCTGGATCGCTATGACGCAAGCGGAAACCGCACCGTCACGGAACAGGTCGTTCCGACCAATACCACAAACACCCAATCCGATGCCGATGTCGTGGGCCTGTCGAACGGCGGCTATGTCGTCACATGGACCACCAACGACTTCACCGGGGGCGATGGCAGTTCGAACGCCGTGAAGGGCCAGCTTTTCAACGCCGCCGGCGCCACTGTGGGAGGCGAATTCCTGGTCAACGGACAGACCATCGGCAATCAGTCCGACGGCGCCATCTCGGCACTCGATTCGGGTCGGTTCGTCGTGGTGTGGACCGAGGGTGACGTGGCCAACGGTGACGGGTCGTCCAGCGCCATCTCGGCGCGCATTTTCGGCGCGAACGGCCTGCCCGAAGGTGGTGAGTTCCAGGTCAACACCTTTACGAACAGCCAGCAGTATCAGCCTGCCGTCGCGACACTGGACAATGGCGACTTTGTCGTCACCTGGAGTTCCTACTCCCAGGACAGCACCAATACCTACGGTATTTACTACCAGCGCTACGACAGCACCGGCACGCCCATTGGCGGCGAGGTGCGCGTCAACGAATACGTCGCAGGCAACAGCTACAACCCCGATATCATTGCGCTCGATACTGGCGGGTTTGTCATCTCCTGGAACGAGGATACGCCGGTCGGCTCCGGTCAGGACGTCTTCACCGTGGTGTTCGATGCCGACGGCACGCGGGTCGACAGCGATACGCTGGTCAACAGCGAAACCTCGGGCGCGCAGGACAATGCCGTTATGGCCGCGCTTCCCGATGGCAACTACGTGGTGCAATGGACCTCGCAGACCAGCGGCAGTGCCGGTGACGGCAGCGGCGACGGTGTCTTTCAGCAGATTTTCGGCGATCCAACAGAGATCAGCGCCTCGGCCCCGCCGCAGCTGCAGGGGCTGGCGTCCGTGGTGACCCTGGGCGAGGCCGAGGCGAACGCCGGCAACGCGCTTCTGTTCCCCGCCGGGGCGGCCCATCTGACCGACGCGGACAGCGCCGATCTCGACGGGGGCGAGCTGCGCATCCAGCGGTTCGTCGAAGAGCCGCTTCAGGCGCAGTTCAATGCCCCCGACAACGGCATGCAGGACAACCTTTCCTTTGCCACCGGCGGGTCGGTTTCGCAGGCGGGCAATACCCTGTCGGTCGACGGGGTGGCGGTGGCCAGCATCGTGTCGGACGGCCAGGGCGGCGACGATCTTGTCCTCGATTTCCTGCCCGGCGCGACGCTCGAGCGGGTGGAAACGCTGCTCGGGGCCCTGAGCTACACGAACCCGTCGGACGATCCGCGCGACACCCGCAGCTATTCGCTCACCATCACGGATGGCGACGGCGGGGTGACCGCGCCCTTTGTGTTCCAGCTGCAGGTGACCGAAGAGGCCGAAGCCGGAGCGCTGGAAAAGGTCGGGCCTGAAACGCTGGTCAACGATTTCACCACGGGTGACCAGAGTTCAAGCGCCAACACCACGTTGGACGATGGCGGCTGGGTCGTGGTCTGGCATTCGAACGGACAGGACGGCAGCGGTCTGGGCATCTTCGGGCAACGCTACGATGCCGGCGGGAATGCCTTCGGGACCGAATTCCAGGTGTCCGGCACAACCAACGGGAGCCAGAGCGACCCTTCCGTCGCCGCGCTCTCGACCGGCGGCTGGATCGTGGCCTGGGCCGGCAACGGGCCCGGAGACTCCAGCGGTGTTTTCTATTCCACCTTTGATTCCACTGGTGCGCCGGTCGCAACGGAAGTGCTGGTGAACACCAACACAAGCAGCACTCAAAACGACCCCGAAGTCGTCGGCCTGCCGGGCGGTGGATTTGCCGCGGTGTGGGTTTCGAGCACAGGCGACGGGTCGAGCAATGGCGTGTTCCTGTCGATCTTTGCGTCGGACGGGGCACCGGTCGCGACCGAGGTGCAGGTCAATACCGAAACCTCTGGCGCCCAGTACCAGCCGGACATTGCACTGATGGCGGATGGCCGGATCGCGGTGACCTGGACTTCGCAGACTTCGGGCACGGCGGGTGACGGCAGCAGCGATGGCATCTTTGCGGCGATCTTCAATGCCGATGGCACGCCTTCGGTTGGCGAATTCCAGGTCAACACCCTAGCCACCAATGCCCAGAACAACCCGGCCATCGCGGCCGTGCCCGGCGGCGGTTTCATCATCGTCTGGGAAGACGATGCCGCCCAGGACGGCAGCGGGCAGTCCATCGTCGCGCAGCGGTTCGACAATACGGCCACGCCGATCGACGGGCCCTTCGTCGTCAACGAGATTATTACCAACACCCAGAGCGAACCGCAGGTTGCGGTGGCTTCGGATGGCAGCTTTGTCATCGCCTTCCGCGACAACTGGAATGCCGATGGCAGTTCCGATTCCGTTCACATCCAGGCCTATGACGCCAGCGGGGCGCGGCTCGACAGCCAAACCCTCGTGAACACCGAAACCAGCGGCAATCAGACGCAACCGGCAATCACCGCGCTGCCAGGGGGCAACTACGTTGTCAGCTTCACCTCGGTCACCAGCGGCACCGCGGGTGATGGCAGCAGCAACGGCGTGTTCCAGCAGATATTCGGCGATCCGGCGGACTTCAATCTGGGGCAGGGGCCTGTGGTGCAGGGGGCCGATCTGAACCGGACTATTAACGAGGCGGATGCCAATCTTGGTCTTGTGTCGCTCGATCTCAACCAGACGATTGCGGTGGGGGACACCGGGGCAGGCGGGTTTGACGGCGGGGTGTTGCTGGTCGCGGTCGATCTGACCGAGAACATGCCGGAGCAACAGGTGGGTGACGACAGTCAGGCCCAGGATGTGTTCGGCCTGATCAGCGGCGATATCGGCAACGGCGATGTGCAGGTGTCCGGCACCGCGGTCTCGGTCGACGGCACCGTGATCGGAACCATCGCCCAAGACGGCACGGGCGGCGCGGCGCTGGAGGTCGTGTTCAATGCTTCCGCCTCGGTCGAGGATGTCGAGGCAGTGGTCAGCGCGGTGGGGTATTCGACCCCTTCCGATGCGCCGATGACCGACCGGACCGTGCGGATCGAGCTGACCGACGGCGACGGCCTCAGCGCGCCGACGCAATTCATCGCCCTGACAATCTCGCCCGAGAGCGACAGCCTGTTGACCGCGCAGGACGAACGCAGGGTCAACGCCCACACGCAGGATCACCAGATCGATCCGGACATCGTCGAGCTCTCCGGCGGCGGATTTGTCGTTGTCTGGCGCTCGAGCATCCAGGATGACGCGAATGGCTTCTCCGAAGGCATCTATTTCCAGATGTACGATGCCGGCGGCGTGCCGACGGGCCCCGAACGGCTGGCCAACACCACGACCGCCGCCACGCAGCGAGACCCGGAAATGGCGGCGACCCCCGATGGCGGGTTCATCATCGTCTGGGAAGGCCAGAATCAGGACAACGGCGCCGATAACGATTTCGGCATCATCGCACAGAAGTTCGATGCCACCGGGGCGGCGGTGGGCGGCGAGGTCATCGTCAACACCACGGTAACCGGCACCCAGTTCGATCCTGCCATCGCCGTGGCCGCCGATGGCAGCTATGTCATCACCTACACATCCGACAGCGGCGACGGATCGAGTGACGCGATCCTCAGCCAGCGCTTTGACGCCACCGGTACGCCGGTGGGCACCGAACAGGTGGTCAACACTGCCAATACGTCCAGCAACCAGAGCCAGAGCGAGGTGGCCTTCTTCACCGACGGCACCAATACGGCCGGACATGTGGTGGTCTTCACCGCGCCGACAAGTGGCGGCGAGGGCGACGGCGATTCCAACGGCGTGTTCATGCGGGTCTATGATGCCGCCGGTGTGCCGACCGGACCTGATGTGCTTGTGAATACCACCACGGCAAACAGCCAGTCGGCGGGCCAGGTCGTCGGCCTGACCGGTGGCGGGTTCGTTGTCGTCTGGGAAGACAGCGATCTTGACGGCAGCACCCAGGGCATCTTCGCGCAACTCTATGACGCGACCGGCACGGCGCAAGGCGGCGAATTCCGCCTGAACACCGAGACGCTGAACAGCCAGTTCGATTTCGACCTGACCGCGACGGCCAATGGCGGCTTTGCGATCAGTTTCACCTCCGATGTGGCCGACGGCAGTTCCTTTGGCGTCATCCTGGCAACCTTCGACGCGAATGGCGTCAAGACCGACCAGGAGGTGCTCGTCAACCAGGAGACAAGTTCGAGCCAGGAAGACAGCGCGCTGGTCGGACGGGCCAATGGCGATATCCTCGTCGCCTATACCTCGACCACGTCGTCCTCGGCCGGCGACGGGTCGGGCGACGGTATCTTCCTGCGGGAATTCACCGCCGCGCCGGGAGCGGACATCTCGCCCGAACTGAGCGATTTCAACCGCTTCATTCAGGCGCGCGCCGATGACATCACCGGCGGCAACACCATCCGGCTGGATGAGGCGGTTGCCTTTTCGGACAGCACCAGTGCCGATTTCGATGGCGGCACGCTCGAGCTGTACTACACCAGCGGCAACGTGGATCCGACCGATCAACTGAGCATCATGGCAGGCGGTGATGTCACCCTGGCCGGCAGCACGATCAGCGTCAACGGCACCGCCGTCGGCACGATCGACGCAACGCTCGACGGTGCGAATGGCGCCGGTCTGACCATCACCTTCAACGCCGATGCCACCGCGGCCGACGTCAAGGCGATCCTCGAACAGGCCAGCTATGGCTCGTCGGGGACCGCCGCCAATGTCCAATTCGACGACAAATCCGTCGGCGTGGTCATCACCGATGGCGACGGTGGGCAGACAGAGCCGGATTCCGTCTATATCGATCTGGTCGGGCCCGGTGCGATCTCGAACACCGGCATTCAGATCACCGATTTCGGTCGCTGGGAAAATGAACAAGGCGCCGGGTTCGACCCGGTCTCCGAGGCCGCCTTGCTGGCCGCGCCGCAACGGATCGACTCCGATATCGACATCGACGACTTTGCCGGGACCGGCTTCGACGGTGGCTTTGTCCAGATGCAGAACGTGACCACCTTCATGCAGGGCCTGGAGCTTTCGGTCGACGATGCGGGGACAGGCTCCGGTCAGATCGGCTTTGACGGCACCACCGTCACCTATGAGGGAACGGCCATCGGTACGGTCGATGCCTCGGAAACCGGTGCCGGCGGGTCCGCGCTGCGCATCAATCTGAATGCAGCGGCCACCGCAGAAGGCGTCGAGGCGCTGGCCGAGGCGATGACGGTCGGCCTCAGCACCGGGGCGGGCTTCATCAATCCGCTGTTGCGCCTGACCGTTTCCAATGGCTCCTCCGCGCCTTTGGTGCAGGCCACCCTGCCGATCGTGGACGACGGCGGCATCCTGCCCGACACCATGGACGAACAGGTCAACACCTTCACCTTGAACGATCAGCAGAGCCCGCGGGTGGCGGCCCTGAGCGACGGCACCTACGTCGTCGTCTGGACATCGGAGACCCAGGATGTTCCTGGATCGTTCCAGCGCGGCATCTTCGGGCAGGTCTTCTCCGAAAGCGGTGATCCGATCGGGGTCGAGTTCCAGGCCAACGACATCTCGTCGGGCGATCAGTTCCAGCCGCGTGTCTCGGCGCTGCCCAACGGGACCTTCGTGGTGCTCTGGACCGAATCCAACGGGCGCGACGGGTCGGGCCAGGGGGTCTATGGCCAGGTGTTCGACAATTCCGGCGCCGCCCAGGGCAGCAGCTTCCAGGTCAACGAGGAAATCTCGAGCACTCAGAATTCTGCCCAGGTCGTGGCCCTGGATAACGGCGGTTTCCTGACGGTCTGGTCCTCGACAACCTCGGGCAGCGCCGGTGACGGCAGCAACGAGGGCATATTCGCCCGGGTCCACGCTGCCGATGGCACACCGTCAGGCGGCGAGTTCCAGGTCAATTCGACGACCCTCGGCCAGCAGCTGCGTCCGCGGGTCACCGAACTGCCCGATGGCGATGTTCTCGTGGTCTGGGAAGATCGCAACGGCAACGACGGCAATGGGTATGGCGTCTACATGCAGCGCATCGATGGCACGACGGGCAACCTCGTCTCCATCGATGGCACGACGTCCGGTGCCGGGGAGCTGCGCGTCAACACCACCACGGCGGGCAATCAGGAAAAACCCGATGTCGGCGCGCTGGCCGCCAGCGCGACCCTGCCCAACGGCGGCTTCGTCGTCGTGTGGGAAGTGCCCGGTGTCAGCGGCAATGACATCGCAGCCCAGATCTACGACATCGACGGTGTGCCGCAGGGCGGCGAGTTCATCGTCAACATCGCAGCCGGCGGACATCAGGAAGACCCGGTGGTGGTGGGCCGGGCCGATGGCAGCTTCTCGGTCATCTGGGCGGACAGCAGCGGGCTGGACGGCAGTGGCTGGGGTGTCTTCGGACAGGATTTCAATCCCGACGGCAGCCCGAACGGAGTGTACTATCAGGTCAATTCCGAGACCTCCTCGACACAGTATCAGCCCGATGCAGCCGAGCTGAACAATGGCACACTCGCCGTTGTCTTCGCGGCATTCACCTCCGGCTCGTCGGGCGACGGGTCGCAATACGGCGTATTCCAGCAATTGCTCGATCAGCCCGCCTTGGCGGCGGGGGCGCAGAGCCCGGTGCTGGAGGGCTTTGACGACACGGTGAGCTTTACCGAGACCGAGGTCAACGCGGGCCTGCAATTGCTCAACCAGGACGGCGCGCTGAGCCTGACGGATGCGGATTCCTCCGACTTTGACGGCGGACAGTTGTTCGCGGATGCGCTTGTCGGCTCCGGTGACGCCTTCGATGCCCAGCTGGGCGCAGGCCAGGGGACGTCGCAGGACAATATCGGTCTGGTGATCGGCAACGGGGTGACTGTCCTCGGCGCGACCGTATCGGTCGACGGCACGGCCGTCGGCACCATCGACAGCGATGGCCAGAACGGCGCGCCGCTGGTCATCACCTTCAATGCCAGCGCGACCCCGGAACTGGCGGAGCGGGTGGCATCGCAACTGGGCTACGGCAACAACAGCAGCGACCCTGACGCGACACGCGATATCGCGCTGCAGATCACTGACGGCGATGGCGGTTCGTCCGGAACGCAGGTCGTGACCGTGAACATCACCCCCGAGGTCGACCGCGTGCAGGTACCGATCGGCGGTGAAGACCAGGTCAACACCTTTGCGCCGAACGACCAGCAGGTGCCTGCGACCGCGGCTGTCTACGACAGTCTCGGCAATCAGACCGGTTATGTCGTGGTCTGGCGCAGCAGCGAGCAGGATCAGGTGCAGGACGGCACCTTTGGCGTCTACGGCCAGCTCTTCGGCCTGGACGGAGCACCGATCGGCGCGGAATTCCGCGTCAACGACGAGACCTTCCAGAACGAGCGCGAGCCGAGCGTCATCGGGCTTCCGACCGGCGGCTTCGCGGTCGTCTTCGAGGACGGTTCGGGCCAGCAGGACGTCGAATTGCGGATCTTCGACGAGACCGGCGCGCCGGTGACCGGCGAGATCGGGGTCGAGGGCGGCGTTCTGGCCTATGCGCCGGATATCGCGGCAAAGTCGAACGGCAACATCCTTGTCACCTACACCGACTGGAGCAGTACCGACGGCAGCGGCTACGGCATCTTCGTCGTCGAGTTCGACAATACCGGCACGCAGATCTCGGCGACCCCCGTGCAGGTGAATGTCGAAACGTCCAGCAATCAGGACTTCTCCTCGATCACCGTGCTCTCCGACGACCGCTACGTCACCATGTGGCAGTCGCCGACCTCCGGAACCGCCGGTGACGGCAGCGGATTTGGCGTCTTCGGTCGCATCTTCAATGCCGACGGCACGCCCGCGGGGGGAGAGTTCATCGTCAATACCCTGACGGCCGGCTCGCAATACGAGGTGGAGGTCGCAGCGCTTGGCGATGGCGGTTTCGTGGCGGTCTGGCGCGACGACAATACGGTCGATGGCTCCGGCACTTCGGTCCAGATGCAGCGCTATGACGGCTCGGGCGCTCCGGTCGGCGGCCAGGTGCGGGTGAACGAAACGACGGTGTCGAACCAGTATCAGCCCGATGTCATCGCGCTCGACAACGGCGGCTGGCTGGTCTCCTGGTATGACGACAGCGGCAATGACGGCAGTGGCGGCGGTGTGTTTGCGCAGGTCTACGCGGCCGATGGCAACCGCGTCGACGGGGAATTCCAGGTCAATACAGAGTTTTCTGGCAATCAATCCCAGCCAGCGGCAGTGGCTCTGCCCGATGGCGGTTTCACGATCGTCTGGACGTCGGCCACATCCGGCGCGGCAGGCGACGGATCGAGCAACGGCATATTCCAGCAGGTGTTTGCCGACCCGGCGCTTCTGCCAACGTCGGAAAACCCGGTTCTGATCGGGGTACCCGACAGTGTGACCCTCACCGAGGCGGACGTGAACGCGGGTCCGCAGGCGCTGACCCCCTCGGTCAGCCTGGGCGATGCCGACAGCACGGATCTGAGCGGCGGCCAGCTGAACGTCGCCATGATCGACAACGATCAGGTGCAGCGGCAGTTCGCGGATCAGGACGCCGAAGGACAGGATCAGCTCAGCTTCCTGACCGGCGGCGCGGTATCGGTCTCCGGTGGAAATGTGTCTGTCGGTGGCACGGTCGTCGGCACACTGGACAGTGACGGCACAGACGGCGCGCAACTCATCGTGACGTTCAACGCAAACGCTACTCCTGCGCGTGTCGAACAGCTGATCGAGGCTCTGGGCTACGCCAATACCTCCGACGATCCCAACACGGCGCGGCTGGTCTCGGTCCAGGTCACCGACGGCGATGGCGGCTTTGTACGCGAGACCATCGATCTGACCATCACGCCCGAGACCGACGGGGGGGTCGCGGTCGACGACGAGGTGCAGACCAACAGCTTCACGACCGGTGCGCAGGACGAGAGCGCCGTCGCCTCGCTGGCCGATGGCGGCTATGTCATCGTCTGGACCTCGAACAACCAGGATGCGACGGGCGACAACCAGGATGGCGTCTTCCTGCAGCGTTACGACGCCGCCGGTGCGCCCGTGGGCGGCGAAATCCAGGTCAACACCACGACGAGCAACGCGCAGACCGACGCGCATGTGGTGGGTCTGTCGACCGGCGGATATGCGGTCGCCTGGACCGATTTCTCCGGTGTGAACAGCCCCAACAGCGATCAGGAAGTCACGATCCAAGTGTTTGGCGCCAATGGCGTCAAGGTCGGGACCGAAGCGATCCTTGCGACCACCGGCATATTCAATCCGAACTCAGTGCGACTGGCCGCGACCGACAGCGGCAACTTTTTTGTCGTCGCCGCCGCGCGGGATGACGCCAGCCCCTTCGAATACCAGATCGTCGGTCAGGAGTTCACCGATGCAGGCGGTGCCGCAGGCAGCCGCTTCGAGGTGCCGATCAGCGGCAATACCGCAATCCAGCCGGACATCGCGGTCCAGTCCGACGGCACCCTTGCCGTGGTCTATACGGAACAGGCGGTGGACAACGCCCCGGCGAACGATCAGGGCATCCTGCTTCAGCGCTACGCCTCTGATGGCAGCCAGGTGGGCGGGCCGGTCGTCGTCAATTCCGATGTTGCGGCGAACCAGCTCACGCCGCGGATCGCAGCGCTTGACGGCGGCGGCTATGTTGTCACCTGGAGAAGCGAGACCGGCGATGACGGCCCGGGCTTCGTCTGGGGGGTCTACGCACAGATCCTCGACAGCTTCGGCAATGCCGTGGGCGAGCAGTTCCTCGTCAATGAAACCGTCGACGGCAGCCAGTATGAGCCGGATGTCGCCGGTCTCGAAGGTGGCGGGTTTGCCATCGCCTACCGTGATGACAATAGCACCGACGGCAGCGGCGCAGGCGTTTTCGTGCAGCAGTATTCCGCGGATGGCACCCGCCTGGACGATCCGGTCCAGGTGAACCAGGAGTTCAGCAGCACGCAGAGCCAGCCCTCGATCGCTGCCCTGCCGGGCGGCAACTTCGTGGTGTCCTTTACCTCAGAGACCTCCGGTTCCGCGGGCGATGGCAACAGCACGGGCGTGTTCCACCGTATTCTCGGCGACCCGGCGGATTTCGCCTCGGGCGGCGATCCGATCCTTGACGGGGTGAACGCCCAGGTCTTCTATGACGAGAATGACGTCAACGGCGTACCGCGCCTGATCGACGCCAATGGCGCGGTCGCGGTCTCGGATCCGGATTCCACCGATTTCGACGGCGGGTCGATCCTTGTCTCCAATGTCATTGCCTCGGCGCCGCTGATCCACCAGATCAATCCGCCCGACGATCTGACCCAGGACGTGCTGGGTCTGCGGCAGGCCAACGGCATCACCATCACCACCGGCGATGTTTTCGTCAACGGCACCCAGGTGGGCGCCATCGCGCAGAGCGGAGCGAGCGGCCTGCCCTTCGAGATCACGCTCAACGCCAACGCGGATGCGGCGATCGTCGAGCTGCTGGTCGAGAACCTGACCTATCGCAACCTGTCCGACGACCCGCTCGAGGTGCGCCAGCTGCGCCTCCAGATCACCGATGGCGACGGGGGCGCCTCCGATCCTGTCCTTGTGCAGGTCAATATCGCGCCGACCCCGGACGGGGCGGTGCCGGTGGGCGGCGAACGCGTGGTCGAGACCTCGGCCGGCGCCTCCTATCTGCCGGCGGTCGAGCAACTGCTCGGCACCGGCGGCGATTTCATCGTGGTGTGGGAAAACGGCAGCGCCGATGGAAGCGGCGACGGAATATTTGCGCAGCGCTTTGACGCCAACGGCAACCCGGTGGCGCGCGACGGCAGCGGGCTGGCCAGTGGTGTGACCGATGAGTTTCAGGTCAATACGACAACCACCAGCAATCAGGACAACCCGGATGTTGCGAGCTTTGCCGACGGCAGCTTTATCGTCGTCTGGGAATCCGCGGATACCAGCAGCACCGGCGTCTTTGCGCAAAAGTACAATGCCGACGGAACGCCCAATGGCGGCGAGTTTCAAGTCAACACGCTGACCTCTTCGGTTCAGTACCAGCCGCAGGTCACGACCCTGACCGATGGCAGCTTCGTGGTGACCTTCTCGGCGTTCACTTCCGTCGGGTCGGGCGACGGCTCCTCATACGGGATCAGCGCGCGGGTCTATGACAACACCGGCGTGGCCACAGGCAACGAGTTTGTGGTCAATACCGAGACGGGCGGAAGCCAGGATCAGCCTGATGTCACTGCCTTGGCCTCGGGCGGCTTTGTCGTCTCCTGGACCTCCGACACCAATGGCAGCGCCGGCGACGGATCCGGTGACGGCATCTTTGCACAGGTCTTCAATTCCACCGGCGCAGCGGTCGGAGCCGAATTCCAGGTCAATACGACGACGGCGGGCAATCAGACCATTTCCAAGGTCATCGAACTGACCAACGGCAATCTGGTGTTCGTCTGGGCGGACAGCGCCGCGGACCAGAGTGCGACCGGCATCTTTGCGCAGATTTACGCGCCGGATGGCACAGCTGTGAACGAAGAGTTTCGGGTCAACGATCAGCGCATCAGCACCCAGACCGAGCCCGATATTACCGCGTTGGATACCGGCGGCTTCGTGGTCACCTGGGCCGACAGCAACGGCACCGACGGCAGTGGATGGGGCGTCTTTGGTCAGCAGTACGATGCGGGCGGTGCGCGGATCGACAGCCAGTTCCAGGTCAACACCACAACCAGCGGCACCCAGGATTTCCCCAGTGTCAGCGGCCTTCCCGGTGGCGGATTCGTGGTTGCCTTCAACAACGGCTCCGCCACCCCCGGCGAGGTGTTACTGCAGGTCTACGGCAATGCGCTGCCGACGGTCTCGCCAGTCTCGGCCTCTGGCGATGAGGATACACCCATCGTGCTGGACGCCGCGATCTTCGACGCGGGCTTCTCCGATCCCGACGGCAATACGCTTCAGGCGATCCGGATCGAGACCTTCCCCACAGGGGGATCGCTTGAATTGAGCGGCACGCCAGTCGTCGCCGGTCAGGAAATCAGCCGGGCCGATCTGCTGGCCGGCAATCTGGTCTATACCGGCGCGCAGGATTTCAACGGCGCCGACAGCTTCCTCTGGACCGGCTCGGACGGCATCGGGTTCTCTGCGGATGTCGTGGCGGCCAACATCACCGTCGATCCGGTGAATGATGCTCCAGACCTCGAAGCGGGGCCGGATACCACGATCTCCGAAGGCCAGAACCTGAACCGTACGATGACGATCGGCGATCCGGATACCGACACCCGGACCTTCACGGTGGATTACGGCGACGGGTCGGCTCTGCAGGTCTTCTCGACGGCCTCGACCAGCCCCAACCTGAGCCATGTCTATACCGGTGAGGGCAGCTTCACGGTCTCGGTCTCGGTCGACGACAATGCCGGCGAGACCAATTCGGTCGAGACCGACAGCTTTGTGGTGACGGTCAACAATGCCGATCCGAATGCGAACAACAATGGCTATAGCGTGTCCGAAGACGGGCCGGCGCTGACGACCTTCAACATCCTGGACAATGACACCGACCCGGGGAACGATCCGCTGACCGTGAGTGCGGTGAACGGGGTCATGGCGGATGTGGGTCAGCCCCTGACGCTGACCTCCGGCGCGCTGCTGCAGGTCGAAGCCGACGGAAGCTTCAGCTATGATCCGAACGGTCAGTTTGAATCTCTCGGACGCTTCCAGTCCGCGACCGACAGCTTCACCTACACGATCAGCGATGGGGATGGTGGCAGCGACACCGGGACGGTGAGCTTCTTTATCGACGGACAGAATGACGCGCCCGACGCGGTGGACGACACATTCGCTGCGAGCGACCTGACGCCCACTTCGGGGGATGTTCTGGTCAACGATACCGATGTGGATGCGCCCGACGTGCTCACGGTGACCGAGGTCAACGGGACTGCCGCAAATGTCGGCACACAGTTCGCGCTGCCCTCTGGCGCGCTGCTGACGCTGAATGCCAACGGCACCTTCGACTATGACCCCAACGGTGCCGTCACCGGTCAGCCGACCGATACGTTCACCTATTCCATCTCAGACGGTCTCGCCGAGGACAGTGCGACGGTGACCCTCAACATTGCGCAATCCAACCAGCCCCCGGTGGCACAGGATGACGCGATTGCGGCCGACGAGGACACCGGCGCCAGCGGCAGCCTTCTGGTCGACAACGGCAGTGGAGCCGACAGCGATCCGAACGGCGACCCGCTGACCGTGAGCCAGGTGAACGGCGCGATCGCCAATGTGGGCAACCCGCTCACCCTGACCGGGGGCGGCATCGTCACCGTCAATACAGATGGCACCTTCAGCTTCGACACTGACGGGCAGTATGAGAACTTGCAGGTCGGCGAGACGGCGACCGAGACCTTCACCTATACCATCCAGGACGGCAACGGCGGTAGCGATCAGGCGACCGTCACGATGACCATCAATGGCGTGAACGATCCGGTGGTGGCGGTGAACGACACCGCCACCACCGACGAGGACACCAGCACCGGCGGGTCGGTCCTGACCAATGACACGGATGCCGACCTCGACACCTTGTCCGTGAGCGAGGTCGGTGGGTCTTCGCTGGCGATCGGAACCCCGGTCACCGGGTCCGCTGGCGGCAGCTTCGTCATCAACGCTGACGGGACCTTCACCTATGATCCGAACGGCCAGTTCGAGGCCCTCGATACCGGCGACAGCACCACCGACAGCGTGACATATCAGGCCACGGACGGGCCGACCACAGACACCGCCACGCTCACCGTGACCGTCACCGGCGTCAACGATGCGCCGGATGCGGAGGATGACGCCTTTTCCGTTTCGGAGCTCGGGGTCCTCAACGGGAATGTCTTGGCGGACAATGGCAACGGGGCAGACAGCGATCCCGACCTCAACGACCTTCCGGTCGTGACCGAGGTCAACGGGGCCGCCGCGGATGTGAACAGCACGATCACACTGGCCTCCGGCGCGAACCTGACGCTCAATGCCTCGGGGACCTTCACCTATGATCCGAACGGCGCCTACGATACGCTGAACGGCGGCGAGACCGCCACCGAGACCTTCACCTACACGATCGAAGACGATGACGGCGTCGAGGATACCGCCACCGTCACCATCACCATCACCGGTGAGGAAAGCACGCCGGTCGGCGTCGATGACGGCAACACGACCGACGAAGACAGCGCGACCGTCGGAAACGTGTTGGCCAATGACAGCGATGGCGACGGGGATCCGCTGTCGGTCGCTGCGGTGAACGGCGAGACGGGCGATGTGGGCACACAGATCACGTTGCCCTCTGGCGCCTTGCTGACCCTGAATGCCAATGGCACCTACGACTACGATCCGAACGGGTCGTTCGACACCCTTGCCGTGGGCGAAAGCACAACCGACAGCTTCGGCTACACGGTCTCGGACGACAACGGCAACACGGATACGGCCACCGTCACGATGACCATCGCCGGCGTCAACGATGCACCGGTGGCGCAGAACGACATCATTGCAACGACGGAATCGGCAGCGATCTCCGACAACCTTCTGACGAACAACGGTTTCGGGGAAGACAGCGACCCCGACACCAGCGACACGCTGACCGTGACAGCCGTGAACGGGGCAGGGGGCAATGTCGGCTCCCAGTTCACCCTCGCCTCCGGCGCAAGGCTCACGGTGCAGTCGGACGGCACGGTGGATTATGATCCGAACGGACAGTTCGAGTCACTCGCCGTCGGCGAGAGCACCTCCGACAGCTTCACCTACACGATCAGTGACGGCAACGGCGGCAGCGATACGGCGACCGCGACGATCCAGGTCAACGGCGAGAACGATGCCCCGGATGCGCAGGATGACAGCTTCAATCTCGCCGTGGATGTCGACATCACCAACGGCTCGGTGCTGGCGGACAACGGCAACGGACCGGACAGCGATCCCGACACCAGCGATACGCTTTCGGTCAATGCGGTCGAGGGGAGCTCCGCCAATGTGGGCGTCCGGTTCCAGCTTCCCTCCGGGGCCTATCTGACGCTGGGGTCGAATGGCCTCTTCGATTACGAACAGGCGGGCGCCTTCTCTGGCCTCGGAGCCGGTGCGTCCGACACCGACAGCTTCACCTATGCCATTAGCGACGGCAACGGCGGCACCGACATGGCGACCGTGACCATCACCATCGGGGGGACAAACCAGCCCCCGACCGCCCTGGACGACAGCCTGAGCACCGATGAGGATACGGCGGCGACAGGCTCCAACCTGCTGGCCAACGACACCGATCCCAATGGCGATCCCCTGACAGTCAGTCAGGTGAACGGATCGACGGCCAATGTCGGCAGCCAGATCGCCCTGGCCTCCGGGGCCTTGCTCACGGTACAGGCGGGCGGCGCGGTGGCCTATGATCCGAACGGCCAGTTCGAGGCCCTTGCGGTGGGCGAGACCGCCACCGACAGCTTCACC
>NZ_JBLXEC010000019.1:0-65397 GCF_048263515.1 Marinovum sp. | reverse complement strand
TACACGATCAGCGACGGCAATGGCGGCACCGATACCGCCACCGCGACGATCACCATCAACGGCGCCAATGACGCCCCGGTGGCAGTCGACGATTCAGCCGCGACGGACGCCGACCTGGCCTTCGGTGAGGATGAGGGCGCGCGCAACATCACCGCCGATCTCCTCGGCAATGACAGCGATCCCGATGCCTCCGACACGCTGAGCGTGACGGCGGTGGACACCACCGGCACCACCGGGCTGGTGACGCTGATAGGGGGCGTGGTCAGCTATGACCCCAATGGCGCCTTCAACGCCCTTGCGGTGGGCGAGACCGCCACCGACAGCTTCACCTACACGATCAGCGACGGCAATGGCGGCACCGATACCGCCACCGCGACGATCACCATCAACGGCGCCAATGACGCCCCAACGGCCACCGATGACGTGGGTGCAACAGCCTTCGAGACCCCGGTCACCTTCCTGATCGCGGACCTGCTGTCGAATGACAGCGATCCGGACGGTGACACGCTGCAATTCGTCAATGTGCAGACGGAGACAGAGGGCAGTACCACCGTCAACGGCACGACCTCGGTCACCTTCACACCGGATGCCGGCTTCTTCGGCGAGGCGACCTTCACCTATCTCATCAACGACGGCAACGGCGGCTCCGATACGGCGACGGTCCGGATCGCCGTGGCCGAAGACACGCCCCCCGCCCCCAACCCGGTGATCGGCACGATGAACCGCGACAGGCTGGTCGGCACCGACGAGGTCGACCGGATCGAAGGTCTGAAGGGCTCCGACTATCTCTACGGCCTGGGGGATGCCGACACCTTTGTCTTTGGCAAAGAGCTCGTCGACACCGTACGGGACCGCGACATCATCGCGGACTTCGAAGTCGGGCTCGACGGCATCGAACTCTCGACCAGTGACTACAGCCTGATCTTCCGCCCGGGCCTCGCCATCGTCCTGGCCGGGCCGCTCAACGACCTGATCTACGTCTACGGTGACGCAGATGAGGAAAGCGATCTCAACATCACGGTGAACCCCGATCTTCTGCTATAAACGGGGCCCGGACGTCCTGACAAACATTGGAGACCATGAATGCTGATCAAGAAAATACTTTGTGCCGCGGCTCTGGCTTTCGCCGGGACGACCGCAAACGCTGCCCCGCTGGACCTCACTGCCTTTCTCGAGGGACCGGCAGTGCCGGGCACGGCGCCAGGAGTGCTTCTGTTTGACCCCGTTTTTGGGCTCGAGGTAGATTTCTTTGCGCCGCTGCCACTCGCGAATGGCACCGATATCACTTTCCTTTACGACGGCGTCATTGACATCTTTGACGTTCTCACGCTCCCCTTTGGCCCGTTAGACTTCTACAACATCACCGAGGTCGGCTTCACGCCAGATACACTTGAATTTCTTCTGACAATTGACCCCGGGAGTGGCCCTGGACCTGTTTTCGGTCCACATGCCGTGGCGAGATTCACCTCACCTGACTTCGACTTCTTGTTTTTGCCGCCGGGTGCGGATCCGCTCACCTCCCTTTCTCTCCCGGCCTATCCGCTGGCGAGCTACTCGGTCTCTCCGCTTGCGCTCGTCACGCCCATCCCGCTTCCGGCCGGGCTGCCGCTTCTGCTGTCCGGGCTGGCCGGGCTGGTGGTGCTGCGCCGCAGGAAGCGCCTGGGGTGACAGGCCTGCCGGATCCCCTGCGCGCGGTGCGGGTTCCGCGCGAGACCTGAACCTGCTTGTCCCCGAACCTGACACGCGCGTCCCGGACACCCCGCCCGGAAGAGGCGCGCAAGGGTCTGGCGGGCTCGCAGGTCACCGGGCGCGCGGAAGGCTCTTGTGAAGCAGGCCGGTCTGTGGAGCAGCCTGGGTCGACGGCAGCCCCGGTCTCCGTTCCGGTTTCGGCGCGGAAGCCGGCAGACCTATTGCAGAAGATGTGCTGCCACTGTCCGTCTCAGCCAGCTCGGGAGTTCCACCGCAATCGCGCCGCTCCCCTGCCGGGAACTCACCACGCCGACAACCTGCCAGCCTCCCTGTGCGGCCTGGCTCAGCACGGGGCTGCCGGAATTGCCATCGATCACCGGACATCCCACATGCACCAACCTGGCCCCCAGGCGGGTCGCCGGGCAGGTGAAATCTCCGCTCAGCAGATGCGGCGTCCTGCGGTGATAGCCGAGCAGGGCGACCTCGGTGGCGTCCCAAGCGTCCTCCTCTTGCGTTGCCAGAGGTAGGGGTGTGACCTCTTCCATGGGGCTTTCCAGAACCACCAGGGCCACATCATTGGTGATCAGGGGCTTGCCTTTCACCGCATACGCCGGATGGCGGATTTCCGATTTTGACGCACGCGCCGCGACATAGTCTCCACGAGACCATCCGGCCACGAACACCCGGCCGGAGACCCCGTCCTCCGACACGCAATGCGCGGCCGTCAGGACGAGGTCGGGGGCGATCAGCGTGGCCGTGCAGGCCTGTTTGGTCCGGAACCCGGCGTGCCCCAGCCGCCCGATTGCGGGAAACTGCGCGGCGATCTCATCGGCCAAAGGCGGCAAGGCGACGTCCTGCGCCGGAGCCGGCGCTCCTGCGCCGCAGAGCGCGATCGCGATCAGCGTGAAAACCCGGCGGAGACTGCATCCTTGCATGGGGCGACCTGTCCTGTGGGAAGGTTGATGCAACCTTGCCCTTCGGCCCGGGCTTTCCGGAACCTGAAAGCAGGGTCGCAATTGGCCGCAACACATTCAAGCCTCATGTCGCACCGCCGGTTCTGCCCTGACGTCGCCGCCATCCATGTGGGCGTCCTCCATCATGCCGCTCGCGCCGGGGAGCTTGCGGCAGGCTGCAGCAGCCCGCGGGGGGCAAGCGCAGGTGACCACGCGCACCGCAGCCTCCTACATCGGTGCGCTGGTGAGCCTAGGCCTGTACGGGGGACTGGAGGCGGAGGCGCTTGAGGGGCTGCGCTCGGTGCAGGCCCATCTGCAACGCCAGGGCTGGCGGTCGCTGAAAAGGAAGCAGACCCGCATCGAGGCGCTCTATGACGACGAGGGCTATGCGAGGTCATGCGGGTTCTGGCTGGCAGGCTCGCTCGGCCCGGCGCTGGCGTGTCGCCCACTCGCCGACGACCTGGAGACTGCCCTGAAACCCATCAGCCCGTAACCGGCGCCAGAGTTCTGCGCCGTTGCGGCATCCGCTCAGCACTCGGGGTCTATCTGGCGATCGGTCGGGCGGCGGCGGCTGGAGCGGACGGATCATTCCGGTAGCTGGTCGCGGGTGATCGTCGAAACGGCCTTCGTCCGGGGCTGACTGCGCAGGCCCGAACTCGTTGCACGTAGCCACGAAAAAAGATGCCAACTTTCGTTTTCCGTTTTCAGCGCGCGACCAATGTCCTCCCTGCACTGTTCTGAAGGCTCAGGGGAGAAGCCGATCGGGCCCCCAAGGCCATAGCAAAACCTGAATTACACTCCGCGGCACCGCAGGTCCGCGGCCAACAAGAGGCGTTTAAAATGTACGAAACATCCATCACCGATCCCGTCGGTCAGGCCATCGCCGCAGCGCAGCAGTATTATGTCCCCGAGATGTGCTGTTCCGTTGAACAGATCTCCAGGCTTCTCTTCGGACTGGTCCAAGCCGGCTCCTTCCTCCTGGAGGACAGTGAAGACGGCGTGCCGGAGGCATTCCTTGAGGCCTATCTGAAACACGCCACTGCATTCGAGGGGATCACGCAACATCCCAGCTTCGCGCCGTTCAAGGCGGCGGTGGAAGGTGCCTGGTTCGGTGCAAGCGTGCCGAACCCCTTCGTGACGCGGCTGTCGCGCCAACAGGTTGGCGTCACCGTGGCGGAACTTCTGCTGGACTGGCGCCGCATCGAGGGTGCAAGCTACAACCAGATGGTCGAGCGCCTTGCAATTCAGAAGGTGGCTCTGGCAGCTGCCGCGGCAGACCCCGGTGCCGAGGCCCGCTTCATTGCCGATGATTACGAGACAACCGAGTTCGAGTTCCAATGGCATCTCGAACACGGGGTGGTGGAGAGCCTCGAGTCACGGTTCTTCCTCGGCAAGGACCGAATGGTTCCCACTCGCTAGACCTGCGGCATCCCCAATACTCCGGGCGGCCCGGTCTCGGAAATTATGCACACTGAGGCCGAGGGGTCCCCGAGGGGCAAGTGAGCCGTGATCTGGATCGACGGTCACACACCCGGGGTAGCAGCAAGCATTTCGACCATGGCGCAGGCGATCACATGATGCATGCGGTTGAGAACCCGGCGACACCGATCCTCGCCACGGTGGAGTTCATCGATGGCCCGAACCCGCCCCTGCCGGTGCCCAACGAGGTGCGGCTGAAGACCCCGGGCTGAGGCATGCGGCCCCCTCGGGAGGTGCTTCGGAAGCGTGTGCCGAAGCCAGCGCGGGATGCTGGTGCAGGTCCAGGCGCGGGGCTTTCGGGGCTGACGGTGACAAGAGGGCTGGCCTTTCAGCCCGGCTCTCGGAACTCTTTTTTCTGAGTTTTCTCCTGGAACTCTTCCCGGGCCTTTCCCCCGGATTTTGCACCGCTGCCTTGGCGGCGCTCGATAAGCTCGCGCGGTGGTTGCTCGTTTCCGACCTAGGGTTTCGCCTTGCCTGGGCGGTCGCGCCGACCGCGAAAACCTCCCTGCGGGCGTAGCAGGGACATAAATTCCTTGTGTTTCATAAATGTGACGCTTCCCCAGAGGCAATCTGTCCGGAGGGCGGGGCATGGCGGCGGGTGGCTGGCGTCTGTCTCGGGCGCGCCGAGGTCACGCTCCTTTAAGTTGAAAAGCCGATTGTTTCCAAACTGTAAACCAATTGTTCCAATGCTTTGGACGTGATCGGGGCATTCGCGTTTGTTAGAAAATCCTTGATATGTACAGCGCTTCTCACCAAGATTAACTGAACTTTAAGGATTCGGGTCAGCGCATTTTTTAGCTGGCGCAACGTATTTTTGCTTTTTCAGGGGGGATTGGGTTTGAAACATGTTTCTGCTCCTGTCGCCGGCACCTACGCATTTGTCGGACATGACAGTTTTTCTTATACTGCGCCAGCGGCGCAGGTTCATCGAAGAGGATACTTTTTTGCTAAGCGCGCGGTCGATCTGATCTTCGCCCTCGCCGCATTGCCGACCTTCATGGTGTTGACCGTCGTGGTTTTTCTGGCAAACCTGATTTTCAATCGGGGTCCGGTGTTTTTCCGTCAGGTCCGGATGGGGCAGGACGGAAAAGCCTTCACGATGTGGAAGTTCCGGACGATGACCGGCGGCGGAGAGGCGCTGCGCGCGGCCAATGCGCCGCTGGATAGCCACCGGATCACGCCGCTTGGGCGCTTGCTGCGGCGCACCAAGCTCGATGAGGTGCCGAATATCCTCAATATCATCACCGGTGACATGAGCCTTGTGGGCCCGCGCCCCGATGCCTTTGAGCATGCCACCGAATACGTCTCCCGGGTGCCGGGGTATCGCAGACGCCTGACCGTACGTCCCGGGATCACCGGGCTGGCTCAGGTGCGCGGTGGCTATGCCGACAACCCGCGCGCGGTGCGACGCAAGGCGCGCTATGACGGGTTCTACATCCAGAACTCCAGCCTCTTGCTCGATCTTTATGTCATTGTCCTGACCTTCGGGGTGGTTCTCTCCGGCTTCGGGCAGCGGTGAGCAATGTCCCTCGGTCGGACAGCCCGCGTCGCGCCCGATTCTTGGTATCTTGCCCAGCTCAAGCCGGGCGGGTTGGACCGGGCAATCCTCAATCTCGAACGCCAGGGCTATGAAAGCTTCATGCCCCTGCGCGAGGAAACGGTGCGGCGTGCAGGGCAGTGGCGCAGGATCGTCAAGCCGCTGTTTCCGGGATATCTCTTCGTAAAGGTGGCAGATGACAGGCGGAACTGGCGGTCGATCAATGCTACCTGCGGCGTGTCGCGGCTGGTCGCGCTCGAAGCCGGGAGGCCGACGCAGGTCGCGCCGAACATCATCGCGGCGCTGAAACTCCGCCTTCAGGACGATGGCAGGGTGCAGGCGCCGCCCGATCTCGCGGCCGGTGATCGGGTGAAGGTGATCTCGGGGCCGCTTGCGGACAAGGTCGCGGAAATCGAAGGCATTCCGGAGCAGGGGCGCATCTACGTGTTGCTGGAGCTCATGGGGCGCTACACCAGGGCGGAGCTGCCCGCGTCCCATGTCGAGCGCTGCCTGCCGGAAAGCATGCCGCGCCCCATGTAACGCGGCGGCTCTCCGGCTTGTTTCCGGGTCCGGAAACGAGGGCTCTGTGCCGCGCCGTGGCAGAGCCTGACCCGCTGACCCGTGAAGCGGTCCGCGGATGATCTTATAGGCGGGCGCTGGCATTGCGCGCGTTCATTCGGCGGGCCGCAGGGCAGGTGCCTCCTTTCCAGCCTTTGCATCACCCCATCCCGAAGCGCGGCGACGCGCTCAACCGGGCACAGTCCGGCAGAGGATTCACGGTGCCGGACATGCGCTGTTGCATTTGCCTAACTTTCCGAAAAATCATCGAAAAAATAACTTCCGACACGGTATCCAACCTGCTACCGTTCAAAAATGAACGCAGTCTGCATGACTGGTCCTGCCTGCCGGACCGCGCCGTGAGCGCAGCTGCGGTAGCCGTGGGCGGAGCGTCCTGATTCGCCTCTCCCGAACAGCTCCGGTTCCGAGTTTCCGACCGGGTGCCCCGGGCGAGGCTATGACTGACAGCACATCGGATAGTATTGAATGACGCGCGTCTTGATCACCGGCACTGCCGGATTCATCGGGTTTCACTTGGCAAAGCTTCTGCTGGCCGAGGGGTTCCGGGTTCACGGCTACGACGGGATGACGGACTATTACGATGTGACGCTGAAGCAGAAGCGGCACGCGATGCTCCTGCAGAGCGAAGGCTTCTCCGCGACGGAGGGCCTGCTGGAAGACGAGGCGCGTGTCTGGACCGTTGCCGAGGACTTCAAGCCGGAGATGATCGTCCATCTCGCGGCGCAGGCCGGCGTGCGCTACTCGCTTGAGAACCCGCGCGCCTATCTCGACAGCAACGTTATCGGCACCTTCAACGTGATGGAGGCCGCCCGCAAGCTTGAGGTCGGGCATCTGCTGATGGCCTCGACCTCCTCGGTCTACGGCGCCAACGAGGAGATGCCGTTCCAAGAGACCGAAAAGGCCGACACGCAGCTTACGATCTATGCCGCGACCAAGAAGGCCAATGAGAGCATGGCCCACGCCTATGCGCATCTCTGGGGCTTGCCGACCACGATGTTCCGCTTCTTCACCGTCTATGGTCCATGGGGGCGGCCGGATCTGGCGCTCTTCAAGTTTGTCGATGCGATCCTCGATGGCCGCCCGATCGATATCTACAACCACGGCGACATGTACCGCGACTTCACCTATGTCGACGACCTCGTCCGGGGCATTCGGCTGCTGATCGACACGCCCCCCGAACGGCCGGCCAGGGCGGCAGATATCGCAGAGGGAGACAGCCTGTCGCCGGCGGCGCCGTTCCGCGTTGTGAATATCGGCAATTCCGACAAGGTCCGGCTTCTGGATTTCGTGGATGCGATCGAAGACGAGCTCGGGGTCAAGGCCAAGCGCAATTACATGGATATCCAGCCGGGGGATGTGCCCGCGACCTGGGCCAATGCCGAACTTCTGAAGAATTTGACGGGATATTGCCCGCAGACCGATATCAGGGATGGCATTCGGGATTTCGTGACTTGGTTCAGGGATTATTATGACAAATGACATGCCATTCGCCGATGACGTGAAGATTGCGGTGATCGGGCTCGGCTATGTCGGGCTGCCCCTTGCGGTGGAGTTCGGCAAGAAATTCACCACCGTGGGGTTCGACATCAGCCCGTCCCGGGTGGCGGAGATCTGCAAGGGGCAGGACAGCACGCGGGAGGTTTCGGAGCGTGAATTGCGCGAGGCGGTTCATCTGACCGCCTCTGCGGAGGTCGCGGATCTCCGGGCGTGCACGGTCTTCATCGTGACCGTGCCGACGCCCATCGACAGCTCGAAACGGCCCGACCTCACGCCGTTGCGGCGGGCCTCCGAGACGGTTGGCGGGGTTCTGAAGCCCGGTGACACGGTGATCTATGAATCGACGGTCTACCCCGGGGCCACAGAGGAGGTCTGTGTCCCGATCCTCGAAAGCACCTCCGGTCTGAGCTTCAACCGGGATTTCACCGTGGGGTATTCTCCGGAACGCATAAACCCTGGCGATACCCAGCGCCGGTTGCCCAATATCGTGAAGGTGACCTCCGGCTCGACCGCCGAGGCCGCAGAGCGGATCGATGCGCTCTATAGCGCCATCATCCCGGCCGGCACGCACAAGGCGGGCAGCATCCGCGTCGCCGAAGCTGCCAAGGTCATCGAAAACACCCAGCGGGATCTCAATATCGGGCTGATGAACGAACTTGCCATCATCTTCAACAAGCTGGGCATCGATACCGAAGCCGTGCTGCAGGCGGCGGGGACCAAGTGGAATTTCCTGCCCTTCCGTCCGGGTCTTGTCGGCGGCCACTGCATCGGGGTCGATCCCTATTACCTGACCCACAAGGCAGAGGAAATCGGCCATCACCCGCAGATCATCCTTGCCGGGCGGCGCCTGAATGACGGCATGGGCGCCTATGTCGCCGGACAGCTGGTCAAGGCGCTGATCCAGCGCCAGACCCAGGTCAAGGGCGCGCGGGTGCTGGTTCTGGGTCTGACCTTCAAGGAAAACTGCCCCGATCTGCGCAACACGCGGGTGATCGACGCCATCCGCGAGCTCGAGGAATTCGGCGTCAGGGTGGATGTGCATGACCCCTGGGTCGCCTCGGAAGAGGCCAGGGAGGCCTTCGGCATCGAAATAGTCGTCCAACCCGAGGAGGGGGCCTATGACGCCGTCCTGCTGGCCGTCGCCCATGTTCAATTCCGCGAGGCCGGCGCCGGGGCGCTGCGCAAATACGGCGGGGAGGGACATATCCTCTACGACCTTAAATACGTGCTGCCGGCATCCGACAGCGATCTTCGGCTGTGACCACGAGGCAAGAGTACGCTGCGAAACGCACTGTTCCCGAAATCTCGCCGCGTTCTGGGATAATTAATTGGCATTGCGGCAGGAATCATGTGTACCGTTCACTTGTGAACTCAGGCGGAGGTGGTCTGAGCGGGATGCCTTCCCCATTTCGAGCTGGCGGCGCAGCCGGTCTCGCTGCGGTAGCCGTGATCTGACGCCCGGGGTCATGTCGTCCCAGAGAGAGAAATTGCAACAGGATGTCCGGTTTCGAATTCTTCGGCTCCTCGACGGCAATCCGCAGATGAGCCAGCGTGCCCTGTCGCGCGAACTCGGGATCAGCTTGGGCGCGGTCAACTACTGCCTCAGCGCACTTGTCGCGAAAGGCCAGCTCAAGATCAGCAACTTCCGCGCCTCCAACAAGAAGCTGCGCTACGCCTATGTACTGACGCCCAAGGGGGTGGCCGAAAAGACGGCACTGACAAGCCGGTTCCTGCAGCGCAAACTGAATGAATATGACGCGCTGAAGGCCGAGATCGAAAGCCTGCAGGAGGATCTCGAACTCGGCGCTGATATGGCACCTGCCCCACAGAGGCCGCGAAAATGACGCCGGCCGCCTCCGGTCCTGTAACGTTCAGCCATGCGGAGGCTGTGGACAGGCAAGCAAGAGAATTCGCTGATCATGGAACTGAACTGGGAAACGGTCTGGTACGAAAGCAAGGCTTGGATCGAAGGCGAGCTTGGGATGTCAAGCGACCTGCTGCATGTGCAGATCGGTCTGGCCGTGTTTCTCGCCTGCGTCCTGCTTCTGAGAACCCGGCGCAACGGAGTACTCATCGCCTGGTGCCTCGTGGCAGGGCTGCAAACGGTCAACGAAGCCTTCGACGCCCGGGATTGGATCATCTGGACCGGGTCCGTGAACTGGCCGGAAACCGCCAAGGACTGTAGTTTGACGCTTTTCTGGCCCACCATCTTTCTTGTGACCTGGCGATGGACCGGGCGCGTGCAAATGCCTGATGCAGCCCAGGGCCGCCCGCGGAGGCGCTCTGCGTGAGGATCCTTCTCACCGTCAATGCGAGTTGGAACATCTGGAATTTTCGCCAGCCTCTGGTGGAAGCGCTGCTCGCCGACCGGCATGAGGTCCGCCTTCTCGCGCCCCGCGACGAGACGGTGCCCAGGCTCGAGGCGCTGGGCTGCGAGGTCCATCACCTTGAGATGAACGCCAAGGGGCTCAACCCGCTGCAGGAGCCGCTGACGCTGTTGCGCCTGCGCCGGCACTTCCGCAGCCTGCGACCGGATGTGATCCTGAGCTTCACGATCAAGAACAACATTTTCGGGGCGCTCGCCGCGAAATCCGCGGGCATTCCCTTCATCCCAAATGTCACCGGCCTGGGCACCGCCTTTCTCTCGGGCGGCATGCTGGAGCGGGTGGCGGTGCTGCTCTACAAGACCGCGTTTCGCGGATTGCCGGCGGTCTTCTTCCAGAACGAGGACGACCGGGCTCTGTTCGTGACGCGCGGCCTGGTGACAGAGGCGCAGGCCCGCTGCCTGCCGGGATCGGGCATCGACCTCGAACGTTTCGCCGCCGCGCCCTATCCGGCACGACGCGATGCGCCGCACTTCCTGATGGTGGCCCGGCTGCTGCGGGACAAGGGGGTGCTGGAATATGTCGAGGCGGCCCGCCGGGTGAGGGCGCAACACGCCGGGGCTCGGTTCCAGCTGCTTGGCGCCACCGACGCCGAGAACCGGTCCGCGATCGATCGAGCCACCGTCGCGGGCTGGGAGTGCGAGGGTGTCATCGAATACCTCGGGACGGTGGAGGATGTGCGGCCGATGATCGAAGCGGCGGATTGCGTGGTCCTGCCCTCCTATCGCGAGGGCGCGCCGCGGACGCTGATCGAGGCGGCGGCGATGGCCCGGCCGCTCATCGCCACCGATGTCCCCGGTTGCCGGGCGGTGGTGGAGCACAGACAGACCGGCTTTCTCTGCGCGGCCCGCAGCGGCGAGAGCCTGGCGGCGGCCTGCACGGAGTTTATCTCCCTCGCACCAGAGGCGCGGGCGGCGCTGGGCCGCGCCGGACGCGCCAAGATGGAATGCGAATTCGGCCAGAGCATCGTTGTGGACGCCTACCGCAGTCTTCTCGCAGAGCTGGCGCCCCGGACGGGCCGGGCGGCGGCATGAGGCGCAAAGGGCATGACCGGCCGCCCGCGTTTGCGAGTGTCTGAGACGGTCCGGCACAGTGGACATGGCATTCTTCATCCTCTCCAAGCTGCTCGGGGTCGCCCTGAAGCTCGAGACCTGGCTGCTTGTGCTGGCCCTGTTCACCTTCTGGGCCAGCCTGCGTGCCTGGCACAGGGCCGCGAAAACCGCCTCTGCGGTGCTGGTGCTGGCACTTCTGGGGATCGGGCTGCTGCCTCTTGGGGATGCCCTTTTGCGCCCGCTGGAAACCGGGTTTCCGCTGGTGACGGACTTGGTCTCGGTCGATGGCATCATCGTGCTGGGGGGCGGAGAGGACGTGCCCGCAAGCCGTCGCTCCGGACAGCCGCAGCTTGGCGCCGGCGGCGACCGCTACATCGCGGCCTTGGCGCTGGCCCGCGCGCATCCGGAGGCACGGCTGGTATTTGCCGGGGGCCGCGGCCGCCTGCGGGACATGACCGGCAGCGCGCTCTCCGAGGCGGCGGTTGCCGAAGGGATCTTTCGCGCCCAAGGGCTTGCACCGGAGCGGCTGCTCTTCGAGGGCCGATCGCGCAACACCGCCGAAAACGCCCGTCTGAGCCACGCCTTGGCCAAGCCGGCGGCGGGGGAGCAGTGGGTGTTGATCACCAGCGCCTTTCACATGTCGCGGGCGCTGCGCAGTTTCACCGCCGCGGGCTGGCAGGAGATCACCCCCGTTCCGGTGGATTTTCGGACCTGGGACCTGGCCGACGGGCTGGGCTGGTCGTTCCAGCGCAATCTGGGACTGACCAACCTTGCCTTGCGGGAATGGGCCGGACGGGTTGTCTATGCGCTGACCGGACGATGACCGGGGGCGGGGCGATGGCGGGAAGGAGCTCGCAATGACACGGGCGACGACGAGGCGACCTTGGCATCGAAGGCTACCGGGGTCGGGCCTTGCCGCCTTGGCACGTATTTTCGGAGAGAAGCAATGCACCACCCTGCTGAAGTGAAGGTCACAACCCCGGCTGCAGCTGTCCGCATGAGCCTGTGGCCCCTCAAGGGGCAGGCGCGCCGGTGCCGCCGCATCTGGCTGCCAGGTCTCGCTGCCCGGGCCGCCACAGCCGTCCGGGAAGCGGGGCGCCGCTGGCCCCTTCGGCTGAAATCTCCGGTCAGCGCGCCGGGAGGGGGGGGCTTCGGCGGCGCGCCAGTCGTGTCGCCGAGAGTGGGAACAAGGGTCCCGGTGCGCGTTACAGAGAGGCCGGCAACGTGAGCAAGTTCAAGACCTTGAACATGGCCTGGGCGCTTCTGGACTCGCGTGAGCGACGCAACTTCGGAATCCTGCTTGGCATCGTAATCGTCAGCGCGCTCTCCTCGGCCGTGATGGTCGGCTCGATCCTGCCGTTCCTGTCGGTCTTGTCCGATCCCGGGCGCATCCATTCCGTTCCGGCGCTGAGCTGGGCCTATGAGATCCTTGGTTTCGACAGCGATTACACCTTTCTCGTGGGGCTTGGTTTGGCGTCGCTTGCCGTGATCGTCTTTGCCAACGGCATATCGATCGTGAAAACCTGGGCCATCGCACGGTTCACCAGCCTGCGTGTGCATTCGATCAGTCATCGGCTGCTGACCGCCTATCTGCGCCAGCCCTATGCGTTTTTCCTGAACCGGCATTCGGCCGAGATGGGCACCCGGATTCTGTCGGAAACCCAGCAGGTCGTGCGCACCTCCATAACCCCTGCCGTGGAACTGATCGCGGCGCTCTTCACCGTCATTGCGATCGTGACCCTGCTGCTTCTGGTCGAACCGGTGGTCGCGGTGATTGCCTTTGCCGTTCTGGGGGGGATTTACGGTGGCATCTTCGCGCTGAGCCGGCGCGCGCTGAAGCAGCTCGGGCGTCAAAGGGCGGAAACCAACGGCGCACGCTTCCAGATCACCAACGAGGCTCTGGGCGGGATCAAGGACATCAAGCTGCTGGGCTGCGAAGACGCCTATCTGGCGCGCTATGCCAGATATTCGCTGCGCATGGCGCGCACCCTGGCCAGGATTGCGCTGATCACGCAGCTGCCGCAATACGGGCTGCAGGTCATCGCCTTCGGCGGGATCATCCTGCTGTGCCTCGTCCTGGTCGATGCGGACGGGCTTGCCTCCGGCACGGCCCTGAACGGCATTCTCCCGGTCCTTGGCCTCTTCGCCTTTGCCGGGCAAAGGCTCATGCCGGAACTCTCGAAGCTCTATCAATCGCTGACCAAGCTGCAGGCCGGGGCCGCGGCGGTGGAGATCGTCCATGACGATCTGGCCGCCTGGACCGACAGGGAGGAGAAGCCGGCGGATCAGGCGCGGCTCAGCCTGCAGGACAGGCTGGTTCTGGAGAATGTCTCCTACAGCTACCCGGATGCCGCCCATGCCGGGGTGCGCAATGTGAGCCTGACCATCAACGCCGGCGAAAAGATCGGCATCGTCGGAGGCACCGGGGCGGGCAAGACCACCCTTGCCGATCTGGTGCTCGGATTGCTGACGCCGACCATGGGCCGGCTTGTCGTGGACGGCACGGCCGTGACCAAGGAGACCCTGCGCGCCTGGCAGAAAAACGTGGGCTATGTGCCGCAGAACATCTTCCTGACCGATGCCAGCATCGCCGAAAACATTGCCCTCGGTGTGCCGCGGAAGAAGATCGACGAGGCGCGCGTGGTCGAGGCCGCGCGGATTGCGCAATTGGACGGGTTCATTCGCTCAGAGCTTCCGGAAGGATATGCCACCTCGGTCGGCGAACGCGGGGTCCGTCTTTCGGGCGGTCAACGCCAGAGGATCGGCATTGCGCGGGCGCTCTATCATGATGCGGATTTCATCGTGTTCGACGAGGCGACCAGCGCGCTCGACAACCTGACCGAGCGCGAGGTCATGGCCGCCATCGACGCGCTTCCCGAGGAGAAGACCGTGCTCATGATCGCGCATCGCCTCAGCACGGTGCAAGGCTGCGACCGCATCGTGGTCATGGATCAGGGCAAGGTGGTCGGCTACGACAGCTGGTCGGCACTGATGGTCGGCAATCCCCTGTTTCAGCGCATCGCGCGGTCCCATGAGACGGCGTGATCGCAGACCTGCGTCAACTTGATAGAGGAATAGATATCATCATGCTTTCCAATTCCACGATTTTGGTTACCGGCGGGACAGGGTCCTTCGGACATGCTTTTCTTCCCATGGTGCTGGAGCAGTATGACCCCAAGAAGGTGATCATTCTGTCCCGGGACGAGATGAAGCAGTGGGAGATGGCAAAGCGCTTCAACGACGATCCACGGGTGCGGTTCTTCATCGGTGACGTGCGCGACCGTGAGCGCCTCTATCGCGCCTTCGACGGGGTGGATTACGTCGTTCATGCCGCGGCGACCAAGATCGTGCCAACCGCCGAGTACAACCCCTTCGAATGCATCAAGACGAATGTGAACGGGGCGATGAACATCATCGATGCGGCGATCGACAAGAAGGTGAAGCGTGTGGTTGCGCTCTCCACCGACAAAGCCTCGAGCCCGATCAACCTGTATGGCGCCTCCAAACTGGCCTCCGACAAGCTCTTCGTCGCCGGCAACGCCTATGCCGGCGAGCACGACACCCGCTTTTCCGTGGTGCGCTACGGCAATGTCATGGGGTCGCGGGGATCGGTGATCCCGTTCTTCATGTCGATTGCGGACAGCGGCGTGCTGCCGATCACCGATCCCCGGATGACCCGTTTCATGATCAGTCTCGAAGAGGGCGTCAAACTGGTGTGGCACGCGTTCGAGGACATGATCGGCGGCGAGATCTACGTGAAGAAAATCCCCTCGATGAAGGTGACGGACATCGCCCGGGTCGTGGCACCGCAGGCGAAACAGGAGATCGTGGGCATTCGCCCCGGCGAGAAGGTGCACGAGCAGATGGTCGGGCTGGAGGACGCGCCGCATACGTTCGAATATGACGAGCATTTCAAGATTCTGCCTGCGATCAACAACTGGGCGATGGATCCGAGGCGGATCAAGGACGGCAAGAAGGTGGCCGAGGATTTCGTCTACTCCAGCGGCACGAATGTCGAATGGATGAGTGACGAAGCGCTGGCGGAGTGGATCGAAGCGAACCGCGAGAAGATCGGGGCGATCTGAGTGGTCTCGCCGTCGCCGCCCGGGCCGCCGGCGGGACACCGTTTGACGGCCCCCGGTTGAAGGTCCCTGGCCCGATCTTGACTGCGGAGGGCCTTGGTGGCGCAGGCTGCGGCGGCCTCTGCCCAGCCCTTGCAGATGAACGACACTCTCCCGGGGTCTATCAGGACACCTCGAGGCATAAAGGAAGCAACATGATCCCCTATGGACGGCAGGACATCCGGCAAGAGGATGTCGACGCGGTGACCGAAGTTCTGCGGTCGGATTTCCTGACCCAGGGCCCGGCTGTTCCGGCCTTCGAGGCTGCTGTGGCAGAGGCCACGGGTGCCGCCCATGCGGTGGCGGTGAACAGCGCGACCTCGGCCCTGCATATCGCCTGTGTCGCGCTCGACCTGGGGCCGGGGGACAGGCTCTGGACCTCGCCCAACACCTTTGTGGCCTCGGCCAATTGCGCGCGCTACTGCGGGGCGACTGTGGATTTCGTCGATATCGATCCGGTCACGGCCAATCTCTGTCCTGACCGGCTCGAGGACAAGCTGCGCGCGGCCGATGGCGCGGGACAGCTGCCCAAGGTGATCGTTCCGGTACATCTGACCGGACTGTCCTGCGACATGGAGGCGATCGGCGCGCTGGCCCGCAAATACGGGATACGGGTGATCGAGGACGCCTCGCACGCCATCGGGGGGCGCGCCGGAGACCGGCCCGTCGGGGCCTGTGCCCACAGCGACATCACGGTCTTCAGCTTCCACCCGGTCAAGATCGTGACTTCGGGCGAAGGCGGCATGGCGGTCACGCAGGAGGCCGGGCTTGCCAACCGGATGGCCCGGTTGCGCAGTCACGGCATCACCCGCGACCCTAAGGAGATGACCCATGCGTCCGACGGCCCCTGGTATTACCAGATGGTCGAACTCGGCTGGAACTATCGGATGACGGATGTCTCCGCGGCGCTCGGCCGGGCCCAGATGGCGCGGCTTGGCGACTACGTGGCGCGGCGGGGGGCGCTTGCCGATCGCTATGACCGCCTGCTCGCCGATCTGCCCGTCACCCTGCCGGGCCGGTCCGAGGGTGTGGTCTCGGCCTGGCATCTCTATGTGGTGCGGGTCGAGGCTGCGCGGCACCGCGCGATCTTCGAGGGGTTGCGAAACCGGGGGATCGGGGTGAACCTGCATTACATTCCCGTCCACCTGCAGCCCTATTACCGCGCGCGGGGCTTTGCCCCGGGGAATTTCCCCGAGGCCGAGCGCTACTACGCCGAGGCGATCAGCATCCCGCTGTTTCCGACGATGACCGAGGCCATGCAGGACGAGGTGGTCGCGGCGCTTGCCGCAGAGTTGGCGGCATGAGGCTTGCGGTCATCCCGGCCCGCGGGGGCAGCAGGCGCATCCCCCGCAAGAACATCCGCGCGTTCTGCGGCCGTCCGATGATCGCCTGGCCCATCGCAGCCGCCCTGCAAAGCGGCGCTAATGTCTTTCCGCTCTCCCGCTTCGCCTTTTTGATCCAGCGCGCCCTGCGGCGGGATGCGGAGGACCTCTTCGCAACATGCGCCCAGGACATCGATACCGCGGAAGACTGGCGCATGGCCGAGCGGCTGTTCGGGGCGCCGGAGCCGGGGCGATGAGCGCGCCGGTCGTCGCCTTTCGCGCCGATGCCTCGATCGACATCGGCACCGGCCATGTCATGCGTTGCCTCACGCTGGCCGCTGCCCTGCAGACGCGGGGGGCGGAGTGCCATTTCCTGTGTCGCGATCTGCCCGGCCATCTGGCTGACAGCATCCGCGCGCAGGGGCTGACGTGCCATCTGCTGCCCGCGGCTGACCCGCAGGATGACGGGCGCACGGTGCACTCCCGCTGGCTTGGCGTCAGCGGCGCCTGCGATGCGGCGCAGAGCCGGGCGGTGCTGGATCGGATCTCGCCGGACTGGCTGGTGCTGGATCACTACGCGCTCGACGCCGCCTGGGAACGCGCGGCGCGGCCCGCGGGCGGCCGGCTCATGGTGCTCGACGATCTCGCGGATCGCCCCCACAGCTGCGACCTGCTGCTCGACCAGACCCTGGGGCGAATGGCGCAGGATTACCGCGGACGCGTCCCGTCTGGCACAGCGCTGCTGATCGGTCCGCGCTACGCCCTGCTGCGGGCCGAATTCGCAGCCCAGCGCGCCGAGAGCCTGGCCCGGCGCGCGCCGCAGCGGCTGGCGCATATCCTGGTTTCGCTGGGCGGGGTCGATCGCGACGATGTCACGACCCGGGTGCTTGACAGGCTGGCGGACTGCCCGCTTCCGGCCGGGAGCCGGATCACCGTCGTGCTCGGCTGCTCTGCGCCGGCCCGCGAGGCGGTCGCGCGCCGCGCCGCCCTCATGCCGGTGCCGACAAGGGTCTGCGTCGGCGCGAACAACATGGCGGCGCTGATGGCCGAGGCCGACCTGGCGATCGGGGCGGGCGGCACCACCTCATGGGAGCGGTGCTGTCTGGGCGTGCCGACGTTGCTTGCCGTGCTAGCGCCCAATCAGGCGCCCTCGGCCGCGGCGCTCTGCGCCTCCGGTGCGGCGCTCCGGTTCGGCGACCCGGCGGATCCGACGGCCGGGCTGGTCACGGCCCTGGACGAGGTGACGCCCGCCGCGCGGCTCGGCGCGATGAGCGACGCCGCGGCGGCCCTGGTGGACGGCCTCGGGGCCGCGCGGGTGGTGACCGAGATGGAGGCCAGCGTGGTGCAATGACTGCTGACAGCCTGCAAACGAGCCCCCTGCGCCGGGCGAAAGCCGCCCTTCTGTCGACATTGAGGCCCAATCAGAGGCGCAACTGGGACAAGGACCAGATTCATCACTACAAGCTGTTCCTCGCCGATTTCGAGAGGATAAAGCACGCCTGCGGCGCCTCGGTGCATGGCTTCAAGCTCCACGATCTTCTGGAAAAGGAGATCCGGAACGCCTATTGGATCTACCGGTCTTCGGCCTCTGAGCAGGCTGTCCTGATTGCCAAGATCATTGCGAGGAGCGCGATCGAGAGGCTCAGGCCGGCCCGGGGGGCTGCGGTCGAGGACAGCGGCCCGCGGATCGCGAACCCGAAAGCCCTGTTCGTGGTCTCTCCGGCGACCGGCGTGGATGCCCTGGCGAATGTCGCCGCCAGTTCCTTTGAAAAGGAGGAGGTGGTCTTTGTCTACTCGGGCGGGAATTCCCGGGTCGAGGAGGATATCCGGCGCCGGGGGTATGCCCTGCTGATGGCGGATGCGGCCGCAAGCGCGAAATGGCAGCCCGGGGCGGCGGCGGCGCAGTTCCTGCGGGAACTCCGGCTGGGGCTGCGGGCGACGCGGCTCAACCCTTTCCAGAAGCTGTTTGTCTACCTCTACACGCGGAGCGCGCTCCGGAAACTTGAGACCTATCGGGACTTCTTCTCGCGGCAGCTGAGGGGGGATGACAGGCTGGTCTTTACCGGGCGGCCGAGGACGGCCTTCGTCACCGCGGCGCTGCTTGCCAGTCACGACCAGAACGCCAGGGCGGTCTTCGTGTCGCATACGATCTGGTACAAGTTGCCCTGCCCGATCGGCAGGCTCTATGACTTGTCCTGTTTTTCCGGCGCCATCCTGATGACGGAGCATTGCAGGCGGGAAGTGGCGCGCGTGAACCCGCAACTGGACGTCGCGGTGGTCGGCATGGAAACGCCGGAGAGACAGCCCGTGAACGGCCGGGCGCATGCGGCCGCCGGGCACAGTAGGCTGCGGGTCGGGATGTTTCTCGGCGTGAATGATTTCATCACCGAGGTCATACCGGACATCGCCGGGCTCGACGTGGAGATCTATCTCAAGACACGGCCGCCGGGCGGCAATGCAAAGGCCTTCTCGCATCTGAGCGATCACTATTCCAACCTCCGGATATGTGACCACGCCGATGTGCCGATGGACCGGTTCTGCGACCGGGTCGATGTGATTGTCGGCGGGTATTCGACTGCGGTCTTCCATGCCGCCAGTTTCGGCGTGCCCGTCATCGGATACCTGACGACGGTCGAGCGGCAGGCCAATGATTTCCTCCGCCCCGCGCTCATCCCCTACGACCTGGCGGTGATCAAGGCCGCCGACATCGGGACGGTCGTCGCCGAGTTGACCAGGCTCGCCGCTGCGCGCGAGGCGCTGCCGGGCCTGTCGAAGGACCAGCTCGAGAAGGTGAAGGCGAATATCCCGAAGGTGGATTTCGCGTCGGTCGGCAAACTCACGACCCGGTCGGAGGTGTAGATGGGCCGCCGCGTCTTTGTCATTTTTATTTGGATATCTGAGAGGTTGAGATGGCACAAAGCGAAATAGCCCCATCGAGCTTGAGCTCAGGTAATCTGCGCAGGGTGCAATTTGAAGAACAGTTCAATAACAGCCCTGTCGTCTCCCGGCATGGCGACTCTACGACTGTCCAGGTCTTCAGGTGCATTCTGGAACATCATGACACTGAAAGTGGCAGGCGGCGGCAAGCCAATCAATTGCTTCAGCATGCGCAGAGTTGCAATAAGAGGTTTATCTACAAGTCTGTGGTTGAGGTGCTCCGCAAAACGCCTTTGACAGCCAGGCGCCCCAGTATCGAGCTCTGTTCCCTTCAACACTCTCATCGTGACGTGCGTGAAGCTGTTCGCAAATTAGGTGAAGAAAGGTTGTGGAGGGTCTCTGAGCCACATTTGAATGCTGGCCATAGCGCGTCTGTTCGCGGAAAACTTGAAAAACTTGATGTTTCCTCCAGCAGTCTACCACTGGCGGGAGGGAAGTGGAAAAAGTTCTTTATTCGCTCGGCGCGTGAAGGCTTGCGCAATATCCTGAGTGACGACACCCTGTTCCGGGACATCGAAAATGCTCTCGAAAGAGAGATAGAGTATATCCGAAAAATTCTGAGGTTGTCGAAACGGAAACTTGTGGTGCTTGGCGAGCACCGGGCGGCTCACAATGTGATCTTGATCGAAGCCTGTAAGCGGGAGGGGATTCCGACGATTGTCTTCTTCCATGGCTATCTCAGGCTGAACAAGGGGGCAGCCGCAGCCGTGCTTCCGGTGAACGCAGATTACCTCGTGGTTTTCACCGAGACAGAAAGACAAAAGATCGTCGAGATGTCTCCACGAGATTGCCAGAAGGTTCTCTCCTTCGGGTTCACCGGCGTCGAGGGGGATCCACGCGATGCTTGGCGGCAAAGTGACGCCGAGAAAGTAATTACCTATTTCGCCGGGCCGATCAAACTCGAGGAAAACCTATTGCGGATTGGTGGCTGGGAGGTCTTGGACTTCTTCGAGGTGTTGAGCAAGGCGTGCCGGGATGCAGGATATAGGTTCTCGATACGGTTGCATCCGAAATCCAAGGAAATCGATGATCCGCGGATCATGAAAGAAATTCGGTCTCGATATGAGGTATCGTCCAATTCCCTTGTTGTGGATGCCTTGGCAAGCCGATGTGTCATCGGCTGCGCGAGCACATCGCTTCTACGGGCGGCTTCCATAGGTTGCCCTGTGTTCAACTTGACGGATCAAGGAGACGTCATGGCCGCTCTTCCCGACATGACGGCTGACGCATTTTGCCGGATGCTGTCTGAAAATGAAAAATCCCTCGGCGCGACCCGTGTCGACTTCCAGTCGGACTCCTTTCTGGAGCTGTTGAAGAGGCTTGTCTAGGGGCCGGGATTTCGGGGCGTGTTCAAGATATACCCAATGTGATCAGGGCTGAACCATTGCAGCAAGATTCAACGGAACTGGCTTTTTTCCATCCGGTCGTCGTTCTGGGCATGCATAAGTCCGGCACGACCCTAGTCGCTGATACCTTGCACCGCAGCGGTATCGACATGGTCGGTGCGGAGGCCAATGGCAGCTACGATGACGGCAACAAGATGGAACGTGCCGAAACCCGGTCGCTCAATATGCACCTTCTCGGTGATGATGGCGTGGAAAGCCTACGGTTGATCAGGTCCTTGCCTGAGGGCAGACCTGACCCGGCGCTGGTCGATCAAGCGCAGAGCTTGATCCGGAAGCAGGGCGAGGCCCCCTGGGGCTTCAAGGATCCGCGCACTCTCCTGACCTTCGATTTCTGGCAGGAGGTGCTGGATGCGCCCGTTCTGATCGGCGTTTTCCGGGACCCTGTCGAGGTTTTCGGACACTATGTCCGCCGTGCCGGTCGACGATGGATCAGCCGAGACCCGACCTTCCTGCCGGACGCCTTGCGCGCCTGGTGTGTCTATAATCAACGTTTGCTGGATCTGAGACGCAGGCATCCACGGCTGTTGCTGCTCGACTACGCGGAGTTCATGACATCGGATGCCGGCATGAACCTCCTATCGGAGCGACTCGGACGCGAGCTGGTCGACTGCCGCAAGCCGGCGATGCGCCGTTCAAGGGCAATACCGACCGCCGATTATCGCCTGGCGCGGCTGATCGTGCGCCTGCGCGATGGCATGGACCCGGCGCGGATCCACGCCCAATTGCTGGAAAACTCCTCGAAATGACCCGTGAAGCTCCGCTCCCCCCTGACGGCCTCCGGCGGCCCTTGCCCTCCCGCGGGGTGGTCTTCGTCGCCACCGGCGCAGGCTATATCGCCTGCGCCGAGGCGGCCGCCCGGTCGGTGCGCGCGCATATGCCGGATCTGCCCATCGCGCTGTTCACCGATGCCGGCAAGCTCGGTCATCCGGTGAGCGCAGTGTTCGACCCGGTGATCGAGCTTGCCTCCGCCCATCACCGCTCGAAGGTCGATTGCCTGATGAAATCGCCCTTCGAACACACGCTGTTTCTCGATGCCGATATCCGGGTGCTCGAGGATGTGAGCGAGCTCTTCGAGCTGCTCGAACGCTTCGACATGGCCATGGCCCATGCCCATGCCCGCAACCGCCACGCCACCCGCGCGGTCTGGACCCGGGCGCTGCCCGACGCCTTTCCGCAGTTCAACACCGGCGTCATCGTGGTGCGGCGCAACGCCCGGACCCGGGCGCTGCTGCAGGACTGGTCGGACAGCTACAAGGCGGCGGGCTTTCGCAAGGATCAGGTCACGCTGCGCGAGCTGCTCTGGCGGTCGGAGTTGCGGCTGGCCACGCTGCCGCCGGAATACAACATCCGCTATCCGAAGACCCTGTGGCTGTGGCGCAAGCGCGAGGCCCGGCCGCGGATCTGCCACTTTCACCGCTATTCCTTCGCCAAGCGGCGGGACTGGCTGATGTATCTGGCAAAACGGATGGTCGGATGGCCCCGGCGCATCGCCGTGCGCCTGCTTCGGCCGCAGAAGGGCGACGCGTCATGAGCACGGCGCGGCCCTGCGTCTGCCTGTTCATCGGGACGCTCAAGGCGGGCGGGGCCGAGCGTGTCACGGTGTGGCTGGCTAGCGAACTGCAGCGCCTGGGGCATGATGTGGTCGTGCTGACGCATTCCTCTCCCGAGAGCGACTTCTTCACCCTGCCCGAGGGGATCGCGCGCGAGACCGTGGGCTTCGACCAGGGACGCAACAGCCTGCCAGGCAAGCTGCTCATCAACCTGCGCCGCTGCCGGCAAGTGCGCCGGGTGTTGCGACGGCACCGGGTCACGGCGATGCTGGCGATGATGCCGCATGAATCGGTCATGGCGGTGGTCTCGGGCTTCGGCACAGGGACGCGGGTGGTTGTGTCGGAACGCAATGCTCCCTGGCATCGCAAGCAGGACCGGATATGGAGCACCCTGCGCCGCCTGGTCTATCGGTTCTCCGATGCGCAGGTTGTCCAGACGCAGCCGATCGCCGACTGGTTGCGCCGCGAAACCGGCAGCCGGAACGTCACCATCATCCCCAACGCGGTGCAGCCCCGCCTGCCCTCGGGGCCGCCGGTGGTCTCTCCGCAGGCCTGTCTGGGCCAGGGGCGCAGGCTCTTGCTGGCGGTGGGGACCAAACCCTATCAGAAGGGGTTTGACCTGCTTCTGGCAGCCTTTGCCCGCATTGCCGGCAGACATCCGGACTGGGATCTGGCCATTCCCGGCCTCCTGCCCGGCCGTGTCGAGGAAGGGATATCCGGTCAGGATATCCTCGATGCCGCCGCGCAGGCGGGGCTGTCCGACCGGGTGCATCTGCCAGGCCACCTGGGCAACATGCCGGATTGGTATGCCGCGGCCGATGTCTTCGTGCTCAGTTCGCGGTTCGAGGGCTTTCCGAACGTGCTGGTCGAGGCAATGGGGGCCGGCCGGGCCTGCGTGGCCTTTACCTGTGACACCGGGCCGGAGGAAATCATCCAGGACGGGGTCGACGGGGTTCTGGTTCGCGACATGACGGTCGAGGCCCTGGCCGACGCCCTCGACAGGGTGATGGGCGATGCCCCGCTCCGGACACGGCTGGCGGCGGCCGCCCCGGAGGTCATGCAGCGCTATGCGCCCGATGCGGTGGTCGGGGCCTGGTGTGACGTGCTGGGTCTGACAGCGGGGTCCGCCCGGCCATGAGCGGCGGCGAGCTGGTTCTTTCGCTGGATTTCGAATTGCTCTGGGGGGTGCGCGATCACGCCACGCGGGAAAGCTATGGCCGGCATATCCTTGGCGGGCGGGAGGCGATCCCGCAGATGCTGGCGCGTTTCGAGCGGCACGGGATCGCCGCCACCTGGGCGACGGTCGGCGCGCTGTTCTGCGGCTCGCGCGAGGAGCTGCTCGAGGCCCTGCCGCCCGAGGAGCTGCGGCCGCGCTATGCCAATGCGGCGCTGTCGAATTACCGCTACCTCGACGAGATCGGCCGCGACGAGGCCCTCGACCCCTGCTATTTCGCGGCCTCTCTGGTGGCCCGGATCGCCGCCTGTCCGGGCCAGGAGATCGCCACCCACACGATGTCGCATTTCTACGGCCTCGAGGCCGGCGCCAGTCTCGAAAGCTTCGTCGCCGATCTCGATGCGGCCTGCAAGGTGGCGGCCCGGCGCGGGATCACGCTGCGGTCGATCGTCTTTCCGCGCAACCAATATGCCGCGGCGCATCTTGACGCCCTCCGGCCCCGGGGCATCCGCCGCTATCGCGGCACGCCCCAGGCCTGGGCCTATCGTCCGGCGGCGGGCCCGGGGCAGACCCTGCCGCGCCGCGCCCTGCGCCTGCTCGATGCCCATACCGGGGTGCTCGGGCCGCATCTCTACCGCCCCGGGGGCGACAACGTGCCGGCCAGCCATTTTCTGCGGCCCCGCGCCGGGCGTCTGGCGGCGCTCCACCCGCGCCACCTGTCGGTGATCGAACGCGCGATGACCCGGGCGGCGCGCAGCGGGGCCGGGTTTCACCTGTGGTGGCATCCGCATAATTTCGGTGCCGAGACCGAGGCCAACCTGGCCGGCCTCGACCGGCTCATCGCGCATTTCAAGCGCCTGCAGGGCGACTACGGGATGGTGTCACGCTGCATGGCCGAGAGCGGAGGCCGCGAATGAGGCTGGTGGTTCTGGCCTCCGGTGGCCCGCCCACCGACATCCTGGTCAATTACCTAGAGGATGCCGGGCTTTCGCCCCTGGCCGTCCTGATCGAACCGGCGCAGTCCCGGCGGGCCCTGCTGCGCGGGCGGGCCCGCCGGCTGGGCTGGCGTGCGGTGGTCGGCCAGTTGCTGTTCATGGCGCTGGTCCTGCCGCCCTTGCGACGCCGCGCCGGCGCGCGGCTGGCCGCGATCCGCAGCGCCCACGGGCTGCGCGCCGACCCCCTGCCGGCGGACCGGATGATCGAGATTGCCTCCGTCAATGCGCCCGAGACCCGCACTCTCCTGCAGCGGCTTGCGCCGCAGGCGGTGGTGCTCAGCGGCACCCGCATCGTCAAGCCCGAGGTGCTGCAGGCCGCCGGCGTGCCGGTGCTGAACATCCACGCCGGGATCACCCCGGAGTTCCGCGGCGTGCATGGCGGCTACTGGGCGCTGTGGTCAGGGCGCCCGCAGGACTTCGGCGCGACGCTGCATCTGGTCGATCCCGGTGTCGATACCGGTGCGGTGCTGGCGCATCTCCGCCCGGCGCCCGCCCCGGAAGACAGTTTCGTGACCTATCCGCTGCTTCAGCTGGCCGCCGCGCTGCCGGCGCTGGTCGCGGTCCTGCAAGGGCTCGGCACGGGGCAGGGGCTGCCCGAGCCGGTGACGACCGCCGGTGCGGGACGGCAATGGTATCATCCGACGCTGGGGCAGTATCTGGCCGGGCGGCAACGCGGGGTGCGGTGATGCAGCAGGCCCCTCTCATCCGTTCGAAAGAGGCATACCGCGCCTGGGTCAAAGCCGATCTCGAGGCCGCCAGGCTGGCCGGCTGGCGGTTCGGCATGGGGCTGCGCCATCCGACGGTTCACTTCCTGCGCGTGCTGCGCCGGGTCGAATATCGGAAAAACTGCCCCCCGGGGCCCCTCGGGCGCCTCGAACGGGCCCTCCTGCTCGTCTATTTCCGCCTGCTGTCGATATACCTCGGCTTCACCATTCCGCCCAATACCTGCGGTCCGGGATTGCGGCTCAACCACTGGGGCACGATCGTGATCAGCGCCGAGGCGCGTCTCGGGGCGGGCGCGCATATCAATGTCTGCGTCAACATCGGGCTGAAGAACGGCAAGGCCCCGCATCTCGGCGACGATGTCTATATCGGCCCGGGGGCCAAGCTGTTCGGCGGCATCCGCCTGGGCGATGGCGTGCGGATCGGGGCCAATGCGGTGGTCACCTGCAGCTTTCCCGACAATGCCATTCTGGCCGGCGTGCCGGCGCGGGTGATCGGCGACCGGACCCGCAAGACCAGGAAGCAACCGCCGCAGGATGAGCCTGGCTGATGACTGAGCTCTCCCTGTCCGGCCGGCGCATCCTGCTGCTTGGCAGCAACGAACGGGCCGCCCTGTCGGTCTGCCGGTCGCTGGGCCGGCGCGGCGCCATCGTCGAGATCCTGGCCTTCGACCGGCTCCGCCAGCCGGCGGAACTCTCGCGCTACTGCCGCAGGCGGTTCCATTTCGGATCGCCGGTGACCGAGACCGCCGCGGTGCGCGACCGGCTCGGCGCGCATCTGGAGGCGACCGCCTATGATGCGGTCTTTCCGATCACCGACATGGCCTGCGAACTGGTCTACGCGGACCATGCAGCCCTGTCCGCGCGCACGGCGATCGTCGGCCCGGACCCCGAGGCCTATCGTCTGGCGGTGGACAAGGCCGAGGCCCTGGGTCTGGCGCGGCAGGTCGGGCTGCAGGCGCCCGAGGGCGTGCTGCTGGCGCAGGGCATGGATCCGGGGCCCGGGTTCGATCTTCTGGCCGCCGGACCGGTCTATGCCAAGCCGGTGCGCAGTTGCCTGCTGTCCGACGGTTTCATCAACACCTTCGAGGTGAAGAAATGCACAACCCCTGCGCAGCTCGAGCGGAAGCTCTCGGAAGACCTGCCGCGGCTGCCGGTTCTGGTCCAGAAACCGGTGGCGGGGCAGGGTGTCGGGCTGAACCTGCTGGCCGATCAGGGCCGGCTGGTGGCCGTCAGCATGAACCGTCGTCTGCACGAGCCCCCTGAGGGTGGCGGCAGCAGCTTTCGCTGCAACATGCCGGTGCCCGAGGCCGATGTGCGGCTGGCGCGCGAGATTGCCGCCCGGCTGGGCTGGTCGGGGCTGATGATGGTCGAGCTCAAGCAGGAGGGGGCGCGGCGGGCGATCATGGAGATGAACTGCCGCCCCTGGGGGTCGATCGAGACGGCGATCCGCGCCGGAGTGGATTTCCCGGCGCTCGCGGTGGCCCAGACGCTGGGCCTGCCGCTGCCGGAGACGCTGATCCGCAGTGACCGCCCGGTGCGGGTGCGCAATCTCAAGAACGACCTGCGCTGGGTCGTCGGACAGCGCCGCCGCTGGGCCGGGCGCAACTCGCCGCTGCTCGACTGGCTGGCGGCCGGGCCCCGCGCGCTTCTGAAGCGGGAACATCTCGACATCGAACAGGGCGACGATCCCCTGCCGGCCCTGGGACAGTTCAACCCGGTACTGGCCCGGCTGGGCCGCCGAGGCGGTCTGGCGGTGGGGATCACCAGGGCGCGCCTCGGCCATCGCCACCGCTTCCGGCGCCTCGACCCGCAGGAGCCGCTTCTGTTCCTGTGCCAGGGCAATATCAACCGCAGCGCGGTGGCGGAGATCCTGTTCCGGGAGGCGGGGTTCGGCAGGGTCCGCTCTGCCGGCGTGCTGCCGTTTCAGGGCCGGGGCATCAGCCCGGCGGCGGCCCGGTTTCTTGCCGAGACCGGCCGGGACGGCGCCGCGCACCGGTCCACCAACCTGCACAGCTGCAAGGGCTTTCTCGCCGAAGGCGCGCGTGTCGTCGTCTTCGATCACCGGACCCGGGCGGATGCGCTGAGGCTCTGCCCCGCGCTTCGGTCGCAGATCCTGCTGTTCGACGATCTTGCGGTGGAGGCCTCGGGCGAGCTGCATGACCCCCAAGGCGCGCCGGAAGCCGTCTACAGGGCCTGTTTCGAACGGATCGACGCGGTGCTGCGGGATCAGACCGGGTGAAAGGGCGCTTGTGATGGCACGTTTCGTGATTCGGCTGGATGATATCTGTCCGACGATGGACCATGAGAAATTCGCCCGGGCCCGGGCGCATTTCGCGGCCGCGGATGTGCGGCCGCTCCTCGGGATCGTGCCGGACAACCGCGACCCCGACCTCGAGATCGACGCCCCCGACCCCGCCTTCTGGGCGCAGATGCGCGCCCTGCAGGCACAGGGCTGGGCGATTTCGCAACATGGCTACCGGCACCTGATCCACACCGGCGCGCGAGGGGTGCTGGGCATCTCGCCGCGCAGTGAATTCGCCGGCCGGCCGCTCGCGGCGCAGCACGACGACCTGGCCGCGGGGCAGAGGATACTGGCCGGCGAGGGCCTTGCCACGGATGTCTTCATGGCGCCGTTTCACAGCTACGACAGGGCGACGCTCCGGGCCCTGAACTCCCTGGGCTTTGCCACGGTGACCGATGGCTACGGGCTGTTTCCCTGGCAGGCGGGCGGTCTGCGGTTCGTGCCGCAGCTCTTCGAGCGCCCGGTGCATTTCGGGCTCGGCACCTATACGATGTGCCTGCATCTGAACAACATGACGTTGGACGAGATCGATGCCCTCGGCCAGTTCGTGTCCGCCAATGCTGCGCGCATCATCGGCTTCGATCAGGCCTGCGTACGCGCCTGGCCCGCGGCCCTGGCAGCACCGCTCGGCCTGCCGCTGCGGCTGGCCCTGACGGCCAGGCGGCGGCTGCGGTGACCCGGATATCAGGCATGGTTTCGGAGGGATCGGAGACCCCATGCAGATGACCCGGCGCGCCTTGGAAGGTGCAAAGCCCCCCTCCGGCCCTGTGATCCCCATCGTGTAACCGCGGAACTTTCTGAGAAGGCCATCAATGACGGGAAAAGACAAAGCGAGGCGCGTGGTCCATGTCCTCTATTCGGGACTGGGCGGGCATGGCGCTGTCATGTTCGGCATGCTGGACGCGGGGTTCTATGCCGATGCGGAGCATCTGGTCCTGCTGACCGGCGTCGAACCGCCGCTGCAGGATTACGTCACGCGCCTCGACCAGCGGGGGATGGCCTGGCGCTACGTGCCCAAGCAGCCCGGCCGGGGCTATGTCTCCTTTTACAAGGCCCTGCGCCGGGCGATCTTCGAGACCGACCCCGATCTGGTCTTCGTCCATGGGCTGGCGACGATCCCCTCGGTGGTCTGGAACCGCTCGCGCGCGGTGGTCTTGGTGCGTGAGACCGAGCCGCAGTCCACGAAGTCGGCCAAGGACTGGGGATCGCTGGCCGTGGCCCATGCCAGCGTCGATGCGATCGTGCATCTCACCGAGGATGCCGCGCAGACGGCGGCGGCCAAGCTGCGGCGGCTGCACCGGCCGGGCAAGGTGCGGATCATCGGCAACGGCCTCGATATCGAGGCCTTCAGCCCCGCGCCCGGAGGGGCGGAGCGGCTTCTGGCCGGGCCGGTGGTGCGTCTGGGCATGGTGGCACGGCTGCAGCCCAACAAGGATCACCTGACCCTGATCGATGCCTTCGACCGGCTTTGCGCGGCGCGCCCGGCGCTGGACGCCCGGCTCGAGATCGCCGGGGACGGCACCACCCGGTCCGGGCTGGAGGCCGAGATCGCGCGGCGCGGGTTGCAGGACCGGGTCACCCTGCACGGCACGCTGGGCGCGGACGGGGTGCGCGACCTGCTGCGCGGACTGGACATCTACGTGCACGCGAGCCTCGGCGAGACCATGAGCAATTCGATCATGCAGGCGATGGCAGTGGGGCTGCCGGTGATTGCCGGCGCGGTCTCGGGGGTCACCAACATGGTCACGCCCGATGTCGGGCTGCTCTATCCCTCGCGCGATGCGGCGGCGCTTCAGGCGGCGATCGCCGGCCTCCTGGACGCGCCCGAGGAGGCCCGGCGCCTCGGGGCGGCGGCCCGGGCCCGCGCGCTGAGCCAGTATGATGCGAAGCGGACGGCGCAGGCCTATGAGGCGCTCACTGAAGGGCTCATCCGCGCCCGGGCCGGCGGGTGATGCCCGAGGTCCTTCACCTGATCCCCTATGACACGGTCGGCGGGGTGGAAACCGCGGCGCGCACCGTCCCGGCCCGCTGGGACGGCCGCGCCGGGGCGGTGCGGTTCCGGCGGGCCTATCTGGTGAGCCATTCCGCCGTCGAGGTGTTTCCGGAGGACTGGCACGGGCCGGCCGTCTCGGTCAATCACCCGGTGGCGCATTGGAAGCTGTTGCGGTTCGCGCTGCAAAGCCGCGCCGATCTGGTGGTGGCCTCGCTCTGGCGCAGCTGCCCGACGGTCATCGCCCTCAAGCTCCTGCGGCCCCGGACCCGGACCGTGCTGTTCCTGCATTCCGCGGTCGATGTTCACCTGCCGGATCGGCTGCTGAACCGGGCCGCGATGTATCTGGCCGACGAGATCTGGGCGGATTCCCCGACAACGCTGGAAGCCCGCGTGCCGGCCGCGGCGCGGGGACGGGCGCGGGTGCTGTCGTTTCTGACCCGGCGCCCGCCCGGCCTGGACCGGCGGGCGCCGCCGCAGGCCGGCACCGGCGCCATCGCGCCGCGGTTCATCTACTGGGGGCGGCTGCAGGCGGAAAAGAACCTCGGGCGGGCGCTCGAGGTTTTTGCCGCGATCCGCAAGCGGGTGCCGGGCGCGCGCTTTGACATCTTCGGCCCCGATCGCGGGGCGCTGGCCGGGCTGCAGGCGCAGGCGCACGCCCTCGGGCTGGACGAGGCGGTGCGCATTCCCGGACCTCTGCCGCAGGAGGCGCTGCTGGCGCGCGCCCGCGACTACAGCTTCTACCTGCAGACCAGCCATTTCGAGGGCATGGCCATGTCGGTGATCGAGGCGATGGCGGTCGGCCTGGTGCCGGTGGTGACGCCGGTGGGCGAAATCCCCTCCTATTGCCAGGATGGCGTGACCGGCCTGCATGTCACCACCCCGGAAGACACCGCCCGGCGGGTCACCGCCCTCATCGACGATCCCGCGTCCTGGCGTGCGCTTTCGGACCGTGCCGCGGCCCGATGGGCCGGGGCCGATCTGTTTCAGGACGATTACCGCGCCGCCTGTGACGCGCTTCTGTCACGGCCAGCAACTGGGAGACCTCCGGCATGTGTGGACTAGCGGGTTTCGTGACCTTCCACCCGTTTGACGCGGCTGCGAAGGCGCGTCACAAGCTGCAGGCGATGACCCGGGCGATTGCCCATCGCGGCCCCGATGCAGAGGGCTACTGGCTGGAAGAGAGCACCGGGGTGGCGCTCGGCCATCGGCGGCTGTCGATCCTCGATCTGAGCCCCTCGGGGGCGCAACCGATGCATTCGCCCTGCGGCCGCTATGTCATCGTCTTCAACGGCGAGATCTACAACCACCTGGCGCTGCGCGCCCGGTTGACGGAGGCGGTGCCGGGGCTTGCCTGGACCGGCCATTCCGACACGGAAACCCTGCTGATGGCGATTGCCACATGGGGGCTCGAGCCTGCGCTCGCGACGGCTTGCGGGATGTTCGCCCTGGCGCTCTGGGACCGTCAGAGCCAGAGGCTGTCGCTGGCGCGCGACCGGATGGGGGAAAAGCCGCTCTATGTCGCAGAGCAGGCCGGGGGCTGGAGCTTCGGCTCGGAGCTGCGGGCCCTGCGCGCAGGCGGGCTGGACCCGCAGATCGATCCCGCCGCCCTCGCCGCCTATCTGAGGTACGGCTATGTCCCCGACCACCTGTGCATTCTGTCAGGGGTCCGCAAGGTGATGCCCGGCAGCATCCTCGATCTGCGTGCCGGGGCCGCGCCCGAGGCGCGCCGTTACGCCGAAATCGAGGCCCAGTTCGGCCGGCCTGCCCCGGTCACCGACCCGGGGGCGGCGGTCGCCCGCCTCGAGCAGGTGCTCGAGGAGGTGGTGAGCGATCAGATGATCAGTGACGTGCCGCTCGGATGCTTCCTCTCCGGCGGTGTCGATTCCTCGCTGGTGGCCAGCCTGATGCAGGCCGGATCCGACCGGCAGGTGCGGAGCTTCTCGATCGGTTTCGAGGATGCGCGGTTCAACGAGGCCCCGCATGCCGCCGCCGTGGCAGAGCACCTCGGCACCGAGCACACCGAGTTCATCCTCAAAGAGGCGGATGCGCTGGCCATCGTGGCGGATCTGCCGCGTATCTATGACGAGCCCTTCGCGGACAGTTCGCAGATCCCCACGACCCTGCTGTGCCGTTCGGCCCGCCAGCATGTGACGGTCGCCCTGACCGGCGATGGCGGGGATGAGGTCTTCGGCGGCTACAACCGTCATGTCCGCGGGCCGGGGCTGTGGGAGAAGGTCACGCAGCTGCCCCGGGTCCTGCGCAAGGCCGGCGCCGGGGCCGTCACCGGGGCGGCGCGCTGGGGGATGCACAGCCCGCGGATGTCGCGCTATGCCACCTCCGCACTGGGCCTGCCGCTGACCACCCTGGAGAACCTGCCGAAGCTGGCGGCGACGCTGCGTTCGGCGGGCAATGCCGAAGAGTTCTACCAGACCTTGGTCTCGACCGGGCAGACCCTCGAGACCCTGCTTCTGGACCCCGCGCCCCCGGCGCCCCGCGACCCGCGGGCCCGGGAGCTGTCCGGGCTGGAGATGGCGGAATGGATGATGGCGCGCGACACCACCGGCTATCTGCCCGGCGATATCCTGGTCAAGGTGGACCGCGCGGCGATGAGCGTCGGGCTGGAAACCCGCGCACCGTTTCTCGATGCGCGGGTGGCAGAGGCGGCGCGGCAGATCCCGATCGGGCTGCACGTGGACGGGCGCCAGGGCAAGAAACTGCTGCGCGCGCTGCTGTATCGCCATGTCCCGCAGGCGCTGATCGAACGCCCCAAGCAGGGCTTCGCCATGCCGCTCGATGACTGGCTGCGCGGCGCCCTGCGGCCCTGGGGCGTGACGTTGATCCGCGATCAGGCGCTGGTCGCGGCGCTCGGTCTCGATGGCGCGCAGCTCGCGGCGCTGTGGCAGCGCCACCAGAACCGGCGCATCGATGCCGGCAAGTCGCTCTGGGCGCTGCTGATGCTGCTGCTCTGGGCCAGGGACAACGGCATCGCCAGCCCGGCGCCGCAGCATGAGCAGCCCCGCCGCGCCGAGGCGCCCGCGCCCCACTGACCCGCCGCCGGACGGGCAGGCATTCGGCCGCCACCGGACCCAACGTGCAGTCGGCAACCTCAGGGAGATATCCATGCACGACAAGAGACATCTCCTATTCCACAGGACCGGCGGCGTGTGGCAACCAGATACGAGAGAGGCCCCACGGTCTTTCTCTCGGCACTGGCCCGCGTCGCACGCGTCAATTGCTGGTTATGGGCCCTGAGCCCACAAGCCGATCAATATCGCAAACCTCATTCGGATAGTCCAATGCGTCAAAACGAAAGACCAAGCCTGGTGCTTATTCAATCCAGGCTAGGGTCCAGCAGGCTCCCTGGGAAAGCACTGTTGCCCATCCACGGTTATCCACTCGCTGTGTTGGCAGCGTTGCGGGCCGCGAATACAGGAAAAGATGTATCTTTACTTACTTCCATTGACGACAGCGACGATGCGCTGTGCGATACATTCAGGGAACATGGTCTTGCCTTCTATCGAGGGAGCTTGAACAATGTTCTTGAGCGCTTTCACGCGTTCCTTTCGGGTCAGAACGATGACACTTTGGTATTCAGACTGACCGCGGATAATGTATTGCCGGATGGCGCGCTTCTCGATGAGATGGAGCGCGCTTTTTTAAGATCTGACGCAGAGATTTTATCCTGTGTGCCAGAAATTTCAAATATGCCTTATGGTGTTTCAGCAGAATTAACCACCGTGAAGTCTATCAGGCAGGCTTATGCAGGCGCGGCGGACGATTTTGACAGGGAGCATGTGACCCCTTACATCTATAGAAACAGTAAAAGCGAAAAGTTCATTTCGCAGAATGTGAGGGGGCATAGAAATCTCAGGGTTACTATTGACACCTTTGATGATTACACGTCGGTTCACAGCCTCTTTTCCGGCATTTCCGACGTCGTAAACGCACCCGCGCAGTCGATAATTAAAAACTTTGAGAAAATGAAATACAGACCGAATTGCGATCCCGCTGAGAAACCGATGACCCTCGGGACTGCGCAATTTGGGTCGAAATACGGAATCACCAATCGAAGAGGGCGGGTGGATACGAATGAAGCGACAGATATCATTAGGCGATCAATAACTGACGGTGTTGTATATTTGGATACAGCTGCTGCATATGGAGAAAGTGAAAGGGTTATTGGGAGAGCCTTGCAAGGGGGGTGGGCGAGTCGCGTAAAAATCATAACCAAACTGGCTCTTCAGGAACCTGGATGCTCTGAAAGTTGTCAAGAAGGTTACAAGAGGCTTGCTGTACGGAATTCTGTACTGAACTCCTGTGTCAATCTGAGATGTTCCAGTATCGACACCTTGATGTTGCATCGCGCGGTGCATCTTTCTGATGCTGCGATTGTCGACGAACTGATAGGGCTTAAGGATGAGGGAGTAATTGACCATATTGGCGTTTCAGTTCAATCCCCCAAGGAGTTGAAGTATTCCCTTCAGTGCGACTTTGTCTCGATAATACAGATGCCTTTCAATATTCTGGATTATCGATGGGATGGATTGGTCGAGGACATTGAGCAAGTCAAAAAACAGAGATCACTGATCATTCACGCCAGAAGCGCTTTGCTCCAAGGCTTGCTGTGCTCAAAAGACGGGGGCGATTGGGCAAAAGCGGGTATCGAGAACTATGAGGAAGTTACCAACTGGCTCGATGAGACCTGCAGGGAACTCAACAAAAAGTCTGTGTCTGATCTCTGCATTGGCTATGTAAATTCCCAAAGTTGGATTGATTCCGTTGTCGTGGGGATTGACTCCAAGGATCACCTTTACGATAGCCTGCAGTCGATTGCCATGCCACTCTTAGATGGCGAGGCGCTACAATACATCAGGCGAACCAGACCCGTCTTGGACGAGGCACGTCTTGACCCATCGAATTGGAGCTAGCAAGGCACCTCGAAAGGTTGCGCGTGAGCTTGTGGGGGCGTCGATATCGCCCGGTAGTGCGGAGAGGTTGTCTTTCATGTCGCAGAGAGGCCTTTCGAATTTTCTGAGCGGTCCGCGAGCCTGAATGCCGAGAAGGCATTCGCAGGATAAGAAGACGGCAACCGGACAAGACAAATGACTTTCCGGCCCCAAGCACCCAGAAAAACGACATTCTGAAGACGGGAGGTTCCAACCCAAGACCGCACCAGAGCGAGGTTGACACCAAGCCCGCCTCATGTGGTACGCGTGTAGATTAAAGAAAAATGGAGATTGCCCGAAGTGTATGGTTTGACCAACAAGTCTATCCTCATTACTGGCGCCACAGGTTTTATCGGAAGAGAACTGGCTTTGGGATTAAGTGCCTTCGGGGCGCATGTAATTGTGAATTCCAGGAAGGAGAGAGAGTGCACCTCTATTGTTGAGAACATAGAGGAGCGTGGGGGTATTGCTAGCGTCGCATGTTTTGATGTCACTTCCGAATCCGACGTGAGGGATTTCGTCGAGTCTATCGATCATGTCGACGTATTGGTGAATAACGCTTACGCAGGGATTGGAGGTACAGTTTTAAGCGCACGTAGCGAAGACTACCTGGCAAGCTATACGTCATCGGTTGTGGCCAGCGCCAATCTGCTCAGACAGCTTGTTCCAAAGTTCAGAGTTTCTGTGAAAACGCACGGATATGCTTCGGTTATAAATGTGGCTTCCATGTACGGCATGGTTTCGCCGGATCACAGGATCTACGACACTCCCGGCAACACAAACCCTCCGTTTTATGGGGCAGCCAAGGCGGCTTTGATTCAATTCACCAGGTATGCTGCATGCGAGTTTGCAAAAGATAGTATCCGAGTAAATTCGATTTCTCCGGGGCCGTTTCCCTCAGCCAAGACTCAGGCAGAGGCGAGTGAGATGGTGGAGAGAATTGTTTCCAAGGTTCCCATGGGGCGAATAGGCTGCCCGAGCGAGTTGGTCGGACCCGTCGCGTTCCTTGCGTCAGACGCGTCCTCCTACGTAACCGGAGTAAATCTTCCAGTTGATGGAGGGTGGACTGCTTGGTGATCTGGCTAGGGTCAGGCGCCATCGATATCCGTGCAGTGACGGGGGTCACGGTTCGAAACCGAGCGGTGGACCACGCGGTCACGTCAATCAATGCATCCTGAGCCTCGCCTTGGGACCCGACGCGCCGCGAAATAACGCGTCGCTCTCTGGGCTTCGGTCTTGAGGCAAGGTCCATGCGACGCAGCCAGGCGGAGGCAGGCCGGGGAGGCAGGACACAGGAGCCGGTCTCCCTCGGCCCTCCTGACACTTCCGTGAAACAGAAGAGTTCCGTTTACGGGACGCGGTACATAGTGCCATGATGGAGGCACAGTTGCCGTCGCCTTTATTTGAACAAGAAGAATTCAGCGCAATGACCATGATATCCGACCAGGAACATCTTACCCGGCCTGCGGGCAGACGGCTCAACTGGGGGCTTTTCTGGCTAGCGGTGATCACGCTGGCGGCCGGGGTGCTCTTTCGCGACGGCTTCGATGTCCTGCTCGATGCCTGGAGCCGGCCCGAATACAGTCATGGTCCGCTAATCCCGGTGCTCTCGGGGCTGATGTTCCTGCGCGAGCTGAAGCAGTATCCGCCCCAGCCCGGCCCAAAGCGCGATCGCTGGCCGGGCCTCGTGGTGGTGCTGGCCTCGGTGGTGATCGCCGGGACCGGCGTCCTGCTGCATGCCGACAGTTTCGTGGCCTATGCCATGATTATCTGGGTCGGGGGGATGCTCCTGATCAGCTTCGGCTGGCGGACCGGCAGACATTTCTGGCCCCCGGTGCTTCACCTCGTGTTCATGCTGCCCCTGCCAGGAATGGTCTACTACGAGGTCTCCACCGTCCTGCAACTCATTTCCTCCGAGCTCGGGGTCTGGTTTCTGCGGCTTGCCGGGGTGCCTGTCTTCCTCGACGGCAATATCATCGACCTCGGGGTGCTGAAGCTGCATGTCGCCGAGGCCTGTTCCGGACTGCGCTACCTGTTCCCGATCCTCAGCTTCTCCTACATCTTCGCCTTCCTCTACCAGGGCCCGACATGGCACAAGGTCCTGCTTCTGCTGGCGGCGGCGCCGATCGCGGTCTTCATGAACTCGGTCCGGATCGCCATGGCAGGGGTCCTGATGCAGCATTTCGGCGCCGAATGGCTGGAGGGGTTCACCCATTTCTTCGAGGGCTGGGTCATTTTTATGGCCAGCGTGCTGCTGCTATTTCTCATCGCCTGGGTCTTGTTGAAACTGAACCCGCGCAAGATGAGCCTGACCCAGGCACTCGATCTCGATACCGAAAACGTCCTGCCCCAGTTTGCCCGGCTGAAGCTCGTACGTCCCTCCGCTGCGCTGATCACAGCTGCCCTCCTGATGATCGCTGCCGCAGGCGCTTGGCCGTTGCTTCCCGAGCGCACGCCGGTCACCCCTGAGCGGTTCAGTTTCGCTCTGTTTCCCAGCCAGCTTGGCGAATGGCGCCAGCTCGGAGAGGAGCAACGGTTCTCACCGGAGGTGGAAAGAAGCCTGGCCGCCGATGATTATCTCGCGGTCCAGTTCAGCCGATCCGCTGCGGCACCGTCTCTCGATTTCTTCACTGCTTGGTACAAGGACCTCTCGGCGGACGGCGTGCAGCATACCCCGGAGATCTGCCTGCCGGGCGCGGGCTGGGAGATCGCCGAGGTGAAACGCACCGACATCTCCGGCGATCTGGGTCTCGATACAGCGTTCAACGTGAATCGGGTGGTCATCCAGCACGGAGAAGACAGGATGCTCGTGTACTACTGGTTCACCCATATGGGGCGGATCATGCCCAGAAACACGGCCGCGAAAGTGAGCGTCCTGACCAGAGGGCTGGTGGCGGGGCGCACGGATGGGGCGATCCTCCGGCTGATCAGCCCGCTCCGGAAGGAGCAGCCGGTGGCCGAGGCCGAGGCCGAGATGAACGCCCTGCTGAAAGAGCTGCTTCCACGGTTACCGCGGTTCATCCCGGGTTCCTGAGGGCGCCCTCACAGGGGAGGGCCACTCGCCCTGTTTGCGGAGGCTGCCGGCGAACCTGCCGCAAGCTGCGCCTCTGGAGCTCAGAGCCGTGATCCGAACAGGACACCACCGACATACTGCGCGCCTACCGGCGTCAGATGCGAGCTGTCATGGGAGATCAACTCTCCCTCCGGCGTGAACACCGGTCAGCCCTCCTGGCAAAGAAGTTCAGCGTCTCGAAGACCTGTTTTCGAACCTCCGGACGCCCCTTTTTCCGTTATCGCGGCGTGACTTCTACAGCGGTTCGATTGCCCCGCGTTTCTTGGCCGCTTTCGTGCCTCAATTTCTGCAGCCGTTCGAACTCGAGGGCGACAGCAGGGCATCCGGCTCTGCGTTACAGCCAGCGCAAACCATCGGCGCCAATCAGTTCGTGGCAGCCGCGGCGCCCAGTGTCTGGGTCGCCCCGACCGTGGTCTGCGCCGCACCGATCGTCCCGACCAGCGCGCTGAGGGCCTTGCCCCACTGCACGTAGGGAGCTTCGGTCACATAGATCGTGTCGCCATCGCGAATCTCGAAATCCCGGGCGAGAGGAATACCGTCCGGCTTGGTCAGGTCGAGGACGTAGATGATGGTTGTCTCGCCGGTCACATGGCGTCCGAGCACCTTGCGGGCGACGTCAGCCTCCTGGTTGCGGACCACGAAGAGACCGGAGGGATCGGCGAGCGATCCGTTCAGCCCGCCGACCTGGGCCAGCGCTTCGAGCGCGGAGAGACGGCGCATTCCAAAGGGAACGTTTGCCTGCGCCCCGGTCGCGCCGAGGACCGTGAAGATGCGAGGATCGCGTTGCACCAGCACCCGGTCGCCGGCGTGCAGCGAAATGTCGTATTCCGGGTGGTCATAGATGTCCTGGAACCAGATCTCGCCTTTGGTGTGGCGCCGAAGCACGGTGATGCGCGCCACTTCGAACGGAGCCGTGACGCCGCCGGCGGTGGCCAGCATTTCCATCAAACTGCGGCTGGAGCGTCGGATCGGATAGACCCCCTGGGTAGCGATGCCGTCGCCGAGGATCGAGACCGTCGCGGCATCGCCCGTGGCCCGCTGGACCAGCACCTGCGGCTCGGGGGTCTGGGCCCCCAGCTTGTTGGTGATGACCCGGCGCAGCGCCTCGGGGGTATTGCCTGCCGCGCGGATGCGCCCGGCATAGGGAATGAAGATGAAACCGGAGTCGTCCACCTGGATCGATTGCAGGCTCGAGGATCCGGCGCCGCCCCGGCTCAGGACACCGTCGTCGATATTCTCGTAGATGGTGAAGGACAGCGTGTCTCCGGGACGGATCAGGTCTGGGGCCGAAGGCCCGGCGTTGACCAGCGCGGCGGGAAAGCCCTTCTCGGGCGGAAGTGCCACCGCACGGGTAACGTATTTGTTGACCACGACAATTTCTGTATTGCTGGCTTCATCAAGCTTGACGTTGAGAACTTCCTCCTTGAGGGGACCCGGGCGCGGCAGGCCGCAGGCGCCGACCGCGGTCACAAGGAGGGCAAGTGTCAGGAATCTTGTCATTCGATTAGACAGCATGGTCATTGTGGCTTTCGCTTCCTTCGGATGACGTCTCGGGCCATGCGTCGCACAATTTTTTGAGACGACCCTGTCACTTTCTTTCAGTTAAAGACAGAAAGGAGGTCATTAGGCAATCGCCCGGCACACCGTTTTTTGATCTGTTGCATAGAGGATTCAGCTCACAAAGCCAGCGCGATAGCCGACAAGCCGGAATCGGCGCTCGACGGCTGCCTGCCAAGGCCCCGCAGGCTGCTGACGGGGCCACATCGCGGTTCGGCAACACCCTGCAGATCACCGAGCGCTGTCGAGCGGCCTGGGGCGCGGCCGGGTCACCGGGGCGCGCGCTCGAACCAGCTGGCAAAGAGCCGGTCCAGATTGCCGTGAAAGATCGCCCGGCGCTTCTCGTCGGGCAGGTCCTCGGTCAGTTCAAGGATCTTCTTCTTCGCCGCCGACGGCATGTATTCGGGGAAATCGGACCCGAATGTCACGCGCTGGTCCAGGTTCCGGCACATGAACCGCATGTCCGCCTCCAGCGAACTGTTTGCATAACGCAGCAGCGTGAACGAGAGGTCGATGATGAGATGGTCGTGCATCCTGCCCAGTTCGAACAGGTCAAGAAGCGAGGATGCGCCGCCGTGCAACAGGACGATCCTGGTCTTCGGGCAGGCCTTCGCAAGCCGGTCGACGATGTCGGCCGGGTGCAGGGTGACGCGGGTCGGTTGTCGAAAGAGGGTGCAGACGAAGGCCGGCAATCCGCACGCGCCGGCCGCGTCCACAGCCGCCAGCGCGCGCGCATCCAGGGGATCGTAGCGGTTGAACCGACAGTGCAGCTTGATCCCGGCAAAGCCGGCGCGGGCGATCTCCGCCACCGCCGCCTTCACCGCGTCGGTGGTGTCGAAGGAGGCGGGGTTGAAACCGGCGATGGGGACGAGCCTGCCGGGATGCGCCCGCGCCATCTGCAGGACGTCCTCGTTTCGCATCACCTCGGCGATCCCGACCAGGCAGGCGCGATCGACCCCCCCGTCCTCCATATCCCGGATCAGCCGGTCCAACCGGGCATCGAACGGTGTCTGAAGCCATTGGCCGTCCGGCGTCGGGTGAACGAGGGAATCGAAGAAATCCATGGGTCTGATCCTTGGTCGGAAATGGTCCGGGCCTATTCGATGATCTCGGTCTCGAGGGTTATCATGTCCCGTGCCGTCTCGGCCGCCGCGATTGCCGCTGCGGCATCAGGCCCCTCGGCCAGGACGTGACCGACCCTGGCGGTGCCGTCCACCAGCTCGCGAACCCTGTCGCCTTCCTGCACGGTGACCTCCACCTCGACGACACCGGCCTGCGCCTGCGCCTGCGCCTGCCCCTGCAGCCTGCGAACCAAGCCGGCGGCCGGTCGCAGAAAGCGGATGGCCGAGCCGCGATGTTTCTGGACCGCGATGTCCGGTGGCTGCCCCAGCGCCAGATCCAAAGCCGCCTCCACGAGGGAGACGCCGGTCGACAGGGGGGTCAGATGCGAAGAGATCAATCCGCCTCCAAATCGGGCCGCCGTTTCGATCACCCGTGGCCCGGCCGGAGAATACCGGACTTCGGTATGTGTCCCGCACCAGTCGATGCCCAATGCGGCCACGGCTGCGACAGCGGCCGCACCAACCGCAGCCACGACATCGGCGGAGGCCTGTGACGGTTGGCTGTGCCCGGTCTCGACGAAGTACGGCGGTCCGGATGTCTCCTTGTCCGTGACCGCAACGATCTCCGTGCGGCCATTCCATGTGACGGCCTCCACCGAGAACTCGGGGCCTGAGGCGTATTCCTCGACGAGAACCGTCCCCGATCGCGAATGTGCGCGCGCGCGCTCGAACGCTTCGGCAACCTTTGTGGCGGGGGCGGTGCCGGGAAGCTGGGTCACCCCGCGCCCGCCGCTGGCAATGGCGGGCTTCAGGATCACGTGCGAGCTCACGTCCCGCAGCTCCGCGACGCGCGCGCGCGCCTCTTCTACCGTGCGCGCTGGAAGGGAAAGGGGGCTGGCGACACCCGCCGCTGCGAAGGCCTGGCGCATGGCTGCCTTGTCCGTCGCCCGCCGCACGGCTTCGGGAGACGGTCCGGCAAGGTCAAGATGCGCAGAGAGGCGCGCAAGAGTGGGCAGCGGATATTCCACGGCAAACCCGATGACGCCGGCGACCTTATGGTGCTGCGCGATCCGGAGACAGGCATCGAAATCCGCCAGGTCACACCGGTAGGAAAAATCGGCGCGGGCGGAGGCCGGAGCCTCCTCCCTGGCATCGACAGCTATGGTCCGAAGCCCCCTCTCGCGGGCGGCGTCGAACAGGGGGGCCTGAAGCGTGCCGGCCCCGAGGATCATCACCGTCGCGTCCGAACCACCCGGCCCGGGTCTGGCGGCAGACCCGCTGGAAGGTTTTTTACCTGACATCCGTCGTCGCCCCGATCAGCGGACGGCGGCCCGTTCTGCCCTGTGCCGGGCCGGGCCCCGGCGTCTCCGAAAGGCTCATGGCTCAAGCTCACCCTCGACCATGTCTTCTCTCAGGGGTTCGCCAAAGGCCAGATCACGGGCCGCGCGCCGCCCCAAGACCATGTCGATCCGGCCCGGTTTGAGCCCGAGGCCCGGGCGGATTGACCGCACGTTTCGCGGCGTCAGCGGCTCGCCTTTCGCCACCGGGGCCACCACATAGAGCGAGCGGCGGTTCTTCACGTTCGAAGCCTCCGAGCGGGTCGGCGCATAGGCCGGCGCTCCGATGGCCGCGGCAGCCACCTGCGCATCCGTCACCAGCCGGGCAACTTCCTCTGGCTCCAGCGAGAATGCGCTATCGACTCCGCCTTCGCTGCGATCCAGCGTGAAGTGCTTCTCGATCACATGTGCCCCCAGCGCCACGGCGGCCGTGGGTACGGCCGTACCCAGCGTATGGTCCGACAGCCCCACCACCGCGTCAAAGCGGCGGGCAAGATCCTGAATGGTGGCGAGGTTCGCCTCCGCCGGTGGTGTGGGATAGGCTGCCGTGCAGTGCAGAAGGACGAGCTCTTTCGACCCCGCCTCCCGCGCGGCTGTCACGGCCTCTTCGATTTCGACCAGCGTCGCCATGCCGGTGGACATGATGACGGGCTTGCCAGTGGCCACCACCAAGCGGATCAGCGGCAGATCCACCAGTTCCGGAGAGGCGATCTTGTAGGCCGGCGCCCCGAGGCCTTCCAGCAGTTCCACCGCGGTGGGATCGAAGGGCGAGGAGAAGACCGTCAGGTCGATCTTCCTGGCATGGGCGAAGATCTCCTCATGCCACTCCCAGGGAGTGTGCGCCTCCTCGTAAAGCTCGTAAAGCCGGCGTCCATCCCAGAGCCCGCCGTTGACAACGAACTCCGGGGCATCATGGTCGATGGTGATCGTGTCGGGGCGATAGGTTTGCAGCTTCACAGCGTCAGCGCCGGCCTCTTTTGCGGCTTCCATGAGGCGCAGGGTACGGTCCAGGCTTCCATTATGATTTCCCGACAGTTCGGCAATCACATAGGGGAGATTGCCGGGGCCAATCACGCGTCCATCAATCGTCACGGTTGTTGCCATAATCGGAAAAATCCTCATGTTTCAAATGTCGGGCATCCCCGGGGGGCCTGCCGCCTGATGGCAAGCTCAGCCTGAATCCGGGGCCTGTTCAAGTGATTTGTTGGCCAGTTCCACCTTACTCCCGAAGAATCGCTCCGTTTGAAGCCGGAATTTCCGACAAGGCTTTCCTGTCTGCACGTGCTGTCGTGCAGACAGGCCGCCGGCGGCAGGCGCCATCGACGCTGTCGAAAGCCAGCGCTGCCATCCGCGGCCGGGCCGAAGGCTGGCGCCTCCAGGCAGCGTCAGTTCTCCGCCGTGCCGACGTTCTGCAGACTCTGCACCAGAGCGCGCGCCTCTTCGATCTGGGGCCGGGTGTCGGTGGGGCCGGCCACGGTCACGGCCTTGCGCATTTGTTCCAGCGCATCCTGCGGACGCTCGAGGGCGATATAGACCTGGCCCAGATGGTACTGGACGAGGGCGTCATCCGGCATTCCTTGCGCGGCCTCTTCGAGGTAGGGCAGGGCTTCGTCGCTCTCCCCGCGGCGGTGCAGGATCCAGCCAAAGGTGTCCTTGAACGGCGGCAGAGTGGCGTCGCGCAGCCGCCGGGCGATGATCCAGGCCCGCTCCAGGCTGGCCGCGTCGTCACGATATGTCGAGAGCAGGCTTGCGATGTTGTTGGCCAGGATGATCGAGTTCGAGTTCTTCGCATAGAGCGTCTCGTAGATGGCGAGGGCGCCCTCGATATCGTCGTCCATCTGCCGGTAGGAGGCCTTGGCCCAGAGCAGACCGGCATCCTCCGGGCTGTGTTCCAGGCCTTCGTCGACGATGGTCTCGGCGGCGTCGAGATCGCCCTGCCGCAATTGCAGCGTGGACAGCTCGAGCCAAATCCTCGGACGGACGGGATTGACGGCCAGGAGATCGCGATAGATTTCCGTGCCCGCCTCCAGATTGCCATTCGCGATCTCGGCGACGGCCAGGACCACGTCCAGCGCTTCGCTGTCGGGGTTTTCCTGCTTCAGCTCCTGGGCAAGCAGGAGCGCGCCGGCCCTGTCGTCGATGCCGAGCCGGGTGTTCACCAGGGTGATCTTCGTGGCCAGCGTCGCGTCGGCATCATTGGCGAGCTCTTCGAGGAAGGCCATGGCCTTGTCGAGCCCCTGTTGCCGGCTGAGCCGCTCGGCCTCGATGCCGTTGGCGGCCTGCACCGCCGCCTCGCCGCCGATCCGGCGCAGGGTGCCGACGACGCTCTGCACCCGGCCGAAATCCTCCATCCGCAGGTAGAGCTGGCCCAGGGTGATCAGGATATCCGCATGGTCGGGCGTGAGCCGCAGCGCGGTCAGCAGGATGTCCTCTGCCGGGAGATAGCGCTCCTCTTCGATCAGCACGCGGGCATAGCGCAGCGTCTCGGCCGGGGCGTTGCCCGAGGCTTCCACGGCCTGCGCCAGGAAATCCTTGGCAAGCTCGGGCTGACCGGCGCGCCCGTAGGCCGTCGCGATCAGGGTCATCGTCTCGGCGTCCTGCGGGTTCTGATCGAGTGCCGTGCGCAGCCCGCCGATCGCGGCGTCGGTGTCGTCGGCCTCGATCTGCCAAGCGGCCTGCATCTTGAGCGCCTCGGGGTGGGTCCCCTCCTCGGTCAGGATCTCTTCGATATGGGCGCGGGCTCCGACCTCATTGCCCGTGGTCAGCAGCATCTGGGCCAGGGTGACCTTGGCGTCACGGACCTCCTCCGAGGGTTCGGAACTTGCCGTCACGTCCTGAAGTGTCGCGATCGCCTCATCCCGGTTTCCGAGGGAGAATTCGTAGCTGGCCTCGATGATCCGGAAAGGCACCGGATCGGCGTGTTCGGCAGCAGCCCTCTCGATCTCGGCGCGGACCGCCTCGGGGCCGCGGAAGGTCGCGAGGAACCGGATCAGATCGATTGTCAGCCCGGGCTCGTCGGAGGCGGCAGAGAGGTCGCGCAGCACGGCTTCCGCGGCGTCCAGATTGTCCCGCGACAGGTAGAACCGGACCAGCGTTGCGCCATGCACGAGATCTTCGGGGAAAATCTCCATCAGGTCGATCAGCTGCTGCTCGACGGCCGCCATGTCACCGGACATGGCCAGGACGCGCAGGCGTTCCTGGTAATGCCGGCTGTTCATCGGCTCGAAGCCGATCAGCCAGTCAATATGCGTCAGGGCCCGGGTGAGCTCCTGCTCGCGAAGCGCGTCATCTATGAGCGTATTGCGCAGCAGGATATTCTCGGGCAGGTCAACAAGCAACTCTGCAGCCCTGCTCGCCAATCTGCGGCGCGTCGGGGCGTCATTCTCATCGATGGCGCTGCGGTAAGCGCGGATCAGGGAGATGACCTCGACGCGCGGATGCTCCGGCGCCAGCTCCTCGGCCTGGGTGGCATGACGGTCGAACTCTTCCCAATTGCCGGCGGAAAAGGCCAGTTCGCTGAGCATGATGCGGCTGTCGAGATCCTCCGGATAGGCTTCGGCCAAGCGCAGATACTGGCGATACGCGCCCGTCCGGTTGCCCCGGTCCAGCTGCAGTTCGGCCATGGTGCGGCGCGCGTCCATGTGACGGCCGTCCAAGTTGAAGGCGTTGCGCAACTCCACCATGGCGCGGTCGGTATCCCCCTGTGCAATCAGGGCGATGGCGCTCTGGAAATGTTTCTCCGCGCGTTCCTCGGCCGAGTCGCAGGCAGACAGCAGAACGGCACTGATCATCAAACACATGGCGGGCACGAGGTGGTTCAGTATGCGCACGAATAATACCTCTACATTGCAAGCCCCTCAAACGGACCCGGGGCAAAAGAACCCGGGCCAGCGAAGAGCCATCTATTTGTCGCCGAATACAGGTCCCACGGCAAGTCTCGGTTCCGAGACGGACTGTTTCAAAATCTGGTGATCTCGGAAAGGCGCAGGCGTTCAGGGCTTGATGTCTGTCGCCCCTGCCGGTCATGCCGGTGCCTGTGGCGTTCCCGGCACGCACAGGCATCGCCGAGGGCGTGAGGGACCCCGCCCATCCCGGCTTTCTAGGGGGCTCTCAGGAATTCGCTGGGGTGTTGCCACAAAACGGTCCCGCGCTGCCCTGCGCTCCCGGCAAAAGACTGCACAACCGTAGGGGCATGGCCGTCGGGGACGCCTGGCAGAGGCGGCAGGTCGGACAAATGGACATCCAGGGGACAGGGCGGCGAAGTTCCATAATCGATCCAACCACTCAAGACAGGCGGCACTCAGGCCAACTCCAAACGTGACGTCCGAAACCAATTGGAATGGAACACGTTTTGGTTGTTTGGACCTGAGTCTATATGCAGTGGCAGAAACCAATGTCTTAATAAATCCTTGACGCAGCAGCCTGCGTTGCGAGACAATCGGCGTGGTAAGAGGAATTTTTCTTACTGAAATTGAGTTTGATCGCCGCAAGTCAATGTGGAACGGGGAAATTCTGCTTGGGCCTTAAAGGTCGAGCGCAACTGATGTATAGTATTTTATTTGAATTGCTGCGGGCCTGCCAGCCTGTGGACTCTCCATCTTCCCTGACCGCATGACCGGCACACCGGTTTAGGAAACGTGCCTTGGTGTTTTCTTTGCCGCGGCATGCTGCGCCGTTCGGGGAGGACAGTGAATGAATTTGCATAATGCGAAGAAGCCTCCGGCACTCGACAGAGCGGCCGTCGAGTCCGGGTCCGACAGGGCCGGAATGGCATCAAAGGCGCGCCTTCGCGGAGGGGCGGTGCGCCTTCGTCCGGACCGGACAGAATTCTGAACGCCAGTTTTTTTTAATGATTTTGCCCGGCCTGAAACCGGCTTGCAGAGAGAAATGACACCATGACCAGCTCCTATGTGAAGTATGACTGCCTCAAGGTGACCGAGAACACCACCGCCGTCATCGATCTCGACTGCGGTAGCGGGACGCCGACCGATGTCGGGCTGAATGCCTGCGACATCCGCGATGACAACGGCTACAACAAGCCGTCGGAACTGACCATCATTTATAACCCGGACGCATCGGGCCAGAACAGCCAGGGCGACAAGGCCAAGCTTCAGGGCAGCAATGACGACGACGACACTGCCTATATCGTGATCCGCGCCAAGGATGACAGCGGGGAGCTCTATTTTCAGGGCGCCGTCACCAAGGGGGATGCCATTACCTTCGGACCCGGCGTGGGCGACACGCTGGAAAGCAATACCTACATGGCGGTCTACGAGGACGAAGCCGCCTTCAACGGCGGCAGCGGCCCCTTGCAGACCATCGGGTTGCACACCTCCTGTTCGGCGCCGATCATCATCGGTGAAAGCGTTGGGTCCGTGGTGATTTCGGGCTTCGGTTTCGACGCGGGCGGCACGCTCGACAGCTATGGCGGCAATGACGGCCCCGGCGATGACGGCGTCACCTATTCCATCGTGGGCGGCGCGGATGCCAACCTGTTCGAGGTCGACCCCGCGACCGGCGAGGTCAGCTTCAAGGACGCCCCCGATTACGAGAACCCGCAGGACGCGGGCGGCGACAACACTTACGAGGTGGTGGTCCGGGCCACCCGGGACGACGGCAGCTTCGAGGACAAGCCGCTCGAGGTCTGTGTCGAGGATGACCTTGACGACGTCTGCATCGACGAGAACACCAAGCCCGTCCTGAACCTCGACCTGACGGTCGTCTGTCCGAAGGAGGCTCCGAACCCGGACCTCGGCGTGGACATCTGCGCGCTGACGGAAAAGGAAAACAATACCTTCGGCGAGGATACCGAAAAACCGGGCGCCTACCTGCTCAAGCTTGGCGACCTGAGCGGTGGTCTGGTGACCTCCGACACCACCGGCAAGGTGGAGGACAAGGTCGAGGTCGGCGCGCTGATGGGGACTGACGACGGCGACGGCACGTATTTCATCTTGGTGTCGCGTGACGGTGACCCCTCCAAGACGGACAAGCTGTTCTTCTCGGATGACGTCCAGCAGGGGGAAAGCTTCGTCGCGAGCGAAGACGCCTTCAACCAGGATTTCGGGTCGGAAACCTTCGTGCATATCTTCAGTTCCGAAAACGGCTCGCTGCTGCAGACGATCAATTTCCACACGTCCTGCTCCTCGCCGCTGATTATCGGCGATGAATACGGGTCCGTGTCCCTGCAGGGCGCATCGCTGGAGGGCAAGGACAGCGAGACGATCTACGAGGTGGGCGGCACCGAAATGACCGAGGAAGTCCTCGGGGAAGGTGACATCGTCTATTCGATCGTAGGTGGGGCCGATGCGGCCTTCTTCACCATCGACCCCGATACCGGAGAGCTGAGCTTCATCAACGCCCCAGATTTCGAGAATCCGCAGGACGCGGGCGGCGACAATGTCTATGACGTGGTGGTACGGGCCACCGCGAAATCGGATGCCTCGTGCTTCACCGAGAAACCGCTTGAAATCTGTGTCGAGGACGTGCCTGAGCTAGGCTCGCTCTCGGGGCGCTACTTCTGCGACACCAACGACAACGACGTCGACGACGGCCAGGCCACCGATCCCGGCATCGCGGGCGTGCTGGTCACGCTGCTTGATGCCGCCGGCAACCCCGTGCTCGACGGCGGCAGCCCGGTGACCACCGCCACCGGCCCGCAGGGCACCTACAGCTTCACCGGTCTGGCGGCAGGCACCTATGGGGTGCGCTTCACCGATCCCGGCGGGGTTCTCGCCGGCAAGCAGCTGGTGGCGCCGAACGATCCGGACGGCAATGGCGACGACAGCAACGACAGCGATGCGATCGGCGATACCGTGCAGTCCGAGATCCTCGGCATCTCGGTGGCGGCCGGCCAGGACACGCCCGACAATGACGCCGGCGCTGAGGAGGCCAACAATAACCCCGAGGTGACCCCGGACGCCGGCAAGGGCTGCGCCAACGAGGACATCACGGTCGATTTTTCCGACAATTACAGCGATCCGGATGGCGATCCGCTCACCATCACCATGGTCAACGGAGAGGCGATCATCCCCGGCGGGCCGAAGATCTTCATTGATGGCGTGGAGGTCACGCTGACCGCCGCCGGTGAGTTCATCTTCAACGGTGAGACGGCCTATGTTGCGCTGGATATCGGCGAAGAGGCGACCAAGGCCTTCGAGGTGAAGGTCGAAGACGATCAGGGCGGGTTCGCCAGTGCCGACATCAATGTCACCTTCTGCGGGGCCGCGGAAACGCTTCTGGACATCTGCGAGAGCCTTCCTGACAGCCTCAGCTTCCAGGTCATTGACGAAAACAACCCCGCGCCGCTCTCGGAAGAGGCTTTCACGCTGAAGATCAGCGGCAGTGGTGACGCACGGTTCGACGGTCTCGTGATTGCCGAAGCCTATTGCATCTCGGCCTACGAAGACCTGCTTGCAGGGCTGGGCGGTACGAATATCGATGACGCGCCCTTGCTGGCAGGAGACATCTTCTGCGAAGGAAATGTCCCGGCCGGCGCCTTGCCGGGCACCGGGCTGAACGGAGAGGCGGCGATCGACAACCTCGACCTGATCAGCTGGATTCTCAATCAGGACTTCGCCAGCCAAGGATACACGGACGGTGAAATTCAGGGCGCGATCTGGGGATTGACGGATGGGATCATCTTTGTCTCGAACGGGGCGGGCGACCAGGCCGACGCGCAGGAAATCTACGATCTGGCCGTGAACCCGGCCAACGAAGGCTTCGAAGCCGGGCCCGGCGAAATTGTTACGCTGGTGATCACGCCGGACAGCGACACCGAAGCGCTTGGTCACAGACAACCGTTCATTGTTGGCCTCGGGTTTGATGAACTGGACTGCCTATGCTGAGGTGTATCATGATGACAGCGGCCCCACACGGGGTCGTTAAGGCTTTGCGGGGCAACCCGCAATACTGCGCCGGACTACATCCGATGATCAGATGAGATCGGCATCTATCCTTAGAAATCGGAGGGAATTGATGAAGACATTACTGAGTACCATTGCATTGTCTTTTGCCGGAGCGACCTCGGTGCTGGCGCAGGGCAAGCCGCCGGCTCCGGTACCGGAGATCAGCGCATTGGAAGGCACCGCGGCGATCGCGGCGGTGCTCGCCATCGTGTTGCTCGCCTGGGAACGCCGCCGGCGCGCCACGTAACGGCACCGCGTGAAACCCGGACAGGCCCGCATCTCCGGATGCAGGCCTGTCCAGCTGTGCGCGCCATCCGGGCATCCCCTATCCGAAAGGCTTCCGAGACCCGACGTGTCCCATATTGCAGCCCCCCCCTCCACAGCGCCATTGCCCCGCGCTCGCATCCTCGGAGTCACGTTGCTGCTGGTGGCCGAATTCGGCGCCCTCGGGGCGGTGTTCAAACACGCCATCCCCTTCGATTGTCTGTACAACTGGCCGCTTGCCATCTGCGAAGGTGCCGACGCCTTTCTGGTTTCCGTCTACGGGGCGCTGGGAGCGATGGCGCTCTTTGTCATGTTGGTCCCTAGCGCGCTCAGGCAGCTTGCCGAAGCCAAGGACACGCGCCGCAAGCCGCTTCTGCTGCACATCGCGGGCATAACGCTGGCGCTGTTTCCGGTTCTGGTGCTGCGCGAAGGCACCGGCACGACCTGGATGATTGCAAGCCTCGGCACCTGGGTCCTGGCCGTGGGGCTGATATTGTGGGGCGCGCTCTGGATCCTCGCCCCGTGGCACAGCTGGCGCGTGTTCCTCAGCAGGCATGGGCTGGCCTTGGGGAGCTGCCTGGCGGCCGGTGCGGCGATGCCGGTCCTGGCATTGCGCAGTCAGGATCTCTGGACGCTGGACTGGCTGGCGGACCGGACCTTCGAGGCCGTGGCAGGGCTGCTCGCGGCGGCGGGCTATGCCGTCGAGGCATGGCCTGACGACAGGGTCATCGGCGCGGAGGACTTCTTTGTTCAGGTCAATCAGCCCTGTTCCGGGATCGAGGGCACGGCCCTGGTGACGCTGTTCGTCACGCTGTACCTCGTGCTCTTTCGTCAGCAATTGCGATTTCCGCTGGCCCTGATCCTCTATCCGTTGGGGCTGGCCGCCTCTGCCGCCTTCAACGTGCTGCGGATTGCCGTCCTGGTCGCGATCGGCATCGAGGGGCATCCGGAACTCGCGACAGGCGGGTTTCATTCGCACGCCGGATGGCTGGCTTTCACACTGGTGGCGCTGATCATCGTGGCCCTGGCCGAAACCGTGCCGCAGCTGAAACGCACCGGAGCCGAGGCTCACGTGGCCGGATCAAGGCCCGGTCTGCCCCCGTTCTGGCAGGACCCGGCCGTCGGCAGCATCCTGCCCTTCGCGGTCTTCATGCTGAGTGCGGTCTTTGCCTCGACCTTCTCGCAGACGCCGGGCGTGCTCTACCCGCTTCGGATGCTGCTGGTCGGAGCGGTGCTGACGCTGTTCTGGCCGCTTTACCGGTCTCTCGTCTGGCGGATCACGCTTCTGCCGGTGATGGCCGGGGGCGCGGTGGGGCTGCTTTGGATTCTCATTCCGGTCCCCGGCCTCACGAGCCCCCCCTACGGCGCGCTTGCCGGGCCGCTGCTTGTGCTGTGGTTCGTGATACGCGGTGTCGGGACTGTTCTTCTGGTGCCAATGGTGGAGGAGCTGTTTTTCCGCGATTACCTGGAAAGCCGCCTACGGATCGGCCGCGGGTGGCTTTGGACGGGTTTTGCCGCTCTGGTCACGGCCAGTCTCTTCGCAGCACTGCATGATCGCTGGGCGGAGGCTTTCGTGGCCGGTCTGGTCTTCTCGGCACTCGCCCGGCACAGGAACCGGATCACCGATGCCATCCTCGCCCATGCCGTGGCCAACGCGGTGGTCTACGCGGCGGCGGTCGCGAACGGCAACCTGGCGATCATCTGATCGATACGGGGGCGGGGACGTCCCTGCCGAGGGCAGAGGGCGCGGCTTCAGCCTATCGCCTCATGTAATAGGCTTCTTCGATATCCAGCGGAGGAAACATGCGATACGGTTGCCACCAATGCGAGAAATTCGCGTAATTCAACCAGACAAACAAAACCAGAGTATAGAAGAATAATATCGATAGAACGACGGCTTGCTTCTGGCTTTTATAGCGACCGAAACAATCTGGCAGATTCGAGAATACGAATACCTGCAACGGAATGAGATAGAGCGCAATTCGATCAAGCGCTGTAGACGGGAGCACACCTCCCACAAGCAGGGAAAAAGAGACGATGGCCAGAAATGCCATGGTCATGTAGATTCTTCGTTGTCCCGGTGAAACGGAAAATCGTTTCCTGAACAGCACCAGAAGCGTGGCCGGCACCACATTCATCAGCAATCGAATGAATGCCCCGTCCGAATGCATCTCGGCTTCGATATATTGTGCGACGAACTGATCCGTTTTGCCCTCGATCAATGCGACATACATCAGGGCCACCACGATCAAGAGAAGGGGGATATTCTTGTAGTTTCGGAAGTTTATCGTGAGCAGGGGAATGCTGATGAGCACGACGGCAGAGCGATGGAAGGTGGCCGCAAGGAAAACCCAAAACGCAAACCAGAGGAAACGCTGCCGCCCAAGCGCAATAAGGCCAATCAAGGCAAACCCGAGGGCGACCCCCTGACGCGAATACCCCATCGAGACGACAATGGTCATATAGGGGATGGAAACCGCGAGCGCCAACCACGGCCGCGGCATCGATCTTGCATAGAGCACCAATCCGAAAGCGAACACAAATCCGCAGAACAGGTTCACGCCCAGAATGCCCAGTCCCAGGTCAAGACTGATGATGTTCAGGATGTTATAGGCGGGATCAGGACGAAAGATTGCCTCTGCATAGGTCATCGTTTCGGCGTGAAACAGGTGCCTGACATAGGCGAACCAGTCTCCGCCGACGCGATCCCGAAGTCCGATCATCAGGGCGAGAAGGATCAGGACCAGGGCCCAGGGCCCGTCGATCTTCGCGGGGCGTGTTCCGTCGGCGCGGAGGTTTTGCACGGGTTGCGAACACGCGGCGGCCACAGCGGGTATCAGGAAAAGTATCCAATAGGGCCACATTGACGACGTCCTTGATCCGTTTCGGTCGGTTTGACCGGGTTCCGCGCAGTCACGATGAGTCCTTCACGATCCGATGTCCAGAATGCGCCGGTCGAAATCTGGCTTTGCTGTCGCCGGGCTGGCTACGGGACCCTCCGATCTCGACCTGACTGTGAGAGTTTCCGCCCTGGCCCGGGGCGGCAGCGGCAGACCGGGTGATCCGCAGGGCCGGGGCTTTTCCGAGGGCGTGCGGCTCAGTGTGACCATGGCCTCCGGTATCCATGTAACTGGCCGCGCCCGGTCACGTCCGGGGCGCGGCCGGGCAAACTCCTGCGGGCCGATACCGCAGCCGGGGCCCTGACGTACGGTGGCGCGGAGGCACGCCCTCCGACGTGGCGGACCCGCTCCCTGCAGGATGAGAACTGCGGCGAAGCCGGCCCTCCGGCGGGGGGCGCTCGCGGGTAAGGGGTTGATATCCCATATAATCAGACTGTTTCCGACATTCGTACACAGCTCGCTTTCAATAACATTTGGATAGATGTAGAGTCGAGACAGTCGAGATTTGACAATCTTTTTTTCGAGTCATGAGCAGAGCATGTGTACTGCCCTTTACAACGCCCATTTCGGATTTCGGGAGCGACCATTTTCGCTGTCGCCCGATCCTGATTTCCTGTTCTGGTCCAAGGCGCATACCCGCGCGCGCGCGGTACTGGAATATGGGCTGGTGACCCGGGCGCCGCTGACGGTGATCTCGGGAGAGGTGGGCACAGGCAAGACCACGCTTATTCAAGAGCTGCTGCGCTCGATCACGGATGACGTGACCATCGGGCTGATCTCGAACGCCCGGGGTGACCGCGGCGATCTGCTACGCTGGCTTCTCGGAGCGTTCGACCTGGCCGCCCCCGAGGGGCTGGATTATGTGACACTTTTCCAGCGCTTCCAGGAATTCGTCCTGTCCGAATATGCCGAAAGCCGGCATGTCGCGCTGATCGTGGACGAAGCTCAGAACTTGGGGGCCGACACGCTGGAAGAGCTGCGCATGCTCACCAACATCAATTCCGGCAAGGACGAGTTGTTGCAGATCATTCTGGTCGGCCAACCCGAATTGCGCGACCTGATCCGCCAGCCCGAAATGCGCCAGTTTGCCCAGCGGGTGACGGCAGCCTATCATCTGGAGCCGATGGATCTCGATACGACGCACCGCTACATCACGCATCGACTGCAGCATGCCGGCGGCACCGGTCAGGAATTCACCATCGAGGCGGTCGGCCACATCCATGACGAGGCACAGGGCATCCCGCGGGTGATCAACAAGCTGTGCGATCTCGCACTTGTCTACGCATCGAGTGGCGAGGAGAAAAGTGTAGACGTGGCCACGATCCGGGAGCTGGTCGATGACGGGCTGATCCTGAAGCCCTTTGACGAGCCTCTCCTGCTGACCAATCGGCTCAGGAGCGTCGGAAAGGCTGCGGAATGAATTTCGATCTCGGCTTTTACTGGACGTTGTTCCTGCGCCGGCTTCCGGTGATGACGTTGTTTGTTCTGCTCATTTCCGGTCTCGGTCTCGCCGCCGCGTTCAAACTGCCCGAAACCTACGCGACCTCTGCCCGGCTCCTGTTCGAAGCGCCGCAGATCCCCACCGATATGGTCAGCTCGACAGTCCAGACCGGCGCGGCGGAGCAGCTCGACATCATCCAGCAGCGCCTGCTGACCCGTGCCAATCTGATCGACATCGCCCACCGCTTCAATGTCTTCAAGGACATCCGCGAGATGGAGCCCGACAGGGTCTTCACCGCGATGAGGTCCGCCACGTCCATCAGACGTCAGGGCGGCGGCGGGCGGAACAGCGGTGGCGCCACGCTGTTGATCATCAGCTTCGAGGGCCGCTCGCCGCAGATTGTCGCGAATGTCGTCAATGAACTCGTCACCCTGGTGTTGCAGGAAAACTCGCGGTTCCGAGTCGGGCGCGCTGAAAAGACCCTGGAGTTCTTCGAACAGGAGGTCGCCCGCCTGGATGATGAGCTGACCCGGAGAAGCGTCGAGATCTCCCGTTTCAAATCCGAAAATGCCAGGGCTCTGCCGCAAGACCAGGGGTACCGGCTGGGACGTCAGAACATCCTGCAGGAACGCCTCGACAGTCTCAGGAGGGACCTTCTTGTCGCAAAACAGCGCCGCGAGGCCCTGGAGAATGAAGGTGAAGCGCCAAGCCGACCGGCGGTTGCGGCACGCAGCGCCTACGAAGACCAGCTGCTCGCCGGCCGAGCGGAGTTGGACAGGCTGAGGCAGACCTACAGCGAAAGCAATCCGCGGGTCATCCGGTTGAAGGATCGGATGGACCGTCTGGAGGCCATCGTCGCCGCGGGCAATTCCGGCACCGTTCCGGCGGGAAGCGAAGACGACAGTCGGAGACTGGCGGCCTTGGAAGCGGCGCAGGTCGAGGCCGACAGCGCAATCACCGCGCTTCAGGCGCAGATCGACGCCACTACATCCGAACTGGAAGAGCTTTCCAAGAACATTGCCGCCAGCGCGCCCAATGACTTGAAACTCGCCGAGCTGGAGCGGGACTACCAGATCGTCCAGACCCGCTACAACTCGGCGGTTTCCAATCTGAATTCGGCCCGCATGGGAGAGCGGATCGAAGCCACGGCCCAGGGCCAGAGGATCAATGTGATCGAGAACGCCAGCGTGCCGCAGATCCCAAGCGGGCCCGATCGCGTTCTGATCGCCGCTATAAGCATTGTCGGCGGCCTCGGCGTGGCTGTGGCGTATTTTGTCCTGCTGGAAGTCCTGAACCGGTCGATCCGCCGGCCGGCCGAGCTTTCTGAGCGGTTTCAGGTCATGCCGATCGCCACGATTCCCTACATGGAAAGCCGTTCGAGAAAGATCGTTCGCCGCAGTGCCCGGGTTGCTGCGACCCTTGCCGTGCTGGTCGGCGTGCCCGCAGCGCTGTGGTATGTGGACACCAACTACCTTCCCTTGGAAGTGATTGTGCAAAAAGGCATGGGCAAGCTCGGGCTTGGCTGAAGCAGATTGAGGACATCGAAAACCGAATGGAAAAACTGCAAGCCGCACTCGACAAGGCGCGTTCGATCCGAAACGCCCAGATCGTCACCCGAGAACCCGAGCCCGCCGCACCTGAGGCCTCAAAACCCCGGCAAAGGGTCTCTCCTGAACTCGCGGCCCGCTGGAACGCGATAGCGCCCTTCGAGGTGCATGACAAATACCTCACGCGGCACCGCATCGTGACAAAGTCGGCCCGCAAAGCCGCCACCCCATTTGACATTCTGCGCACCAAGGCGCTGTTGCAGATGCGCCAGAACGGCTGGAAGCGGCTGGCGATCACCTCTCCCATGCCGCGATCCGGCAAGACCACCCTGGCATGCAACCTAGCCCTCGGCCTCGGCCGCCAGCGCGACCTGCGGTCGATCCTGTTCGACCTCGATCTGCGCGATCCCTCCCTGTGTGATTTCTTCGAAACCAAGCCGCCTCACGGCATTGATGCGATGCTGTCCGGGCAGGTCTCCTTCGAGGAGCAGGCGGTGCGCTATGGGGACAATGTCGTCGTGTCCATGGCCGAACAGGCGGAGGCCGATCCGACGCGGATTCTTCTGGCCGAGGAAACCGCCGAGAAGTTGAATGCGATCCAAGCGGCCTATGAGCCTGATCTGATGGTGTTCGACTTGCCCTCGGTGCTGGTGAACGATGACACGCGGGCCTTTCTCAAGAATGCCGACTGCGCCCTGATCATCATCCGGGCCGACACCACCACCTACAACCAGTTCGAGACCTGTCAGCGTGAAGTGGCGGAGCATACGAATGTGCTCGGCGTGGTCCTGAACGCCTATCGACACGACAAGCGAGCCCTCGAGACTGCGTAAATGACCTTGGGGCAAGGTCCAGAAAGCGCCTCTGTGGCGGCTCATGACCCCAGGCAGAGCTGGCGTGGTTTCAGGTGACGGGTGTCTAGCCAGGCCGGAGCGTCAAGTCGTTCCGTCTGCGCGCTCAGCGAGGATCGGTGGTGCAGTGACGTTCGCAAGGGGAAAGGGCGCCGTGCGTCCCGCTGTCGGCATACCATCGGGGGGCCCGCGGGTCCTGTCTCCTAGACATGACACGCCCCGCAGGAGGCGTTCACGCCTCGAGCGGGGAGAGCATGTTCCGAACGCCAGCGATTATTCCGCCGCCCAGATAGCCTTCGCCTCGGGGAATTCAGCGGTTGCCTGACGTTGCATCAGCGCTTCAGCCACGCGCTGGAAATCGGCATCGGTCAGCATCTCGCCGTACCATTGCGGCTCTGCCGGTTCGAAACCATGGCGGCGGGCCATTTCGGAGATGCGATCGGCACCCTCCAGGCTCAGATCACGGCCGAGGCTGTAATCGTCGGTCTCGCCCTCGAGCGCCAGGAGCATCGTCTCGCCGAGACAACCCCAGCACAGATCGTCCGGGAGGTTCTGGAACGGCCCGAGGTTGACCTCGAAGGGGGGGCGCACCAGGCCGCCGTCAAAGACCAGCACACCGTTTTCAGAGAGATCCGCCTGCGCCACATTCGGCGGCCGCGCCACATCGCAGACGACCGTTCCCGGGCGCAGCTGTGTCGGGTCCAGGAAGGTCACCTCGGCACTGGTCGCCACCAGCACCAGATCTGCGGTCTCGAGCGCGCCGGCCAGGTCGGTGGTTCCAGTGAGAGGAACCGAGCGGCCGCTTTCGACGCAAGCGCGGGCGAACTCCTGGGTAGCCCCTTTGATCATGTCCGGTCCTTGCGGGGGAAGCAGGCCCCGCACGCAGGCGCTCAATGCGCCAACTCTCGGTGTGGGCTGCTCGTTGGACAGCGTGCAGACCACCTCATCAGTGACCCGGTCAAGGAACTGCTGCGCCTGCCGGTTTCCGGCATTGCCCACAAGGGTCAGCTTGCCGGCCTTGCGGGCAAGCATCAGACTGGCCAACCGCCCGATCGCGCCGGTGGCCCCGACAACAACCACATGTGCCCCTGCGGGATCGATCCCCACACGCCGGGCGGCGCGCTCCAGCGCGGTCACGCCGGACACAGTGGTCAGAGTATTGCCGCTGGTGACCGGAACCCCGCGACCGGCAACAGCCGCACCGCCATTGGTGGCGATCGAGGTGAAGGCTCCGAGCCCGAGACGGCTGGCGCCGAATTCGGCGGCCATACCGGCAGAGGCCTGGATCATGGTCCGGGCTTGCTTGCGGCCCTTGCCCATCATGTCCGTGGGCAGCAGCGGCACCGACATGATCATGCCTTCGGCCTTGGCCCCGGTGCGCGAGGCGCCTCCCGCCACCGGCCATGCAAAGCCCGGCCCCACACGTTTGACCCACTCCATCCAGGTGGCGCGTTCCTCGGCGGTGAAATTGGCGAAGGAAGGATCGGAGCGCAGGAGATCCTCTTCCTGCGTGTAATGGATCAGGAAACAGAAGCGCCCCGGCGCCGCATCACCGACGCCCCGCGCCGGCCCCTGCTGGGGCATGGCGGGTGGTGTTTCGGCGAGTTGCCTGCGCCGCTTCGGCGAAACCAGGTGCTGCATGAGCGCATGGTAATCGCCGCGGTCCAGCACCGCGCAGACGGCCTCCAGGGCCGTGATGCAGCGGTCGATTTCTGCCTGTCCCGCGATCAGCGGCGGCTGCAGGCGCATCACCGTGGCGTCGTTGAACACCGGCGCGGTCAGAACCCCTTGAACATTGAGAAGATAGGAGCTCAGGAGCCCGATGAAGCCGCCGTTCAGCCCGCAGAAGGCCATGGAGGCGGAATCGGCCCGCTCGTAAGGTTTGCGGAATTCCAGCCCGCGCATAAAGCCCTGACCGCGCACGCCGCTCACCACCTCGGGGAAACGCTGCTGAAGCGCTTCCAGCTGCTCCTGGAAATACTGCCCGTTGCGCGCCACCTTCTTCACCATGGCACGATCATCCTGCAGCAGCATGTCGAGCGTGGCGTTGGCAACGGCGCAGGCAAGGTTGTTGTTTGCAAAGGTCGAGCTGTGCAGGAACCCGAAGCGGTCGTCCCAGACCTCGCTGCGCACGACAACCGCCGAGATCGGCATCATGCCGCCTCCCAGCGCCTTGCCGAGCAGCAGCATGTCCGGCGCCACCGCGCATTCCTCACAGGCGAAAAGCCGGCCGGTGCGGCCCAACCCGGTCTGGATCTCATCGATGATGCTCAACACGCCATATTTGCGGCAAAGCGCGATGATCCCGTCGAGATACCCCTCGTCAGCAGGACAGATCACACCGCCTTCGCCCTGGATCGGCTCGACGATAAAGGCCGCGATGCTCTCATGGTCTGCAGCGAGCCTGGCTTCCAGCGCCTCGAGATCACCGAAGGCGATATAATCGAAGTCGCGAGCGGGGCCGCCAAAATCTTTTTGATACATGGGCTTGCCAGTCGCCGACAAAGCGCCCATTGTCTTTCCGTGAAACCCGTTGTGGGTCGAGAGGATGAGGTCGCGACCGCTGCGGGCCCGGGCGAGCTTGATCGAGGATTCAACCGCCTCGGCGCCGGAGTTCGCCAGCGAGACCACGCTCAGGTCATGCGGGGCGAGGCTGGCCAGCCTGTCGGCCAGTCGCTCTGCCTCGAGAGCGCGCAATGGCTGGACCATCGCGGGGCGCATCAGGCTCTGCTGATCGTGCAGCGCATTCCAGATTTGCGAGGGATTGTGGCCAAAAGGCAGTGCACCGTACTGTGACAGGAAGTCCAGGTACTCGCGTCCGGCGGTATCGTGCAGCGTGCATCCGTAGCCGTGGGCGAGTTCCAGATCCAGCCCGAAGGTTTCCAGGAGGCGCGCACGCGTAGGGTTCAGTCCGTTCATCATGCTCTCCATATGCCCGTGCCCCTTAGAGGGTCTTGGGACCGTTTTTTTTGCCCGTTATAAAGTCGTTATTCCAACCTTCACGAAAAGTTGGGCGACAATTGGGCGGAAAACAGAAAACTTGATCTAAACCAGAAACAGAGAGACCCGACGTCTCACACGTTCAGCGGGCGTGACGTCGAAGCTCCGGGCCAAGATGCGGGAGCGCTAACCCTGCCCGCAAGGAACCGGAATACACAGCATGTTGTGTGGACTTGATGAGCTGCCCCATTATCTTTGCCTGTCTTGGTTGTTACCCCAACTTGATTCCTCAATAGCGTCGCATCGGGAATCGAACAAGACACCCTCCTAGGGTCCGGCAAGAACTCGCGCAAGAGGGCGATGTCGGGGGCGTGTTTTGATGATTTTTTCGATTCATCGGCCAGAATCGCCGGTTGATCGATCTCGAGGGCGACGGGGGATGGGGCGCAGGAGGCAAGCCGACCCCGGCCGTCGTGCAGGCTGCCTTCTCCCTCAAACGCGAAACATCCGCGACGAGCTTTGCTCATCGCGGATGTTGATCTGTTCAGCTGCGAACCCGCAGGTTCTGCGCTCGGAGCGCCGGCTCAGGCCTTGCGGCGCCGGCGACGGGAAGCCGCGGAAACACCGAACAAGCCGCCCAGACCGCCGAGCAGCAGGAAGGCCGAGGCGGGCAGCGGGATGACCGAAATCGTACCAAGCGCCCCGTCAAACTCAGGCGTTTTCGATTCAACCGAGAACGCAAGCGCGCCGATCGACGTCCAGTCAAAACCGACGGGGGTAGTAAACTGGCTCAGGCCGAGTTTGTTATCGATGGAAATCTGCGGACCGGGATTTGCCAACTCTTCGTCGTAGGTTGCCAAGTTTCCGAAGGTATCCCAAGCATAGGCCCAGAATTGAACAATCCCTCCCGCATCGAAGCTCAGGATGTCAAACTTGAAGCTAGTGGTCCCGACGGACCCCTTCACGAGGTTCACGCCTCCCAAACCACCGGTGTTGACCCCGATCTGATTGGTGGGGCTGTCGGCGAAATTGAACATCTGATTCACGCGGCCCGCTGGCCCGCCATCATAGATCAACACGGCCTGGCCGGTCGCGCCGGTATCGTTGTTGAAGTTGACCTGCCCGTCTCCGTTGGCGGAGATACCCGTTCCCAAATCCTGGGTGCCATCAGTAGACACCCACATGAACCGGTTTCCGCCCAGAATTCCGGCGTCGGCCACGTCAACGAACGCGGGATTGCCTTGCAAATCTGCAATCCGCGTACCGGCCGCAGAGAAGTCATCCACAATTATCGGTACCGCCATCGCTGCCGGAGCCAAAAAAGCAGTCAGCGCAGCAAAAGCTAAAGTTGCCTTTATATTCATGATAATTTTCCTCACAACTGTTGCGCCAACGAGACTACCCATCGGGGCGATTCTACAAATACATTGTTATATCTATATGGCCTCGACCCCTATTCTGTCAATAAAACCGGAGGGTCGGGCCCGGGGCGGCAGCGCGCCCCAAGACGCGGTTTGGCCGGAAACGCGGCAGAGAGGAACCTTAGGGTTGCAGCTTCTGCCGATTGCCATGACAAGGCTTCCTGACGGGCCGGACCGCGCGGCGCCTCGGTGTCCGGCCCCCCGACAGACGCAGGAAGCCATGCTGAGGCCGAAAAATCTGTTTCTTTACGGCCTGATCACTGTCTGCTGCGTGATCGAAGCCGGGCTGATCCTGAGCGATCTCGGCCTCTTCGGCGCCGGGCGCTTGCGACAGCTGGCCTATCACTATGGCGCCTTCTGGCCAGGATTGCTGGACAACTGGAAGCCGAACTATGCTGCGCAACCTTTTGTGATGTTTTTTTCCTATGCCGTCCTGCACAGCGGGTGGGTTCACCTCTTGGTGAACATGATCAGCCTTTGGTCGCTGGGCCGCGCGGTTGCCGCACGGGTCGGCCAGAGCCGATTCGCGCTGCTCTTCATCGGGACGAGCCTGTGCGGGGCTGCGGCTTTTGCTCTGCTCGCCCCCGGCCTGCGCCCGATGGTGGGCGCCTCGGGATCGCTGTTCGGCCTGCTGGGCGCACTTCTGGCCTGGCACTACGTGGACCGCGAGACCGATCGGGAAGGCTTGGGCGACGTGGCCCGGGTGGTCGGGCTGCTGATCGGGCTGAACCTCGTGATGTGGTGGGCCATGGGCGGTCAGCTTGCCTGGGAAACCCACCTGGGCGGATTCCTGGGCGGCTGGATCGGCGCGTTGCTGATCGATCTCCGCCCGCGCAAGGACTGAGCGGCGCGGCGCCGCGCGGATTGCGAAAAGGCGACGCTGCGGGGCACTGGAAACCCCGGCGGCAATCTGCGATGGTCCATTCGCTGGCAGGGCCTGACAGTGCGGAACGGGCGCAGCGGGCAGCGTATTTCGAGGAAACCTGACAAGACCGTCTCAAGCGGGTCGTAGCTATTGCGAATTATCTCTCACATTGTCACTTTCGTGTCCCGTGTGCTGGCGCTGATAGGGAGTGCGGCCGTGCTTCTGGCTTTTCTTCTGTTCGATTTCATGACCCGTTCGGCTCCGCCGCAGGGCAACGGGGCCCTGCCGCCCACCGCGATCGTCTTCACCGGCGATTTCGATCGCATCCGGACCGGCCTCGATCTCTTGGCCTCCGAGGAGGTGGAGCGGCTGTTCATCACCGGGGTGAACGGCGATGCCGGGCTGAACATCCCCCGCTTCCGCAACCAGTTCGAGCTGAGCTCATACCAGACCGACTGGCTCGCCACCGGGCAGATCATCCTCGCGCCGGATGCGCATACGACGCTCGAGAACGCCCGCGAGGCCGCCTGCTGGCTGGAAACCCAGCCGGATGTGGATGCCGTCACCCTCATCACCTCGCGGCAACATATGGCCCGCGCCTCGGTGGCGCTGCAGCACGGGATCGGCCGGGTTTCGGTGGTGCGGGTGATCTCGAACCCAGAGGAGCCCTATGACAGGCTCAACCTCGATCTGAACGAATTCAGCCAGTTCGTTGCCACATGGGCGATCACGCTCCTGCCGGATGATCTCTGGCCCGGCAATGAACCCGCGCTCTGCTGGGGCCGGTAGGCGAAGGGCCCGTTGCAGAACCCGGCCTTCACTGTCCGACGTGACGAAGGGTCGGGATCCGCGCGTTGGTGGTGTCGATGTCATAGAGTGTCGCCGCCGCATCCGCCTCATAGGCAACGAACTTTGTGCCGTCGCCTTCCGTGTCCTGCCGGTCCCACCCCGATATCACACCGCTCTTGTGATAGTGCGCCGTATCCGTCCAAGCGGCCGACCAGTAAAGCAGCGGGTCGAAATACGCGCCGCGCCCCTCGGCATCATAGTCGATCGACAGCAGCCGTTTCTCGCCGCCCGTCCAGGTGGCGTACTGGCGGATCTGATGTTCGGGGAAGTCGACAGAGATGAAGGAGGGTGCGCTGTCATGGACGCCATTGTTTGCGAAAACCCCGATATCCACACGTGACATCAGGCGCTCTGTCGGAGCTTTCCTGCCGGGCGCGCTCTCGGTCCAGGGGTCGTGCCAGGCGATGTGGATCCTGGCGCTGCGGCCTCCGGGCCCCTGCGGCTCGATCCGGACGCGCTCCGGATCGCCGCGTAGCAGGCGCCACTCGAACCTCAGCGACCGATCATTGGGCGCGATCGTGTCTTCGGCAGACACCAGCAGGCTGCGTTCCCAGGCGAAGCTGCGCCACAAGCGCCCGATCGCGGCAGGCGTGTCGAGCAGGCGTTCATCCAGCCCGGCCAGCCCCGCGGAGCCCGAGAAATCCTCTTCGACGACCCGCAAACGTACCATTGGCGGGACATCGTCGGGACGCAGGTCGGCGGCCTGCGCGACCATCTGGCCGGCGCGCAATTGCCCGGCTCCAAAGACCACGGGGTGCGCGCGCCCGGTCAGGTAATCCTCACGGGTCGAGACCGGCGCCAGGTTGCGGCGCAGGATCATCTGCAGGGTCGGTGCCACCAAGCCGTTTTCGCGCAGGAAGGTAAAAGTCTCACGCGGCAGGGCCGCGAGGGTCAGCGCGAGCGCATGCAGGAATGGCTGGTCCGAGCCCGAAGACCCCTGGCTTGCAATCATGTAGGGCCAATTGACCGGGAAACGGTCCGTGGCATCATGATCGCGGTGCTCCGGATAGACGTAGATGTGATTGTTGGCATAGAGCAAGGGGCTGACCGCGCGCCAGAAGGGGCTGGTCATCGCCAGGCGAGGCAGGCTGCGCGGGGCCGCGCCGCGCTCCATGGCGGCAGAGGAGTTCCCCAGCACCACGGCCGGCAGGAAAATACGGCCCGCGAGGCCGAAATCGAGACCATTTGCGGCAAGATCGGTGCCGTACTTGAGATGCGTGAGCCGTGGATAGAGCTCCGGGTCCAGCCTCGAATGGCCGCGGTCCCGATTGTCATAGACAATATCGGCAAAGCCGTTGACCTCCCGTTGGGCGTTGTAGAGTCGCAGAAGCCGCACCCCGTCCCGGGTGTTGCGGGCGCCCAGGAGGGGGAGGGCGGCGTCCGGCTCCGGCAGCTCAAGCCCGGTGGCGGCCCAGACTCCGGATTGCACCGGGACCATGTCCTGCCCGGTCAAATAGAGGTCGCCGGCCCGAACCGGCGCGCTCAACAGTATCAGGGCAAACAAAGCCCGCAGGGCATGGCGTGGAATATGCATGGAAGGAACTTGGCAAAACCCGCCGGCCTTGTCCATCAGCCGCGCGCGGATTGCGAGGGCTGGCGCCGAACCCCGCGGTGCCGCAACGGCTGCACCGGGACGCCGAACAAGCGACATCGCCATGAAGGCCGATAGAAGGGCAATTCGGGACGAGAGGCGATACAGAAAGGCCCAGCGGGGAAGAAGCCTCTTTGGTCAGACTGCGCCGGGTCAGCCTGTGCAAGGTCTGGCGCGCGCGATTGCGCAGGCTGGTCGACAGCGTGCCCCCCTGCGGCGGGATCGATGATGGTGTCAAACGCGTCAAGCGGACAGATCGCCTCAAGACGCTGCAGGCAGACTCCGGCAGCTGAGGCGCTGATGTCGAAAACGGGGTGGGCGGTGAGGGTCTTGGTCATGGTGTATCTCCAGTTCTGATGGTCAGGACATGGCCGTCCGCCAGAATGAAGAAAGGTGAGTCTGAATCGTTCTGTTCTAATCTAAAAAAACGCTTCCCGCTTATCCACCAGAGAACGTAGTCAATAGAGCAAGGCGCTGACTTAGCTTATCTTTTTCGCCATCTCGCCGCATTCTGCGCGATTCTTCAGGTTTCTTCTTCGCCGAACACCCGCCGTGCCAACATTGCTCGGTTGGCGAAATGAGTGTGACCTGCTCCCCGCTGGTTCCTCATTCATAACGAGAGTCGCAGGTTGGATTTGGGTATTCCGGTTCCCCGTCTGGTGCAAACGCGCCGGGCGCGGAGCCCTCAAATTGCTCGAGCGCTCGGCGCGCTTGCTGCGGTGTCTGGTTGCCGAGCGACGAGTGTGGCCTGACCGTGTTGTAGTCGTAGCGCCACAAGGCCAGCTTGCGCCGTGCATCGTCCAGGGTGTCGAATATTTCCTCGTTCAAGAGCTCGGTCTTAGGTAGCAAATGCACCAAAATCCCATCTGGCTGCGCGCAGGGTTCTCGGTTGGAATGGGTGCATGACGCAGCCATTGATCATCCACACCCTGACCGAGAAGCGGGCCGAGATTCTGGGCCAGATCAAGGCCTACGAAGCGCAGATCGCCAGTGCCAAGCACGATCTGGCCCATGTGAACGCTACCATCGAGCTGTTTACCGCGCCGGAGCGGCAGCGCGCGCGTTTCATCGTGAGCCACGGTTTCTTCAGGAAGGGCGAGATCGCCGACATCTGCGTCCGTCACCTTGGAGTGGTTCTCGAACTGACCACCCGAG